>NZ_JBMOJE010000127.1:0-13167 GCF_049316945.1 Propionivibrio sp. | reverse complement strand
TCAGACCGAACGTAATAGCGCAAACTTGATATGTTTATTTATTTACGCCGCCTTATCCGTCAGATAAGAGCCAAATACGACAATACAACTTACGGAATATGGATAGTTCTGCGGGTCGGCATTAATTTCTTTCGGTTTGGCTACCAGTAAGCGCCTTCGTTCCATTGCGACTGACCAAATCCGCGCCAGTCCGGCGCGATGATGCGCCAGTTACCTTGCAATGCATCGACGACGAACTGAAACGAGGCGCTGACATCGCCCCAGCCATGCAGGAAGAAGAGTGTCGGCGCGTCGTGATCGCCCCAGATGCGGACGTTATAGCGACGCTCGCGCAATGTGACGAATTCGGAGTGGAAGGATTTCATGTATCAGAGCTTGTGAAGAAATGACTGAACACCAACCGCAGAGAAGACCTTTAAAAACATCGGGTTCCTTTGCGTTCCCTCTGCGCCTCTGCGGTGGATTCTTGATATTTTCACGAGCGCTCAGGCCTCAGCAATAGCCGGCACAAACACCGGCGCCTCGCGGATCGGCAGATTGACCAGCGCGGCGATACCCGCCAGCACCATGTCTGCGTACCACATCCACGAATAGTCGCCGAAGCGCGTGATTGACAATCCGCCTAGCCAGGCGCCGAGAAAGCCGCCAATCTGGTGCGAGAGCAAGGTCAGGCCGAACAGCGTTCCGAGGTAGCGCACACCAAACAGTTTGCCGACAATGGCTGCGGTCGGTGGTACGGTGGCCAGCCAGGTAAAGCCGAGGCCGGCGGCAAAGATATAGAAAGTCAGATCGGTTCGCGGTGCAAGCAGATAGAGCGCGATCATTACCGCGCGCGACGCATACATCCAGAAAAGCACGTATTTGCTGCGGTAACGAGAGACACAGGCGCCAGCGTAAAGGCTGCCGAAAATGTTGGCCAGCCCGATAATCGCCAGCGACCAGCTCGCCACCGAGGGTGGCAGACCGCAAAGATTGACCTCGCCTGGCAGGTGAGTGACGAGAAAGGCGATGTGGAAGCCACAGGTGAAGAAACCGGCATGCAGTAGCAGATAGCTGCGATCGGCCAATGCCTCCTGCACGCTGCGTCGCAGACCGGGCCCAGCCGCGGCAGTGATTTTGTGCCCGTGATCAAGCGGCCGAGATACCACCCGGATCAGCGGCAGCGCCGCCAGTGTCATCGCCGCCAGCGTCCACAGCGCGCCCATCAAGCCCATGGTCTGAATCAGCTTCTGCAGAATGGGGGCAAAAATGAACTGCCCGAAAGATCCGCCGGCGTTGATCACCCCCGACGCCGCACCACGAGCCTCAAGCGGCAAGCGGTTGGTTGCAGCGCCGATCAGCACCGAGAAACTGCCGGCACCCGAACCGACGGCCGAGAGCAGCCCGAGTGAAAAGATCAGCCCCCAGGTGCTGTTCATGAAAGGCGTCATGGCACTGCCGAGCGCCAGCAGCAACAGGCCGCCGAGCAGCACGCGCCCCGGCCCGTAACGGTCGGCCACGGCGCCGGCTATTGGCTGCACCGCACCCCACATGAACTGCCCGACGGCCATGGCCAGACTTATCGAGGCGATGCCAAGGCCGGTGCTGCTATCGAGCGGCGCCAGAAAGAGGCCGAGCGACTGGCGCGCACCCATGGTCACCATCAGGATGCCGGCGGCGGAGAGCGTCACGGCCCACAGAGCCGGGGTATTGAGCGAGCGGAACATGATCGGGTTTTTTCCGGGTGGCCGTAGTCGTCAGTCAATTGGAACCTGAAAACCTCATTTAACACAGAGAACCGTTTTAATTTCTTGCCTGTTCAGGATTCAGCACTGCCTGAAAACGACGAAACCCCGCTGACGGGGTTTCGTTTTCTTGCCCAGCCTTGCGGCCGGCCACTGCGCTCAGGCGCGAGAATCAGACAATCAGGTTATTACTTTTTCTTGCCGGCGGCTGCGGCATTGACCGTCGCATTGCTCGCCGTAGCGATGTTGGCTTCAGCAATTTCCGATGCTTGCTTGACAACGTTCTTCATGCTGTTGAAAGCTGAGCTGGCGGCTTCGATCGCTGATTTGACGGCAGCAACGGCAACATCAGAACCAGCCGGAGCGTTCTTGGCGGCCTTTTCCATGAGGCTGGAAACCTGCTTCTGGAAGTCGCCGAACTGGCTTTCCAGCAGCTTTGCCACTTCTTCTTTCGATTGCGCCGAAATTTCGTAGAGGCTACGGTTGTAGCCAACGATCTGTTCAACGGCAGGCTGAGCTTGCGCAACCGACAAGGTCACGGCTTCACGCGGGTCTTTGGCGCCCAGAATTGCTTTGGCGTTGTTCACGCCGTCTTCAAGCAGCGAGCGGGCAGTGTTCAGGTTCAATGCGGCGATACGTTCGGCGCTGGACAGGGCGGTGTTGGCGAGGGACAGAAGGGCATCAACGGAGGCTTTGTTGGCAGCAGTAAATTGTTCAGGGGTCGTAAACATGGTATTTCTCCTTAAGTTAAACGTGGTCATGTGCAATGTTTAACAAGTCAAGTGACTTGCTGCACTGCACCATAAAACGAATTATAAGGGCGCAAACAGCGCTGTCAAGTCTTTTTTGATGCAGTGCACCAATTTAATTTTCAGGGGTACTGAAACCAATGTTTGGCATTACTTTGGCGTTACGGTTGCGGACGGTTTGAGCATCAGCGGATCGCCTTTGCTATCCTCTGGAGTCGCGTTCTTGCCTTTGGGCTGGATGATGGCGCGCACCCGGGCTTGTGCGGAACCGACGGCACTCTTGGTCTCGCCGCCGGCGTTGGTGACCAGATACTTCTCGGTTAGTGCGTCATAGGAAATGTAGTGTCCGCGAACTTCATCCTGTCCGCTCTTCACCCAGCCACGAACAAAAAACTGGGTTTTTTCTTCACGCGCATCATGCTCTATGCGTTCGCCTTCGCCTTCGACATATTCTTCGACCCCTTCGCGCTTCTGCCGGAAACGTGCCAAGCCGTTGGCACCGCCGGTGGCTACCCCTTTCTGGAAGCCGTCGGCATCTTGCGTGACGACCAGACGATTGGTGCGAATCTGCAGCGTTCCCTGATTCAGGATCACGTTGCCTTCGAAGATCTGCACCTTCTTGACATCATCCATGCTGATGCGGTCGGCTTCGATATTGATCGGCTTTTCACGATCCGCTTTTTCGGCGCAGGCCGGCAGCGAGAATGCGATCAGCAGGCAGGAGGCAAAGAGGTAACGAAATTTTGGCATCATGGCTTCTTCTTTTTGGCGTGTGAGCTTTCCAGGACAGCGAAGGCTTGAGATTCAAGTACATAGGTCTGCGCCCGGTTGTCGACCTGCATACCGACGCCTTTGGCCCAGGATTGCCCCTGAGTGATCAGCACCGGGCTCTTGGTGTAGGCCTTTTCTTCGTCCGGCAGGACGGTGAGTTGGGGCATCGTGGCGATCATCGCTTCGTCTTTCGCCGTCGCTGCACGGTGGATGCGGACGTTGCCGGAAAAATCGGCCTGCTCGCCGTCTTCGCTGATGTGTCCACGGTCCGCGCTCATGGTTACGGTGGGTCTGCTGGCGTGCAGATAAACAAGGTTCGGCTTGGTCAAGTCGGTGCTGTCGTTGTCCGGATAATGCCGGATATCGGCAGCGATCAGCGTATATTTCAGCCGCCCGGTCTGATCCAGCTTGCGCAGGGTGGCATCCGTGATGATGTAATCGGGGTCGTGACGGTTTTTTCCATCGCGCCGTTCCTCCGGCATCTCGGTCGCGTAGCGCAGCCAGAAGGTCAGGGCGGTCAAGGCCAGCAGAATGCTCAGCGGAAAGAGGGCGCTGCCCCAGTTTTTCATTGTCCGGGTACCGGCAGATAGGGTGCGAGTGCATCATCAAGCTTGTCCTGGGCGTCGAGGATGAACTCGCAGACTTCACGTACGGCGCCGTGGCCGCCGGGCTTGCTGGAAATCAGTCGGGCGTATTGCAAGGCCAGCGCATGGCTGTCCGCCGGCGTGGCCGAAAAGCCGCAGGCGTTCATCACCGGCAGATCGACGATGTCGTCGCCCATGTATCCGGCCTCGTCGGCGCTGATGCCGAGCCTGGTCAGCAGGGTCTGCATCGTCTCCCATTTGTTTTCGATACCCTGGTACAGGAGGTCGATGCCCAGATTCCTCATGCGCGACTCGACACAGCGTGCTTTGCGGCCGGTGATGATGGCCACGCTGATGCCGGCTTTCTGCAGCATCTTCAGGCCAAGCCCGTCGCGCGTATTGAAGGCTTTGATCTCGATGCCATCGTCGGTATAAAAAAGTGCGCCGTCGGTCAGAACCCCGTCGATGTCGAAGGCCATCAGTTTGAGACGGCTCGCACGCGCCTTGATTTCGTCGGTAAATTCCATCAGATGGCTTTAGCCTGGAAGAGGTCGTGCATATTGAGTGCGCCAATCAATCGGTCATTCTCATCGACGACGGGAATCTGGTTGATCTTGTGTTTTTCCATCATCTCGACCGCTTCGACAGTCAGTTTGCCCGGGCCGATCAGACGCGGCTTGCCGCTCATGACGTCACTCACGGTCAGAGCTTTCAGGTCGAGATTGTTGACAATGGCGCGGCGCAGGTCGCCGTCGGTGAATACGCCAAGAACCTCGCGTTCAGGGGTGATGACCACCGTCATGCCGATACCGCCGCGAGAGATTTCCCGGGTGGCTTCGGCCACCCGGGTATCCGGAAAGACGGTGGGGATGGCGTCACCGGTGCGCATCACATCACGAATACGGGAGAGCGGTTGACGACCGAGCGAGCCGCCGGGGTGCGAGCGCGCAAAGTCCTCGGCACCGAATCCACGGGCATCAAGCAAGGCCACCGCCAACGCATCGCCCAGTGCCAGTGCGGCGGTCGTGCTGGCCGTTGGCGCCAGGTTGAGTGGGCAGGCTTCCTGTGCGACACCGGCGTCGAGGTGAACATCGGCGTCGCGGGCAAGCGAGGAGTGCGGGTTGCCGGTCATGGCGATCAGCTTGGCGCCCTGACGTTTGATTGACGGCAGGATGTTCAGCAATTCTGCACTTTCACCCGAGTTGGAGAGGGCAATCAAGACATCGGCCGAGGTAATCATCCCGAGGTCACCGTGACTGGCTTCGGCGGGGTGGACAAAATAGGCCGGCGTTCCGGTACTGGATAGCGTCGAGGCGATCTTGCGTCCGATGTGTCCGGATTTGCCCATGCCGCTGACGATAACGCGACCATGGCAATTGAGAATGAGTGACAGCGCTGCCAGAAAGGTGTCGTCGATACGCCTGGCCAGCGCCAGAACGGCATCGCCTTCGATACGTAGCACCTGTCGCGCCAGGTCGAGAGCCTTCGGAGATGGCTGGATTTGGTTCATGGGCGGGTAGCGGTTATGATTCGGCCAAGTATAACAGAAGCCTTGGGCGCCCTGATTCCGCCGCTTCTCTACCATGAAATAGCAACCGAGCAACGGCACGACCAAAGCTGCGCGGCAAGCAGGACGGGCATCTTGGGATGGCATGCCGTGAGAGCCACTGTTCATGCGGGTCTCGCGGCATGGAGTCCATGGATCGCCTATTGACGGCACTTCTGGGTGATACGAAGTAGTGAGTGATAATTTTTGGATGTAAGCTGAAGCAATGGAAACTCTACCGATCATTCTGATGTTGCTGGGTGCCTCGGTTCTGTCGGTTATTATTTTCCGGCACCTGAATCTCCCGCCCATCCTCGGCTATCTGCTGGTCGGCACGCTGATCGGGCCGCATGCCTTCAATCTGCTCGAAGGGCTTGCCGGTGCGCATTATCTGGCCGAATTCGGTGTCGTCTTCCTGATGTTCTCGATCGGCCTCGAATTTTCCCTGTCAAAGCTGATGGCCATGAAGCGCATCGTTTTCGGGCTCGGCTTCATGCAGGTGGCGGTAACGCTTGCCGCCGTGACCGGCGTGGTATCCCTCCTGGGATTGTCGTGGCAGGCGGGAGTGGCGATCGGCGGTGTGCTGGCGATGTCGTCGACCGCGGTGCTGACCAAATTGCTCAGCGAGCGGATCGAACTCGACGCACCGCACGGCCGCGAAGTCATGGGCGTGCTGCTATTCCAGGATCTCGCGGTGGTCCCGCTGCTCATCCTGATTCCTTCCTTCTCGCAGTCGCCGGAGCAGATGGCGGTGACCATGGGCATCGCCCTGCTCAAGGCGATAGCGCTGCTGGCCCCGGTTTTCCTGCTCGGCAAACGTCTTCTCAGCAAGTGGTTTTTTATCGTCGCGCACGGCAAGTCGGCCGAACTTTTCGTGCTCAACGTGCTGTTCGTCACCCTCGGGCTGGCCTGGCTGACCGAAGCGGTCGGCCTGTCTCTGGCGCTCGGCGCCTTCGTCGCCGGGATGCTGATTTCGGAGACCGAGTTCAGGCATCAGGTCGAAGAAGACATCAAACCCTTCCGCGACGTGCTGCTCGGCCTCTTCTTCGTTACTGTCGGCATGATGCTCGACCTGTCGCTGGTATTCTCCAATTTCTGGCTGGTGCTGGCTGTATTGGTCGCCCTGCTAGTCGTGAAATTTGCGCTGATCTACGGCTTGTCGCGGTTGTTCGGATCATTCAGCGGTGCGGCCATGCGTTCCGGCTTGTGGCTGTGTGCCGGCGGCGAGTTCGGCTTTGTCCTGCTATCCGAGATCCGGCAGTACGGCGTGGCACCATCGCTGATGGTGCAAGTGATACTGGCGGCGTTGGTGATTTCCATGCTGATCGCCCCGATCATCGTGCTCTACAGCGACCGCCTGGTGTTGCGCTTTGCCGCCAACGAATGGTTGATGCGCTCATTGCAATTGACCTCCATTGCAGCGCGCACCCTGAGCACCGAAAAGCACGCCGTGATTTGCGGCTTTGGGCGCAGCGGACAGTATCTGGCGCGCTTCATGGCGCACGAAGGAGTTTCCTACGTAGCCCTCGACCTCGACCCGGACCGCGTGCGTGAAGCCGCAGCCGCCGGTGAGAACGTTGTCTATGGCGACGCCACCCGGCGCGAAACCCTGGTCGTGGCCGGGATCAACCGCGCCAGCGTGCTGATCGTTTCGTTCATTGATATGCGCGCCGCCGAACGGGTGCTGCGTCAGGTTCGCGAGTTGAGGCCGGGCTTGCCGGTGGTTGTGCGCGCCTACGACGAAAAGGATTTCGATCGCCTGCAGCGTGCCGGCGCCGCCGAGGTCGTTCCGGAAGCGCTGGAAGCGGCGATGATGCTGGCCTCGCATGCGCTGATCCACGCCGGCGTGCCGATCAATCGCGTCATCAAGCATTTTCGCAGGACAAGGATGGCCCGCTACCGCACCTTGCGCGGTTTCTTCCACGGCGAAAGCGATCATGAAGAGAACGTGCACGAAGGCGACGAACCGCGCCTGCGCTCCGTTTCGCTGGGCGATGGCGCTTACGCCATCGGCAAGACGCTGGGCGAACTCGCAGTCGGCGACAAAGGGGTCGAAGTGACGGCCATCCGGCGGCGCAATATCAAGACGCTGGAACCCTCGGCAGAGATACGGTTCGAGGCCAACGACGTGGTGGTGCTGCTTGGTGTGCCGGGGGCGCTGGTCAGTGCCGAGGGAAGGCTGCTCAAGGGGTGAAACGAAAAGCCCGCCGAAGCGGGCTAGAATGCCATTGCGTTGGAGAAAGTTACATAGACATGCACACTATAACTGAGCCGGATGCCGGCCATGACTTATCTCCTGCTTCGGTGTCGTCGAATTTGGCTTGCGCGCGCATTGTTCCTGAATCAGGTTTGCCATCATCCACTGTTGTGTCAAGTTGTTGCGCGATCTTGGTGTTGATGTTTTCCGAGCACAGGTAATAAGTTCCTGACATGCCAGTTATAGGCGGGGTCATTTGTATGCCAATCTTCCCTCCTTCTGCATTGCTCGGGAGGCTCGCTTTTGTGGTGTCCGAGAAGTCAGTAGAGCCAGCGGCTAAGCCAACACCACGAACATGTTGCCAAAACAGTACATTCTCGCTAGTCACATCCGTGGAATTCCAAATGCCTTCAATAGTTCCATTCTTTTGTGTCTGGCCAGCTAGAGTCGCCTTTTTGTAGTCTGGGAAGCGAGATGCATTTGGAGAATCGTCATCGCCTGGTAAGCGCTTGAATTTGTCTTGGTACCCATAAATAAAAATAGGAACGGTGCGGAAGTCGTTAGCCAAATTCTTCGCCTTCGCGCTATTGATCAACTCTTGCCCCTTCAGCACCCCGCCGAGCAGCAGCCCGATGATGACGAGTACAATGGCAATTTCTACCAGTGTGAAACCCGATTGTTGCCTGTTCATTTTATTCTCCCAGCTATGCCGTTAGTGATAGCCATTCATAAGCAGGTTATGTGCCATATTTTTCGTGGAAATATCGGCTATTTTTGGCGAAAACATGTCGATTTTTCGACATGTCTGTCGAGCATTGAACTGCCCCGGAGTTTTAATGCCACGCTTCTGTCATTTGCCGGAGTCCAGTCATGACGCCGTTATGGCGGATCGGCAGCTTTGTGAGGGTTCGGCAGCGCTGGGTGCTGGTCGCTCTGCTGGCGGTTCTGCATCTGACCCTGCTGGCCGGGGCGAATACGGCCGTTGGCCTGATGTGCTGGCTGGTCGACGTCGGCCTGTTCATGCTCTGGCAGCCGTTCATTCAGACCGAGCGGAAACTCGACCCCAGCACCCTGTTTTCGATCGCGCTGGTTCTTGCCGGCGGCGTGTGGTTATTCAGCTGGTGGTTGCTGATTCTCTGGGTGGTCGTTCTGGCGGCCATGCTGGGCGGCCGGGTGTTGCTGCTCGGGCATCGGTCGACGCGCATTTTCTACCTGCTGGCTTTCGCCTATCTGCTCACTGCACTGCTGGTCTGGCTGGTGCCGAAAGTGGTGCCGGATGCGGCGCTGATTGGCCCGTCGCTGGATAACCAGTTTGCCTGGGCGGCGCCGCTCATTTTCGTTGCCATGCTGCTGATGCAGCGTCCGCGCGAGATTCGCCTGCCGAAAGGCGGCATGGTTGATTTTTTCTACAGTCTTTTCATCTTTCTGCTGATTTCGGTGCTGGTGCTCGGCAGCCTGGCGTTCATGTTGTTGCGGCAGTCGTTGTATATCGATGCCGTTTTCAAGACGCTGGTTTCGATCGCTGCCATCCTGTTGCTGATCGCCTGGGCGTGGAATCCACGTCCCGGTTTCAGCGGTATCGGCGTGTTTCTTTCGCGCTATCTGCTGACCATCGGCTTGCCCTTTGAGACCTGGCTGCAGCGGTTGATGGAATGTGCCGAGGCTGAAACTGATCCCGACAAGTTTTTGTTCAAAGCATTTGAGCGCATGCTTGAACTGCCCTGGGTGGCCGGGGGAGCCTGGGTGCCTGCCAGCGGGGCGGAAGCGGGGTCGGGCAGCTTTGGCCAGGTGTCGAATTTTCGCCACGATTTCCCCAATCAGCCGCTGCTATTGACCCTTTATACTCGGCACAAATTGAGCCCCTCGCTGCTTTGGCATTTCCATTTGCTGGCGCAATTGACCAACGAGTATTACATCGCCAAGCAGCGCGCCCGCGAGTTGCAGCAGATGAGTTACCTGCGGGCTGTGCATGAGACCGGCGCCCGATTGACGCACGAAGTGAAAAATCTGCTGCAGTCGTTGAACAATCTCTGTTTCATGGCGCAGGCGCCGGGCGACACGGACGGTGAGCTTCTGAATCAGATGATCAAGCGGCAGTTGCCGCGGATTACCCAACGTCTGCACCAGACTTTGGAGAAGCTGCAGTCCCCACAGACGCCACAGGGTGAGGCGGCCGGGGTGGGCGGGCTGGACGAGCTGGTTGATGCCGACGTCTGGTGTGCGGCGCTCCAGCAGCGTTATGCCCATGACGACATTGTTTTCACCGCGGACGTGTTCAATCACGCGGCTCGTCTGCCGTCGGCGCTTTTTGACAGCGTGGCGGACAATCTCCTGCAAAACGCGCTGTTCAAGCGCCAGGCCGAGAGCCGTCTGGTTGTGTGCGTAACGCTTGCGGCCGACGCGGGGCTGTTGCGTGTTTGTGACAGCGGCAGTGTGGTGCGCGAGGAACTTATCAATCAACTGCTGCGCGCACCGGTGCCTTCGGAGAACGGACTCGGCATCGGGCTCTACCACGCGGCAAGACAGGCCGAAGGCTACGGCTACGAATTACGGCTGGCCAGCAATGTGGCAGGCCAGGTTTGTTTCGAGTTGCGGCAACTTGGTGGCGCGGCTGTGGATTCTTGATATTTTCACAAGCTCTCACACCGGCTTGCGGCCGATTACCCGGTAGACGACCATATTGCTCTTGCCCTTGAGGTAAATCGTTTGCGGGTCGTGGAAATCAAAGCGTTCTTGTAATCGGCGGTAAGTCGATTCGTCGACCTGTACCATGACGGGAACGCCTTCGCTGGTGATGCGGCTGGCAATATTTACGGTGTCGCCCCACAGGTCGTAAATGAATTTCTTTTTGCCGACGACGCCGGCCACAACCGGGCCGGTGCCGATGCCGATGCCGATACGCACTTCGAGATGCATCTGGTTGACCTTGAAGTCGCGTTGCAGAAGAACGCGCATCTCCAGCGCCATGTCGACCAGTGCTTCCGAATAATCGCTGCGTTCATCGTTCAAGCCACCGGCGACCATATAGGCATCGCCGATCGTCTTGATCTTCTCCAGTCCGAACTTTTCGGCGAGTTCGTCAAACGACGAAAAAATCTTGTTGAGCATTGAAAACACCTGCTGCGGGCTCAGCCCCTCGGCAATCCGGGTAAAGTTCACGATGTCGACGAACATCACGGAAACATCGTCAAAGCCGTCGGCAATGGTCAGGTTGCTGTTCTTCAATCGTTCGGCAATCGGACCCGGCAGGATATTGAGCAACAGGCGTTCAGAACGATCCTGCTCAATCTGCAATTGCCTATGCGCGTCTTCGAGGCGCATCTGGGCATTGTGTTTTTCAATGGCCGAGTAGCGCAGGAGCAGGAAAACAATGGTCGAGACGGCTGCAAAGTTAAGGGCGAAGAAGATCACCGTGGTCTGCGTCGGTACCTTCAGTTGAGCGGGTATCAGCGAATCGGCGAGGTAGTAGTCAAAGGTGCCGGAGAGCGCGGTGAGGAAAAGGTAGGCAAAAAACCAGGCCAGCGCTTCACGGGAGCCAATGAACAACACGGCGCCAACCGGAGCCAGAAGCGCCCACAGGCTGACGCCGCTAGCCGAAATGAAGTTGCCCATACTCCACTGGGCAACGAAGGGCATGAACAGAAAAAGCGAAAGCTGGATTAGACGAAAAGCGTCGAAATTCAGGGTTTTCAAGTAAACGACCAGATTGCCGACCAGCAGCAACTGGAAGACAAAGGGAGCCGTCTATGAGAACTGCGGCCCGAGTTGCAAGTAGATGAACAACCAGAACATCGAGGCGAAGCTGATCAGGCCGGTAGCGAAAATCAGCAGGGATTTCTGCAGGCGCAATTCCTCAGAGTCGGTCGGCAGAATGCCGGCATTGCGGAAGCCTGCGATAAAGCCGGGTTGATTGCTCATTGGCGGGCTGACGTTGTCATTAAAATTGCAAAGGCTGATTTGACTGTAAATAATGGAATCGGTCAACTCCGGTGATCGTGTCGGGCATCTGGAATAGTAACCGGCCTGAGAGGCAAGCAGGACGGGCATCTTGAGGTATGATGCCGTGAGAGTAAGTGTTTATAAGGTTCTCGCGGCATGGCAGGCTGGGAGCAAGCATTGACAAGCCTCGCAGCCTTGTGGCTTTTTTAGGGCGGATAAGCGGAGCGCATCTACCGATAGTTCAACCGGTGGTGGATGCGCTACGCTTATCCACAAACACTGGAAACCATAGTCTGGGAAAGTTTTATTTCACGGTGCGGTGAGTGCAAATTCTTTCCAGCCTCGTGCCCGGCAGCCCTGGCGCAAATAATCACCGTCGCCGCCAAAAATGACCCACGGCTCAAGAGCGCTGTTACCCACCAAAGTCTTCCACTTCAAGATTGTGCCTGGCCAGTCAGAGGCGAATGTCGCGCCCGATTTGATTTCCACCGCTTGTAATCCGGCAGGGGTTTCAAACAGCACATCGATTTCATTGCCGACATTGTCGCGCCAGAAGTAGAGATCAATCGGTTCTCCGGCATTCAGTCGTTGCTTGACCATTTCAGAAATAACCCAGGTTTCAAACAATGCGCCACGCGCAGCGTGCGTCGCTATCGTTGGAGCATCACGGATGCCGATTAGCCACGCCATGAGTCCGACATCGAGAAAGTAGAGCTTGGGTGTTTTGACCAGGCGCTTTCCGAAGTTCTGGTGATGCGGGGGCAAGCGCCAGACCAGATAACTCGCTTCCAGTACCGAAAGCCAGTCGCGCGCCGTCACTGCAGAAATCCCGCAGTCTGCTCCAAGCGCTGTCAGATTAAGCAGTTGCCCCGAGCGGGCGGCACACATTTTGACAAAGCGTTGGAACTGGCTTAAATCGCGAACAGCAAGCAGTTGTCTGACGTCGCGTTCGAGATAGGTGGCTACATAGTTGGCGAACCAGTCGCCCGGTAAAAGATCGCGGTCGTACAAAGCCGGATAACCCCCCTGCCACAGGCAAGTTTCCAGGCGTGAAGGCAGGCGCCCTGCGGCGGACAGTTCGCCTGCCGAAAACGGCAGCAGTTCTACCCGTGCGGCGCGTCCTGCCAGACTCTGGCTAACGCCTGTGGTCAATTCGAATTGCTGCGACCCCGTCAGAATGAAATCGCCCATGCGCTGGCGATCATCAACCCAGCCAGGACAAAAGCGCTGGGCAACGCTGCACTTCATCAACTATTGCGCCTTCCGTGAATCGCTGCAAAAAACCTTTCGGATCGCGCTCGGCAAACTCCCGCTCATCCGGGTTTTCGAGAGAAATATAGGCTTTGTCAGCAAACGCCAGCCGCGCCAGCGTTGTTTTTCCTGCTTGCCGGGGGCCGGTCAGAACCAGGACTGGAAAGCCCTTGGCCAGACGGTGAAGCGTGGAACATGCTTGTCGCGGGATCATTATTACAAATCCAAGTTTAAGTATTGGATTTGTAATAATAGTGATCTGATCGGGAAAGGCCAAGCATTTTCAATACGCGCTGGCATTGGTTTGAGTTGAATTGCTTGCAATGACCTGAAAGGCAATCAGGACGGGTGTCTTGGAAAATGGCACCGTGAGAGGCAGTGTTTATGCGGTTCTCGCGGTATGACG
>NZ_JBMOJE010000126.1:0-13197 GCF_049316945.1 Propionivibrio sp. | reverse complement strand
ACTAATTTCCTATAAATACTGAATAAATACGGACTGGATCAGGAAGTCTGAACTTATTCCGGATGCCCGAAAATATATCCGTCATTCCGGGCACAAGCCCGGAATGACGGGGTTATCCATGGATTTCACCATGACCATGACTGAACACCCAGCACTCATTCTTCCTCTTCGGCATCCTCGATCAGGTCGTGTTCCAGGCCGTAGCGAATCAGGTCGGTGATGCGGGACATTTGCATCTTTTGCAGGATGCGCGACTTGTAGGTGCTGACTGTCTTGGCGCTCAGGTTGAGATTCTGGGCGATGTCGTTGATGCCGATGCCGCGGGTGATCAGGCGAAATATCTGGAGTTCCCGATCGGATAGCCGGCTATGCAGTTGCTGTTCGGACTTCAGGATCAGGCCGACGGCCAGATCGCTGGCTACCTCGGGACTGATGAAATGCCCGCCTTTCGCCACCTTGCGGATGGCCGTCAGCAGTTGTTCCGAAGCGCCGTCCTTGCACAGATAGCCGGCCGCACCGGCGCGAATGGTGCGGATCGTGTACTCGTCCTCCTTGTGCATGCTGAGGATCAGGATCGGCAACTCCGGCTTGTTCCTCTTGATCTGCTTGATGAGGTCGACACCGCTGCGGCCGGGCATCGACAAGTCGAGCAAAAGTACGTCCCAATCGCCGTCGCACGCCATTTCCAGCGTTTGCGTGCCATCGGATGCTTCTCCGGCAACGATCATGTCGCCACTGGCGGCAAGAATCTGCTTCAGCCCTTCACGGACCATGGTGTGGTCGTCGGCGACAAGAACTCGAATCATGAGGCCAGCCCCTGACTTCCAGGAATGATGACTTCGATGTGTGTGCCTCGCCCCGGCGCGCTGTCGATGGCGATGCTCCCGCCCAGCATGTTCACGCGTTCGCGCATGCCAAGCAGCCCATGACATTTCCTTTCTCCGCATATTGCTGCCGGCAGGCCACAGCCGTCGTCGGCGATGGTCAGCAACAGATGATCCCCGCGGCATTGCAAGGCGACCATCACATGCGAGGCATGTGCATGCCGGCCGATGTTGGTCAGCGACTCCTGAACGATGCGGAAGATCGCCGTCGATGTCGGCTCATCCAGACGGTAGTCCTCGCGGTCCAGTTCGAGATCGCAGGCCAAGCCATACTGCCCGGCAACATTTTTCACGTACGAGGTCAGCGCCGCTTCCAGACCGAGGGCGTCGAGCATGGCCGGGCGCAGATCCTCACAGATCCGGCGCACCGAATCGACCGTGCCCAGAAGCATCTGGTCGATGGCGGCGAGGCGCGTGAGGATGGCCGGGTTTTCGCTCGCCAGATCATTTGTCAGGGAGTTGAAGTCGATGCGCAAGGCGGTCAGGTTCTGGCCCAGTTCGTCATGCAGTTCGCGCGAAAAATGCGCCCTGTCCTGCTCGCGCACCTGCTGCAGGAATTGCGAAAGCTGACGCAACTGCGCAAGGTTTTCGATCCGTTCAGCCTCAACCTGCTTGCGCTCGCTGATGTCGCTCAGGGCCATGCGGATCAGGGGGCTTGGGCTTGAGGCCGGGCTGCCGTGAACCGCGGGGGGAGTGAATTCGAGCTGGGCATGGAAGACCGTGTCCTCGCCGCGTTGCAGGGTGCCGCGTTGCAAGGTCCCACGTTTAAGGGTCAACTCCAACTTGCCTTGCCCCGTCTGTTTTTTCAGACTGAGGAAATGCCGTGACCAGCGATCCTGGTCTTCAGGCGCGACGAAAAGGGTGAAGTGCCGGTTCAGCAGATTTTTTCGTTCGACGCCGAGGAGCGTGCAGCCGGTGAGGTTGATCTCGGCAACCGTGCCGTCGGCAGTGAGGGTGAGATAACCGACCGGGGCGAACTCGTAGAGATCGATATAGCGGTCGCGAGATTCCTCCAGGGCAATCTTCGCCTCGCTCAAGGCTTCGTTCTGCATTTCCAGTTCGATCTGGTACACCTGCAGTTCATGCCACAGTTCTTCGCGCGAACGCGCCGGCGACCCGGCCTGCGGCGCGTCGGCCATGTGCGCCTCGGCCGCTCCCCGCAGTTGCGAATCGTGCTGTTTGATGTTCATGCTGACCGACATGCTCCTCTCCGGCGCCCGGATGGCTCATTTATTATTCTAGGCCATGTCGGGGCGGGTTGTTCAAGGCCGCATTGCTGTCTTTTCCTGTGCCGGAAACGCAGCAGGAGTTTTTTCATCCCGGAAAACTCAGTTGGATGTGATGTCAATGTCGCAAGCCCTCATCCCCGGCCCTTCTCCCGCGGGGAGAAGGGTGTAAACCCCCTCTCCCCGCGGGAGAGGGTTGGGGTGAGGGCTAAACACGCGTCAGATCAGGCTTTGCGGTCAGTTTGTCGCGGTCAGCTGCGGTTTTCAGGTTCATTGTTTGGTTGGTAGCAAAAACTGACGGTGAAAGCGCCCGAGTTTATGCGGCTGAATATTTGCACCTTCTCCGAAACGCCCGCCAACAGGCGTTCTTCAGGGTGGCACGATGAAGAGCCAGCAAGCACGGCACTCTTCAGGTCATATGCTTGTAGATCGCCTGTTCATGCGGCTTGCAGACAATCGGTTCGAATTCTGCTGGTCAAGCCGCCAGCGCTTCCCTGAGCGCAGGAAGCCACAGGGTGACGCTGGTGCCGGCGCCGGCCTGGCTGGAAAGTTCGATCGCGCCGCCATGCAGTTCGACGATTTCATGGACGATGCTCATGCCCAGCCCGGTGCCGGGAATCTTGCCGGAGGTGTCGGCGCGGTAAAAACGTTCGAAGACGCGGGCCAGTTGGGCCGGCGTCATCCCGATGCCCTGGTCGGTGATGCGGATGCCGATGCGCGGAGAGGCTTCTTCGCTGGTCGGCGACGCAACCAGTTCAATGTGTACCGCACCGCCCGCAGGTGAGTATTTGTAGGCGTTGGAGAGTACATTGAGGATCGCCTGTTGGGCTTTCTTGTGGTCGGCCATGATGTAAGGAGGGACGGCAGGCAAGGCCAGTGTTGGCGCCGAGCGCCCTTCGGGCAGCTTGAATCCGCTGACCACCTCATTGACCAGATCCTGCGCGTTCGTCGACTCGATTACGAAATCCTTGCCACGGCGTGCTTCGATCCGGGCCAGATCGAGCAGTTCGTTGAGGATCGAGGCCATCAGTTCGGACTGGCTGAAAATGATCGAGAGAAACTCGTTCCGGCTGGCTTCATCAAGATCCTGGGTAAGCAAGATCTCGGCAAAACCGTAGATGCTGGCCATCGGCGTGCGCAGCTCATGGGCCGCCGTGGACAGGAATTCGCTTTTCATGCGATCCACTTCGGTTTCGTGCGTCACGTCGCGGAAATACAGAATCTGCGAAACGCTGTTCGCATCACTGGCGCGCAGGCAGACTTCGAGAATACGTTTGCCGGGCAGCGACAGTTCAATCAGTTCGCGTTTGTCGGGCCTGCTGCCGGCAGCGCTCTCGCGCAGTCCCTGAATCCCCCGGAAACGACCAGCGGCCAGGCAAATGTCAGCCAGCAAAGCGGAAAACTCCTGTTCATCAAGGCCGTTGATCTGTGCCAGGGCAATCCCGGTCATGCGCGTGAAGGCCGGATTGGCAAACTTCACCCGCCGCCCGGAATCGAACGAGACAAAGCCATCCGGGCTCAACTCGAAGATGGCATTCAACTGTTCGGTGCGATCCTGCAATCTGGCTTCAGCCAGCCGCCGATCGGTGGTGTCGGTGTGCGAACCGGATACGCGCGTGGCCGTTCCCTTGTCATCAAACAGGGCGCGGCCACGATCCAGAATCCATTTGTAGCTGCCATCCTTGCAGCGCAGACGATGCTCGCACTCGTAAAACCCGGTTTCCCCGCGCAGGTGCCGCTGAATTTCGGCCAGCGTGTGGTCGAAGTCGTCCGGGTGAATCCGCGACCGCCATTCACCGACGTCGTTGGCGAGCTCGCCTTCGTCATAACCGAGCATCGACTTCCAGCGCGCAGAAAAGAAGGTTTCGCCAGTGACCGGATTCCAGTCCCAGATCCCGTCGTTGGTCCCGGCCACCGCCAGTTGCCAGCGCTGCTCGCTGTCACTCAGCGCCCGTTCGACGGTTTCGCGGCGCTGAATCTCCTCGGCCAGTTCGCTGTTGCGGATTTCCACGCGCAAGCGCTCGCGCTCCGATACGGCCATCGCTTGCTGCAGGCGTTCCTTGCTCAGGCGCAGGCGATCGAGCCGGAAGGCGACGAACAGCAGAATCAGCGGAACGACGGCGGCGATGAACAGCACGGCGAGAGAAGCCATGCTGCCGTGCAAACGATCGTTCGGGACGAGCGTGACCATGGTCAGCGGAAGTCCCGGCACGCGCGTCTTGAGCACCAGCGACTCGCTCAGCGCGGAATCGGCAACGTCCGCTGAGGCCAGCTCGGCAAACGGCAGAACGGCATTTTCGGGGATGCGCGCAATCGCGCTGGCCGCCGTGGCACTGAGTGACTCTTTGCCATGCAGCCGGTCACCGGCATCCGTCATCAGCAGTTCACGGTAGCCGCTGGAAATTTCGGGCGCCAGCAGGTTGCGATAGAGAACCTCGATCGGCACCGCCACGACCACCCTTCCTTCCGGCCGGTTCCTGAACAGCACCGGCGCCACAACCAGTACCAGCCCTTTGCCGGCATCAACCGAAATGCCGTTCTTGTCGCCCAACCCGGCGGGCAAGCCGAGTGGCTCTGATTCGGGTGTCGTATCGGCGAGAATCTCGCCGTCATCGGCAAGATAAACAATCCGGGGCCGCCCGCTGCCCCAGCGCCGGGCATCCTGATCGGCACGATCGGAAAAGCGTTCCCTGATCATCTCCAGCGAATAATTCAGTCCGTAGCGCGGCGACATGCCGAGGTCGCGATTGGTCAGATAGGTCCGGATCTCGTGAATGTCGGCATAGTCCAGGGCGTTTTCGTGCAAGCCGGCGACCAGGTCAGCCAGCGCCGTTGCCCGGCGATTGCTGTCAGCCACCAGGAAGCCCTTGGCGTCCGCCCGCATCTGCTGCCTGACGCCGATCGAATAGGTCAGCAATGCCGCCGAATAGAGGCTGAAGGCGACCGCCAGGAGGAGCGGCCAGCGCAGCGAAATTCGTTGAAACAACGGCGGCAGGGTGAAGCGCATTTATTGCGGCCGGGCAAAGAAGGCGGGGAAGTAACTCTCGATGCCCAGGTAATATTTGCGCACCAGCTTCTGGTAGGTGCCGTCGGCGCGACTCTTCTTCAGATAGTCGTTGAAGGCATCGCGCAAGGCCGGCGACGATTTCGGAAACGCCGCGGCGAGTTCCTGTTCCTCGGAAATCGGCCCGATCACCTTGATGCGTCCGGCCCATTTTTGCAGGTCGAGCACGGCGTCCGGTACGTCGAGCAGGGTGAACTCGGCTTCGCCGTTGAGCAAGGCCGGCACCATCTCGTTCAGGTTGCTGCTCTTCGAATACACCTTGAGATCGATTCCCTTCCCCTTGAGGCCGTAGTTGGCCGGATCAAGGCAGGTTTTTTCCATCACCAGCAGGCTCTTGCGACCGAGGATGGCTTTGGTTTCCTCGATGTCGCGACGCAGGTCGGTGCTGTCCTTGATCGGAGTGAAAGGCGAGTCGGCGCGTGCCACCAGCAGCACCTGCGAGGGAAAGGTCGGTTCCGAATACAGCAGCACTTTTTCCCGCCAGGGCAGGATGGTGAAGCCGGTGGCGATGAGGTCGCCCTTCACCGGATAGTCGCCGGCCAGCGTGACCTCATCGCCCTTGCGCACGACGTCCTTGCCCAGCAGGTCGCGAATCACGTTGTAGAAATCCGAATAGACCAGCGTGTATTTGACGCCGATATGGCGCGCGAAACCCTGCACCAGTTCAACGTCGAACCCGTCACCGGCACCGGTGACGAAATTGGCATAGCGAATCCCGATGTGGCGTATTTCGCCCCTGGCCTGAATGTCCTTGAGGTCATCGGCCACGGCCGGGGCCATGACCATGAGGAGCGCACCGGCAGCAAGCGCGCGGCAGAAACGGATCAGTGTTGGCATGTTCATTTTTCCTGTGATTTAATCCTGTGATTTAAATGAGAATATTCATCTTTGACTATCGCCAGGCTGATTGCTGGCCACGTTGAGATGTTCGTTGAGAATGTTCGACATGGCTTCGACCTGTTCGAGCAGGGTCGCGGTCAGGTCAAGACGAATGTCCTCCTCGTAGTTCTGCGTCAGCAGCAGTTCGGCAAAGCCGAATACGCTGGCCAGCGGCTCGCGCAGCAATTCGGCGACATGGGATAGTTGCTGGGCGCCTTTGATCGGAGCCGGGGCCTGGTGAAGGTAGTGGATGACGCGAAATCTTGTTGCCGGCATCTCGACCCGATGATGTTCGAGCGACAGCGAGTCCAGCAGCGCCTTGAGTCCAGCTTCGCCCATGCCAATCACGGCGGGCCCGGGCATGCCGGTACAGCGTTCAAAGGCCGGATTCACCACGCACACATTGCCGTCGCCGCCAACGGCAACCATCGCCCACGGGCTGTGCGTCCAGGCCGCCTCGAAATCGGTCAGCGCAGGAAGGGTCGGGGCGATGATTTTTTTCTTCTCGACCGGCGCATGATCGACCAGCGTGCCTGAATCCGGCAACAATGCCGCGCTCAGATGCCTGGCCATCGCCAGCGGGCTGAAGGGTTTGACGAAATAGGCGTCAGCCCCCAGCGCGTGACCGAATTCCTGATCCTTCACCTGGCCGCGAGCCGTCATCATCACGACATGGATATCGGCCAGACCGGCATCGCGCTTGATCAGTTCGCATAACTGATAGCCGTTCATCGAGCCCGGCATCATCACGTCGAGCACCACGGCGTCCGGGTGGTTGGCCAGGATATATTCGTAAGCGGTGTCCGCTTCACCCGCCTCTTCGATGGCAAATCTGCCGCGCAGAGCGAGACGGACTATCGTTCGAATTGAGGGCTGGTCGTCGACAATCAGAATCTTCTTCAAGCTTCACTCCCAAAGATGTTGCTATCCACACCGATTTCGCCGTACTTCAGCGTTACCAGTTTATGGCATGTCACCATACAGATGCCGATTCTGTCATAAGATCGTGTCGCCGAACCATGTGCTTGTATAAACCTGAAAACCTCAGTTCATACCACGGCGACACGGCGAGCAGCGCGAAGCCTCCCTGAAGAGGGACAGCGAAAAGCCACAGTTTTTCAGGATTTAACCGCTCACCCAAAGGGTGAAGCATGAAAACAGTGTAAGTCATTGTTTTTTCGCCGTGTTCGCCGTGTTCGCTGTGGTCAACTGCCTTTTCTAGGATAAACCTGAAAATCCCGGTTGATCAGCGCCAAGGTGAGGTTGTTTGATTCATGCGATTGATTCTGCTTCAGTCACTTCGCAAAAACGGGCGGCAATCTCGCGGAACTGCTCGTGGATTTTCAGAAAGGCATCGACAACGTCGGGGTCGAAATGGGTGCCACGTCCCTCCCGGATGATTTCGCTGGCTGCTTCGTGCGACATGCATGGTTTGTATACCCGGTGGCTGATCAGTGCATCATAAACATCGGCCACTGTCATCAGCCGCGCTGCAATCGGAATGTTCTCGCCGGCCAGCCCTTCCGGATAACCGCTGCCATCCCACTTTTCCTGGTGGCTATAGGCGATCTCCTTGGCGAAGGACAGGAACGGTACGCTGCGCCCCATCTGCCGTTCGGCATGCTCGATAGCCGCCTTGCCGAGCGCCGGATGGGTCTGCATGACAAAGAACTCGTTCGCAGTCAAGCGGCCGGGCTTGAGCAGGATGTGGTCGGGGATGCCGACCTTGCCGATGTCGTGCAGCGGTGCCGACTTGGTGATCAATTCGATGTTGGTGCGCGTCAGCAGCAACGAAAAATGCGGGTGCCGCTGCAGATGCTCGGCCAGGACGCGAACGTAATGCTGGGTGCGACGCAGGTGGTTGCCGGTCTCGTTATCGCGCGTTTCGGCCAGTGATGCCAGGGTCAGGATGGTCACGTCCTGGATGAATTCGAGTTCCCGTGCGCGCTTGGAAACCTCGCCAACCAGAAAGATGTTCTTGTCCTTGATGAAGTCAGCCGCCAACTTCATGCCCAGGTGTGTCCTGACCCGCGCCAGCAAGATGGGGCCACTGATCGGCTTGGTGATGTAGTCAACGGCGCCGAGTGCGAAGCCGGTCTCTTCGTCGGCCTCGTTGTTCATTGCCGTCAGGAAAATGACCGGAATGTCGCGCGTTGCCCGGTCGGCCTTGAGCCGCCGGCAAACTTCATGGCCGTTCATCTCCGGCATCATGATATCGAGCAGGATGATGTCCGGTTTCGGTTCCGCCAGCGCCAGGGTCAGCCCCTTCTCACCGCTATTGGCGGCCTTGACCCGGTAGTCGCGTTTGAGCAAGGCATTGATGATGCCGAGGATTTCCGGACTGTCGTCGATCACCAGCACGGTGTCGTGCGGGGCGACCGCGTCGGTCGGGTTTGCTGTACTCAGGATCATGATGTGGTTTCCATTCTGCTGCGAGTTGCCCGCAACAAGTGCAGTGCAACGTCCAGATCGCAGGTAAGTACCGCCGCCTCGATCTCTTTCAGTGATGTCTCGGGCAGTCTGCCTTGCAGCCTATGGGCATTGCGCTCCAGCCAGGCCATGGCTTCCGGATTGCTATCGGCCAGCAGCCGCTCCAGTTCTTCCACCGCCGCGACACTGGTCGCCGCATCGGTTGCGGCAGCAGCGACCGGCTTCGGAAGTCCGGCACGCAGGCTGGCGATCAGTTGGCTCAACTGACTATCGAGGGCGTCGATGCGCTCATCGACTCCTGCTCGCGGCTGGCGTTCGCCCAGAGCCTGTTCCAGTCCGGCAGCCGCTTCGGCAAGACTGTTGGCACCGATACTGCCGCTCACTCCCTTCAGGCTATGCGCATGGCCTTGTGCGCCGCCCCAGTCATCGCCTTCGAGTGCCAGGTGCATGGCTTTAGCCGTGTGCTCCTGCAGCGTGCAGAACTTGTGCAGGGTGGCGAGATATAGCTCGCTGTTTCCCAGCATTCGACGCAACGCCGGGCCGCTTTCGATCCCGGGAATAACAAGGGCAAAAGTCGGCACCGGTGCCAGTACATCACCGATGGCGATAGCAGCCGTGGATGACGCGGGTGCTTGACGCAGCCCAAGGGCACTCTCTGCGCGGCGCGGCGGAATCCATTTCAGCAGTGCCTGCCAGAGCAGCTCGGGCTCGATCGGCTTGGCCAGAAAGTCGTTCATGCCGGCATCGATGCAACGTTGACGATCCGCCATCAGCACATTGGCGGTCATCGCCAGCACCGGCAGATCGACGCAACGGGACAACCGGCGTAGCTCAAGCGTGGCCTCGATGCCGCCCATCACCGGCATCTGCATGTCCATCAGCACCAGGTCGTAATAACTGACCTGCAATCGGTCGAGGGCAACACGTCCGTTTTCGGCCAGGTCCACGACGAAGTTGGCAGTGAGCAACAGTTCGATGGCCACCTGCTGATTGATCTCGTTGTCCTCGACCAGCAGGATGCGTGCACCGGCGATTGACTCCAGGTTCGCCAGCGCCGATGACGTAACTTCGCTGCTGATTCGTGGCTCGCTGCCCCGGTCATTCAACACGCGCATCGCCGTGTCGAACAGCAGCGAAGCGTTGAGCGGCTTGACCAGCACATCGCTGATGCCGGCCCCCTCGGCCTGATGGAAGACTTCCTCGCGGCCATAGGCGGTAACCAGCAGCAGATGCGGCGGCTCCGCCAGTGGCAGGGACTGTATCTGGCGGCAGGCATCGACGCCGTTCATTGCCGGCATGTGCCAGTCCATGAACACCAGATCGTAGGGGTGAAGCTCGAGGTCTGCCTGCTTGACTGCGGCAACGGCCTCACGCCCGGAGTCGACGACATCGACCTCGAAACTCATCCCGGTGAGCATTTCATTCATGACCTGGCGCGCATTGTCGTTGTCGTCGACCACCAGCACATGTCGACCGCGCAGGTCGGGGGCTGGCAGCAACAAGCGTTTCTCTGAATGACCAATGCCAACCTGAGCGGTGAACCAGAACGTGCTGCCCTGGCCCGGCACACTGTCGACACCGACTTCGCCGCCCATCAATTCGGCGAGTTGCTTGCTGATGGCCAGCCCGAGTCCGGTGCCGCCGTACTGGCGTGTCGTTGAGGCATCCCCCTGGGTGAAGGCCGTAAACAGGCGACCTCTCTGTTCTTCGCTCAGCCCGATGCCTGTGTCGCGCACCGCAAACCACAGGATCACGCCGTCCCTGGTGTGTTCCTTTACC
Organism: Propionivibrio sp.; assembly: GCF_049316945.1. Lineage (GTDB taxonomy): Bacteria > Pseudomonadota > Gammaproteobacteria > Burkholderiales > Rhodocyclaceae > Propionivibrio. Next base: position 2,935 of record NZ_JBMOJE010000126.1, on the reverse strand, counting down.
CGCACCAGAATGTCGATCTCGCCGCTCTCGGTGAACTTGAGGGCATTGTTGGCATAATTGATCAGCACCTGCCCGAGCCGCAGCGCATCACCGAGGAGGTTGACGGGCACGTCGCTGGCCACGTCAAGAACCAGTTCCAGACCCTTCTCGCTGGCCTTGTCGCCAATCAGGCTCACGACGCCGGACAGCGTGCTATCAAGAGCGAATTCAGTATGCTCGATGGAGAGCTTGCCAGCCTCGATCTTGGAGATGTCGAGAATGTTGTTGATGATGGCCAGAAGATGCTGCCCCGAAAGCTGGATCTTCTTCAGGTAATCACGCTGGCGCGGCGTTAGTTCAGTCCTCAGGGCGAGATGGGTCATGCCGATGATGCCGTTCATCGGCGTCCGGATTTCGTGGCTCATGTTGGCCAGGAAGTCGGACTTCATGCGCGAGGCTTCCTCGGCCATTGCCCGGGCTTCGCTCATCTCGTCTTCCAGTTTCCTGCGTACGGTGATGTCCTGCAGGATGCAGAGGTAACCGGTCGTCACGCCGTCGCCGGAAAGGATGGTAGTTATCAGTAGCAGGCCGGGGAAGCGGGAACCGTCCTGGCGCACAAAGGTCCATTCGCGACTATCGCGACCGGTCGCTGCGGCGTGGGCAACGATTGTGTCAAAGCCGCCGACGCATCCCAGCTCGGCGCGGAGCATGGTGGTTTCAACTTCGATTTCCTCGGCGAGGTGGAAGCACGCTGGCGTCTGCCGCCCGATCATGTCTTCCGCGCTCCAGCCGAGCATACGTGCCGCACCGCTGTTGAAGATGGTGATGATGCCCGAAAGATCGGTGGCGATAACGCTGATTTCGGTAGCCGCGGCAAGAATCTCGGTGAGCATGGTATTGGCCAGCTGCAACGATTCGCTGCCCTTCAGCAGTTCGTGTTTTTGCGCGTCGAGTTCATCGGCCTGATTCTGGATCTCTTCGGCCAGGCGCTCGGTGCGCAGGTTGCGCCGCAAGACCTCAAGGACAGGTGCCAGCGCTGCGGGAAGTTCATCGAGCAGCAATTGCTGGCGTGTTTCCGGCACCGCCAGCAAGGCCAGTTCAACGACACCGATACTTGAACGGCGCTGCACCAGCGGCAGCAGCGCAACCTGGCACGGCGCCGCATCGACCAGGCCGGAACTCAGGCGCAGCGCGCTGCCCGTTGGGTCATCGAGTACCAGTGGCGTGCGACTACGGGCGCATTGCCCGACCAGCCCCTCGCCAAGCGAGAAGGCAGGCCCGTCCGGAGCGCGGCCGTAGCCTCCCACCGGTTGCTGGATGTTGACGCTGTTGAAGTCGACATAGACCAGCCCCTGCACCGCGCCGACCGCCGGACAAAGATGTGCCAGCGCTTTTTCGCCAAAATTCCCCAGCGAGTCGGCAGTTTGCGCTGCCGTTAAAATGTCCGCCAGTTGCGCCTTGGCCCAGCGCCGGTCTTCCTGATCCCGGCTGGCTTTCTGCAGCAAAACCAGTGCCTCTGCCATTTCGCCGAACAGTCCGGGGTATGCCGTATTGATGGCCTGTGACAGATCACCCTTGGTAATGGCATTGGCCACGCAGATCGAGTTGGTGATACCCGTTTCAGAAATGTCGGCGAGTTGATTCAGCAACTCGGACAGATCCTTGATATAACCCGATTTGCCTGCAACCGTCATGCGGATGCTGAAATTCCCGTGCACTGCCGCCATCTCGACAATAGAGCGGATCTCACCGACGATCTGAGACAAACTGCTCTGCATGATCTGCATTGATCCCAGCATCTGGACCGTTTCATCATCACCCGTCACGGTGATTTTCGACGAAAGATCGCCTGCCGCAATCCTGCTGGCCACGGACGAGCTTTGCGCCATGGCACTCACCAGGCGGCGTGCAACGAAAAAACCGATGGCGAAAACTGCAACCAGCAGTCCCCCCCCCAGGATCAGCAAGGTCCAGATGGCACGGGATTTTGTCGCCGCACCTTCGGCCGCACTTTTCAAGCCGAGCTCCCTGTTGTAATGCATATGCTCGTCAAGCGAATTGCCCAGCTTTTCTGCATTCGGCCGGTTGTGTTCAATGAGCGCCAGAATTTCCTTGCTGTTGTGAATATTGGAGGCAGTCAGCACCTCATTGATATTGCTCAGGTAATCCCTCAGCGCCGCTTTGGAAACTATCAGCAAATGCCGGTCATTTTCATCCGCGATCATTGGCTCATAGGCTTCGAACGACTTTTCCAGGCGGATGACCGATTCCTTGATCGTGTTCTCGATGGCCTGCTTTTGGGCAGAATCGTCAGCCAGGGCATGACGATAAATGAGCACCCGCAACTGCCCGAACTCCCGTACTTTGTCATCCAGAATCAGCATCGAAGGAATCACGTTGACGTTTGCGAAATTGGTCGAGTCGTACACTCGCTCCATCTCGTAAGCCAGGATCCCAGCCAGAGCGGAAAGGGCGACAACGAAGGCCAGAAGGATTGAATTGAAGCGTTGCGTGATGGTCATGATGGTTTCTCTGAAAGGTAAATTTCTTCATTTGAACTGCTCGACGAAAGCATCTCGATCCGGGCTGCGGCGGGGAGCCAGAGCGTTACCGTTGTGCCTTCACCGATGGAACTATCGACGTCCACCTCGCCGCCGTGCAAGTCGATGATTTCCTGCACGATGCTCATGCCCAGCCCGGTGCCGGGAATCTTGCCGGAACTGTCGGCGCGGTAGAAACGCTCGAACACGCGTGCAAGTTGTTCCGGGGTCATGCCGATGCCGTTATCGGTGATGCGTATGCCGATGCAAGATGACGAATGCGCGCCTTTTTCAGGCGCAACGAGTTCGATAGTCACCGTCCCGTCGGCAGACGAATATTTATAGGCGTTGGAGAGTACATTGTAACACCTCAATAACACGTGGCAAGCTCTGACAAATTGGTTTTGTGTCGGACT
>NZ_JBMOJE010000125.1:0-13213 GCF_049316945.1 Propionivibrio sp. | reverse complement strand
CCTCAGAGATTCCACCGAAGCCCAAACTTAATGCTTCGTTTGCCGCCATTACACGACGTGTGCGTTCGTCCAATAGCGGCCAGACAGAACGAAACTTTTCTTTCAAATCAGGTAGGGTGCTCATGCAAAAAAAGCATAGCACTGCAGCAAGTCAGTTGCTATCTTTATTTATTTACGCCGCCTAACGGTGGTGATTTGAAAACTTCAGGTGGATTTTTCCGCCATGAAACCCAGTTTGCACGAAATGACCAGCGCACGATTTTCAAGTTTTGGTCATCGTAGATTCAGAGAGATCGGGCTGCCTGAATTTGGCCCGGTTTGCAGTTCGTCATGGATACTGCAATCGCGCTTCAGCGCATTTCGGTGCGCGTAAATAACGATAAGGGGATGGGGGTAACCTTGAAATCTCGACGCTGTGAGCGTCAGCATGTTGTCTGTCCTTGATATAACGTCGCCCAGCGTCCCAGATCAGGCCATCCAGAGCGGCGGCTCGTCCATCAACGCGATTTGCTCACGCAATTCGAGAATCCGGTCCTGCCAGTAGCGTTGCGTGTTGAACCACGGAAATGCCGCCGGGAAGGCCGGATCATTCCAGCGCCGAGCCAGCCAGCCGGCATAATGAATAAGGCGCAGGGTGCGTAGTGCCTCGATAAGATGCAATTCTCGTGGATCAAAATTGTAGAAATCCTCGTAGCCGGCCAGCACATCGGCCAATTGGCGCACTTGATCCGCTCGCTCACCAGAGAGCAGCATCCACAGATCCTGTATGGCTGGCCCCATGCGTGCATCGTCAAAGTCGACAAAGAACGGCCCGCCACCTTCTACCCACAGAACATTGCCGGCATGGCAGTCACCGTGCAAGCGTAGCGTGGCGCATTTGCCTGCACGGTCGAAGCAGTTGCGAACACCATCGAGTACCTGATCGACGACGCCGAAATAGACGTTGGCCAGATCCGGAGGCAGGAATCTGCTCCGTTGAAGAAAATCCCTTGGCTCTTCACCGAAGCTCTGAATGTTTATTTCAGGGCGCTCGACAAAGGGCTTGAGTACACCCACTGCATGGATGCGGCCGATGAAGCGCCCCATCCATTCGAGGGTTTGTCCGCTATCGAATTCCGGCGCCCTGCCGCCCTGCCGTGAAAACACTGCAAAGCGCAGATCGCCATGAAGGTGCAAGGTCTGCCCGCCGATGACCATCGGAGCGATGACTGGCAACTCCCGCTCGGCCAACTCGGAGGAAAAATCATGTTCCTCAAGAATCGCCGCATCCGACCAGCGGCCAGCGCGGTAAAACTTGACGACCAGTGGCGCGCCCTCTTCCATGAACACCTGATAGACGCGGTTCTCGTAGCTGTTGAGCGCCAGCAGGCGTCCGTCCGGGCGAATGCCGACACTCTCAAGTGCATCAAGCATCGAATCGGGGGTCAGCGAGGCAAATGGCGTTGCGTTTGTGTCGGCAGGCTTCATGCGAACACGCAGGCGAGTAATATGCGGGTTTGAAAATATCTCGTATCCATTCGTGAAGAATACACTGGAACAGTCACCCGAACCGCTTGAGGTTTTCCAGGCCGCGTCGACTAAGTTAGAATTCGCTGTTTTGCCTGGACCTGAATAATTACTGTGGCCAACGCTGCGGTCAACTCTCATTGAATCTCCCATGGCTAAAAACTCGATCGAAGTCAGCGAAGCCGGCGGCGTGCGCTATTTGCATTTCAGCGTCGACTGGGTTCAAGGGGCCATGCGCATCCAGCGCCCTAATGCACTGGAACTTCCCTACACACGCGACATGATGGCTGGACTGCTGCTGCGCGAGGCACCCTGGCCGAAAACCGCCCTGCTGATCGGTCTCGGCGCCGGCTCTTTGGCGAAATTCATCTACCACAAGCTACCCGCTACCCTGATCACGGTCGTAGAAATCGACCCGCAGGTCGAAATCATTGCCCGCTTGCATTTCAGGTTGCCCCACGACCCAATGCGGCTACGCATCATCATCGCTGACGGCGCGCAATACATGCTGGAGGACGGCAAAAAGTTTGATTACATCCTGGTCGACGGTTTCGACAAGAACGGGCGCGCCGGAGTGCTCGATACCCTGCCCTTTTATCAGGCATGCCGCGCGCGGCTAACGGAGAACGGTCTGATGGCGGTCAATCTGCTCGGCCGCAGCCGCGGGTTTCAAGCCAGCACGGAACGTATCACCAAAGCATTTGATGGTCGCTCGCTGGTTTTTCCTTCATGCAGCAGCGGCAACATCATCGCCTTTGCCACTGACGGTGCAGCGGTTGACTTATCCCTTGATGACCTGATCGCTCGTGCAAACCATTTCAACAAGGAAACCGGCCTCAATCTGACACCCACAATTCCAAGGCTTCAAACCACCGGAACGTTAGTGCAGGAGCGGCTGCTTATCTGATAGTGGCAAAACTGTTTTAGGCACCGGCCAGCTCCAGCACATGCGCCGCCATGGCCTGCACGATACTCTCCGCTTCGCCAACCGTGCCAGCCAGTTCAAAACACACCTGGGGATGGAGATGGCGTAGCTCTTCGATCAACAACGGCACATCACGCTTGAGATGGCCGCCTTGCGCGATGAACATCGGAATTACGACGATACGCTTGAACCCCTCGGACACCAGTGACTCGACACTGTCACGCAGATTCGGGGGCATGAATTCCAGGAAGGCGAGTTCGACACGCAGGCCAGGCGCCTGAGCGCGCACCGCCGTGCAAACACGTTGCATTGGCGACGCCCATTCGGGATCTCGGGCGCCGTGCGCAAAGAGGACAAGGACTGTTTTTGACATGAGTTCCGCTTTATTACGCTGTAGCGTCGCTTGCACCATCCACTGGTGCAAGTATTTTTGTCAGTAACACCTTATCAACGCGGTTTTTGTCCATATCAACCACCTCAAAACGACAACCGGCGACCTCGAACTGATCCGTTTCGACAGGAATCCGGCCGAGCACGTACATCACCAGGCCGCCCAGGGTGTTGAATGCGTTTTCATCTTCGCCCGGTAGGTCAACTTCGATATCCATGACCGATTTAAGGCGCTCGATCGCCACACTGCCATCGACCAGCCACGAACCATCGGTTCTTTGAACGACATCCTGTTCTTCTGCAATGTCAGATGAAGGGAGTTCGCCGACGATCGAGGTAAGCACATCAGTGAGCGTAACGAGCCCCTGCAACTCACCGTACTCATCGACGATCAACGCACATTGCTGGCGTGCCTTGCGAAAACTCTCCAGCAGATGGGTCGTGGTTACACCTTCCGGCACATAGAGCGGCGGATGCAGGAAGCGCTCGACATCAAGTTTCTCACCAGCCAGCGCCATCTTGAGGAGGTCGGCAGTACGCAGTATGCCGACAATATGCTCCAGTCCGTCACGACAAACGACGATACGCGTGTAGGGGCTTTCGGAAAGGCGGGTGCGAATCTCCGCTTCCGGTTCGTCAAGATCAAGCACGTAGATGTCGTTTCGATGCGTCATGATCGCACCGATGCGCTGCTCGTCAAGGCGCAGCACATTGGAAACGATGGCCTGCTCACTTTCGTGAAACACACCCGCCTCGGCGCCTTGCACCATCAGAACATTGATCTCGTCGTTGGTGACCGGCGGCTCTTCCCGACGACGCGCTCCAATCACCTGCAACAACAAGCTGGAAGAAGATGACAGCAGCCAGACCAGAGGCCGTGCAACGCGCGCCAAGACATTCATTGGCGTGGCAATCAGCGCCGCGATCGACTCCGGCGCCAGCAAACCCAGACGCTTTGGCACCAGTTCGCCAACCACGACTGAAAAATAAGTCAAGCCAACGACAACCAGGGTAAGCGCCAGCGCCCTCGCATACGGCTCAATCAGCACGAAGCCAGACAACCAGCCGGTCAAAGGATCGGCCAGCGCCCCCTCTCCGATGGCGCCACTAAGAATACCTACCGTCGTGATGCCAACCTGGACGGTGGAAAGGAACCCGGACGGCTCATTGCTAAGTTCCAGCGCCGACTGAGCACCGAGACTCCCGTCGTCCGCCAGTTTTTGCAGGCGTGACTTGCGTGAAGAAACCACGGCGATTTCCGACATCGCAAGAATGCCATTGATGAAAATCAGAAAAACAAGGAGCACTACTTCCATTTATGCATTCTTGAAAACGCGTTTGACAGACTGTTCAATCCTGCACCTTGCGGCTGAATGGCTCGTGGAAGCGCACTGGCTGGGCGCTCTTTTTCCGCAACCGCAGATTGAGCATTTCCACACCAAGAGAGAACGCCATGGCAAAGTAGATATAGCCCTTAGGCACATGGTGACCAAGACCGTCAGCGACGAGCGCAACGCCAACTACCATCAGAAAGGATAGGGCCAGCATCTTGATGGTCGGGTGATCCGAAACAAAACTGCCGATACTTTTTGCAAAGAGCATCATCAACCCGACCGACGCGATAACCGCCGCGATCATTACCAGGACATCACTAACCATGCCAACAGCCGTAATGATGGAGTCCAGAGAGAAAACGAGGTCGATCACAATGATCTGTAGAATGATGGCGGTGACAGTCACCTTGATCGCATTCACTTCCTTTTCCTCTTCGCCTTCGAGCAACTGGTGGATTTCCTGAGTGCTTTTCCAGAGCAAGAAAAGGCCTCCGCCAATCAGGATGAGATCGCGTGGGGAAACGGACTTGCTCAGCACGCTGAACAGGGGCTCGGTAGCGCCAACGATCCACGACAGGATAAGTAAAAGGCCGATTCGCATGAACATGGCAAAAAACAGGCCAACCAAGCGCGCCTTCTCTCGGTTCTGCGGCGGTAGGCGGTCGACCAGAATGGAGATGAAGATGATGTTATCGATACCCAGCACCAGTTCGAGAGCGGTTAGCGTGAAGAAGGCAATCCACACCTCGGGATTGGTCAGCAGGGACAACGTTTCCATTAAGTGCACCAAAGATTGAACTGCGGCAGAAGGGCCGCCTGATTCGAGGATTATACCAGCAGCCCATCTTCACTACCCAAATCGCAAAGTGCCGCAGGACAGTCGAAACCTAGCCAACTCTCAGGCCTGATCCTTCAACCGCAACAATGGCCTTGGCCTGATGGAAGTCATCGGCATAACCGCTGGCATAAAGGCAGCAGGCAAGCTGATTGGCGATAGGTGGCGGCAGTGCAGATTCACCTGAAAGAACACGTCGCATCCAGATTGCAGTGGTCTTGGCGTCACAGGTTTCGGGCAACTGCGGCAACCTCTTCAGGCTTTCGTGCTCGGCCTCGAAGAGGATGTCGCTGGCCCCATCACGCAGATGTTCAATACGCGGTCGTCGCTTGGGGTTGGCAAAAGGTTCTCCCTCTGTTCCACGGAGAAGCAACGCATTCGTGCCAACCGCACTCAGTACTTGGCGCATGGTATCGAGGTATTCGGGATGAGTGGCAGCGGCGAGCAACAAGCCCTCCCCATTGAATGGATCGAGCATCTTGACCAGACTATGCGCGCTGTTGCGCAGTCCGAGGCGGCTTCGCAGGGCAAGCTGATTTTTGAGACCGGGCGAGATGATGGAGAGCGGCACATAAACCAGTCCGCTTTCATCGAGCTGTTGCTGTGCCTGCAATTGGCTGATGCAAGGCATCAAGCCGAATTCACGAAAAATCTGCGCCGTTGTCACACGGCCATAGCCTTCGATCAGGCCATGAAGCACTACCGGGATGCCGAAACGTCGCAACAGCAGGGCCAGCAAAGGCGTGAGATTAACCCCCTTGCGCGCACCATTGTAGGTGGGAATAACTATTGGACGGATGCGTCCCGGCGGGCGGTGCAAGGCATACAGGCGATCATTTGATGCGGCCAGGAAGCCGAGCATCTCATCGATGGTTTCGCCTTTCAGACGCAAGGCAATGACGATGGCCCCCATTTCGAGATCTGGCACACCGCCGTCAAGCATGGCTCCGTATAGCTGTTGCGATTCTTCAAGAGACATGTCGCGGGCTCCTTCGCTGCCACGAGCAATCTCACGAATGAAATGTGCGTAATTCATCCTGAAAACCGCACTGCAAGGATGACAAAAGTGAATGAGCCTCGCAGGAAATCCCCCTGGGGTGCGGCTCTGCATTTCCTTGGGTCACCTTTGCGGTGAATAACTAACCTTTTCAGGCCCATGTCTTCCCCGCGTTTGTATTGACGTGGCGAACATGCGCTCCTAGATCGCCAAGAATTATGTTTTTCTCAACCTCGATCAGCAGATCGCAACCAACACTGCAGCAACAAGCAATCGATTTTATTAGCTTTGTCATGGATTCCGCTCCTGCGCTCAGTTATGCAACAGGTGTGCCATGCATAATAATCAATGACTTGCGGAATTTATGTCAGCCAGAAACCTGGGCTACGATTCATGTTGGTGCAGTCCTGAAGCTTGGTGCCTCAAGACTGGGCAGCATTATTTGATACGCTGCAATTTTGGACGCCCGGATGGCGGCGCAGGCGGCGGTTCGGGTTCGCTGCCCTGGTCACCGCCGTGCTTCGGCTCTTCGCCAACACCGACTGCTCCCTTGCCATCCGGCTCAAACGCCATGCCGGCACCATTTTCCTTGGCATAGATAGCCACCACATTGCCGATGGGCACTGATATGTCGCGCGCCACACCACCAAAGCGCGCCTGGAAAGTGATTGCGTCGTTGGCGATGTTCAGATGACCCGTCGCCTCGTACCCAACGTTCAGGACGATCTGCCCGTCCCGAACAAACTCGCGTGGCACACGCGCCCGTTCGTCAGCAATGACGGCGATATAGGGCGTAAAACCATTGTCGCTACACCATTCGTGAATGGCGCGAATCAGATAGGGCTTGGTCGATGGCAGTTCCACGTGCATTCCAGAACAAATCGATGGAACAACGGTGAGACGCTGGTTATGAAACCGAGCGTCCCGACAACATGTCGTCTCGCCTGCTTACCGACGCATGGCCTTTTCAGACGGTGTCAGTGCATCGATGAATCCCTGCCGGCTGAAAATCCGCTCGGCGTACTTCATCAAGGGCGCAGCAGACTTCGGCAATTCGATACCGTAGTGATCAAGACGCCAGAGGAGTGGTGCAATGGCCACGTCAAGCATCGAAAAATCTTCCCCCAGCATATGTTTCTGCTTGACGAATACCGGAGCCATTTCGGTGAGGCGCTCGCGGATGGTCTGACGAGCCTTGTCGGCTGTTTTGCCATTTTTCTCCAGCGCCTCGATGTACGAAAAAACTTCACGCTCCATCGTAATCAGAAGTTGCCGCGCACGCGCACGCATTATCGGATCAGCCGGCATCAGTTGTGGATGTGGAAATCGCTCGTCGATGTACTCGTTGATGATGTTTGGCTCGTACAGGATGAGATCACGCTCAACCAGAACCGGCACACGACCATACGGGTTGATCATGGCAATGTCTTCCGGTTTGGCAAAGAGATCGACATCGATTACCTGGAAATCCATGCCCTTTTCGTACAGGACAATGCGGCAACGCTGGCTGAACGGGCAGGTAGTGCCCGAATAGAGATTCATCATGATCAATACCCCAAAAAACGAACCGGCACCGCAGCGGCGAGGGCGCTGTTAAACGCTACGCCGGCGATGCCGTGGCCTGAAAACAGGCGGTTACTCAACTTTACTTGACGTCTTTCCAGTACTCCTTCTTCAGCTTGTAAGACACGCCAAAGAGGACGATCAGAAAAGCCAGAACGCCAAATCCCAACATTTTTCGGAAGCCAGCACCCGGTTCACCGGCCCAAACAAGAAAACCTACCAGATCGGTAATCTGCTTGTCGAACTCGGCTGGCGACAACTGTCCCGGGACAGAAAGTTCCAGTTTATGCGTTTCGTGATTCAGCACCTGCTGCCCCTGCAGTTCCCACAAGACATGCGGCATACCGACATTGGCAAAGACAGTGTTGTTCCAGCCGGTCGGGCGCTGATCATCCCGATAGAAGGAACGCAGATAGGTATAAACCCAGTCAGCGCCGCTACCATCCCCTGACGCACGAGCCCGTGCAACAAGCGACAGATCAGGCGGCTGCACACCGAACCACTGCTTCTGCTCAGCCGGACGGGCTGCAACGCGCATCGGCTCGCCGATCTTGTCGGCGGTAAACATCAGTGTGTCGCGAACCTGCTGATCGGTCAAACCAAGTTCCGTCAAACGGTTGTAACGCACGAAACTGACGCCGTGGCAGTTCAGGCAGTAGTTAACAAACACTTTGGCACCATTTTGCAGAGCCGCCTTGTCACCCTGTACGTCAGGTGCTTTATCAAGATGCAGCGCGGCCGCAGCAAATACCGTAACCGGTACAAACAGGAGCGCCAGCAGGAATTTCTTCATGATGTTCGCTTTCATTTGAAGGTCACCCTTTCCGGAACGGGTTTGCACTTGTCAATCTTCGAGTACCAGGGCATCAGCAGGAAGAAGCCAAAATAGATAAGACTACAAAGCTGCGAGACGAGTTGACCCACAGGAGACGGTGGCTGTGTTCCAAGGTAACCGAGTATCAGGAAGGCGATGACAAACGCAGTCAGGAAACCCTTGTAGATCGGGCCACGGTAACGGATCGACTTGGCCGGGCTCTTGTCAAGCCACGGCAGGAAGGCAATAACCACCACCGAAGCCCCCATTGCCACCACCCCCCAGAACTTCGCATCCAGCCCGAACAACGGCCACACCATGGAGCGCAGGATCGAGTAGGACGGTGTGAAATACCAAACCGGCGCAATGTGCAGCGGTGTCTTCAGCGGGTCAGCCGGGAAGAAATTATTGTATTCAAGGAAATAGCCACCGCCTTCGGGAGCGAAGAAGACGATGATCGAGAAGACCATCAGGAAAACAACAACGCCGACAATGTCCTTCACCGTGTAGTACGGATGGAAAGGAATGCCGTCGAGCGGATGACCTTGGGCATCCAGTTTGTCCTTGATCTCGACACCATCCGGATTGTTCGAACCGACTTCGTGCAGCGCCAGAATGTGGGCAGCAACAAGACCGAGGAGAACGAGCGGTACGGCGATTACGTGTAAGGAGAAGAAACGGTTCAGGGTCGCGTCACCAATGACGAAGTCGCCGCGAATCCAGAGCGAGAGCGGTTCGCCAATCAGCGGGATGGCCGAGAACAGATTCACGATTACCTGAGCGCCCCAGTACGACATCTGCCCCCAAGGCAAGAGGTAACCCATGAATGCTTCGGCCATAAGGCAGAGAAAGATCAGTGATCCAAAAACCCAGATCAATTCACGTGGCTTGCGATAAGAGCCGTAGAGCATGCCGCGGAACATGTGCAGATAAACGACGACAAAGAAGGCCGAGGCTCCGGTCGAGTGCATGTAGCGGATCAACCACCCCCACTGCACATCGCGCATGATGTATTCGACACTGGCAAAAGCGATCGGAATGCCGCTGGCGTTGAGCGATGCGTCGGGCTTGTAGAACATTACAAGGAAAATGCCGGTAACGATCTGCAGCACCAGCACCACCATGGCTAGCGAGCCGAAAAAGTACCAGAAATTGAAATTCTTCGGTGCGTAGTATTCCGACAGGTGGCCACGCCACATGGAAGTCACCGGGAATCGTGCGTCAGCCCATTCGAGCAGGTTGCCTTGCAGCGAACCGTCGGACTTGTACTTTTCGTAGTTGGTGTTAGAAGCCATTTCTTACGCCCCCTTCTTGTCTTCGCCGATCAGGATGCGGGTATCGGTGAGATACATGTGCGGCGGCACTTCAAGGTTAGTCGGAGCCGGCTTGCTCTTAAAAACACGGCCTGCGAAGTCGAAGTTTGAACCATGGCAAGGGCACAGAAAGCCGCCGAGCCAGTCGGCTCCCATGCCTTCTTCAGTACCCTTCTTGAATTTGGTAGACGGCGAGCAGCCGAGGTGTGTACAGATGCCGACGGCGACCAGAAGATTCGGCTTGATCGAGCGCGTCTCATTTTTGCAATAGTCGGGCTGCTGTTTGACCTCGGATTTCGGATCAGCCACAGCGTCATCAAGTTTTGGCAAAGAGTCCAGCATTTCCTGACTCCGGTTGAGAATCCATACCGGCTTGCCGCGCCACTCGACAGTGATCATCTGACCCGGATCTATGCTGCCAATATCAACTTCAACTGCTGCGCCTCCTGCTTTGGCTCGTTCGGAAGGGAGCATACTGGAAAGAAATGGCACCATTGCTGCCACTACCCCTACTCCACCGACAGCCGCAGTAGCGATAATCAACCGCCGCCTGCCGCAATCCATTTTGCCTTCTGTACTCATCGTGCTGACCCTCAGAACGAAATTGCCATTGGTAAAAACTAAAGGAGCGAACTATACGCTAATTTTTCCCAGTATTGAAGAGGAAAAACAATGCCAAACAACTAATTACCAACCGGTCTTCGCTCGCGAAAAGCCTGCGCCAGCGTTCCGGCATCGACGTACTCAAGCTCACCGCCAACGGGAACGCCACGCGCGATGCGGGAAACGCGGATGGCGCGGCTTTTGAGCATTTCCGTCAGGTAATGTGCGGTAACTTCGCCCTCATTTGTGAAATTGGTAGCAAGGATGACTTCCTGAACCAAGCCATCAGAGGCACGTGCCAGCAATTGCTCAAGTTGCAACTCTCGCGGCCCGATGCCATCGAGTGGCGAAACACGTCCCATCAGGACGTAATACAAGCCCGAATAGGCGTGCGTCTGCTCCATCATGTTCATATCGACCGGCGTTTCAACAACGCACAACAAACTTGCGTCGCGCTTACCCGACAGGCAACGCTCACAGACCTCGGCTTCAGTAAAGGTGTTGCAGCGCTGACAGTGACGGAGCGCAGCGAGTGCCAGTTGCAACGAATCGGCCAGACGCTGGGCACCTGACCGGTCACGCTGCATGAGGAAGTACGCCATACGCTGTGCCGATTTCGGACCAATCCCCGGCAAGCAGCGCAGTGCCTCGATCAACGATTCGAGGCTGGACGGCGTCGTCATCAGAATGGCAATTTCATCCCGGCTGGCAAATTAAGTCCGGCAGTGAAGCCGGCCATGCGCTCCTGGGAAACCTGTTCGACACGCCGCATGGCGTCATTCAAGGCAGCCGCCACCAGATCCTCGAGCATCTCCTTGTCATCCATTACGGAGGCATCGATCGCCACGCGACGAACTTCGTGAGTGCAGGTCATCAGCACCTTGACCATGCCGGCACCTGACTGTCCCTCGACTTCAACCAGCGCGAGCTGCTCCTGTGCCTTCTTCATGTTTTCCTGCATTTGCTGAGCCTGTTTCATCAGGCCGGCGATTCCGCCTTTCATCATCTTGCTTACCTCAAATGGAATTAAACGGGTTTTATGGAAGATTCAATCAATGTTGCGTCAAACAGATCGATGACTTCGCGCACGAAGTCATCCTGCTCGACTGCCGCCACGGCAAGATCCTGCTTTTCATTCCGGCGACGCACGGCGACGGCGGCGGGTGTATCACCTACGGTTTCATGCAGATCGATTGTCAACTGCAACGGGCGACCAAAATACTCGGAGAGCGCCTGCTGAAGTTTGTCCTGCGCGGGCTTCATCTGCAAATGCCGATGCGCCGGCGAGAGACAGAGGACAACCTGCGTCCCATCGACACGTCCCAACTCGCAGTGCTGCCCGAGTTCACGCGCCATGCCGCCAAGCTTGAGTGCGGTCAGAATATCGTGCCAGTCGCCACGACCATGAGAAGCACCAGGCGAGACAGCCACCCCCGCCACCGGTGTTTCATGCTGTACTGGTACGACATCTACTTCAGTTGGTTCAGTTCTCGCCACCGGGGTTATGGCTGGCGTTACGCTTTTTTGAATTGGTTGGGTATTTGCAAGACTCGCCGGGCGCTCCGTCGGACTTGCTTTCGTAAAAGTGGCAGGCGGGCGCGCCACGACCGCATCACCGGCCACCGCCGGACGGAAAGTAAAAAGACGCAACAGCGTCATGACGAAACCAGCCTGCTCGTCGGGAGCCAGAGGCAGTTCCTTGCGTCCATGTACGGCAATCTGGTAGGCCAGTTGCACGAATTCCGGATCAAGCCGCGTCGCCAACTCCAGAATACGCGCACGCTCAGGCAGATCGTCAGCCACCGCCTGCGGTGCCAGTTGCGCGACTTGCAGACGGGTGAACAGGCTGGCCATTTCCTGCAGTGCCGCATCAAACGAAAGGCTGCGCGTGGCCATATCCTCGGCGACTTGCAGCATGCCGGCGGCGTCACCGGCCAGCAGGGCATCGAGTATCGAAAACAGGTAATCAAGATCGACGGTACCGAGCATGTCGCGCACCTGCGCTTCCTCGACCTTGCCGGCGCCGTGGGCAATCGCCTGATCGAGCAGCGAAAGCGCATCGCGCATGCTGCCGGCAGCCGAACGCGAGAGCAGGGCCAAGGCAGCGGGCTCGGCGCTGATCGCCTCGACGCCGAGAATATGCTTGAGATGGCCGGCGATCAGTTGCGGCGTCATCTGCTTGAGGTTGAACTGCAAACAGCGCGACAGCACCGTGACCGGGATTTTCTGCGGATCGGTCGTTGCCAGGATGAATTTTACGTGTTCCGGCGGCTCTTCCAGCGTCTTCAGCATGGCGTTGAAAGCTGAATTCGAGAGCATGTGCACTTCGTCGATGACGTACACCTTGAAGCGGCCACGCGTCGGCGCATAGACAGCGTTTTCGAGAAGCTGCCGCATTTCATCGACCTTGGTATTGGTCGCTGCGTCGACTTCGAGCAGATCGACGAAGCGACCCGAATCGATTTCGGTACACGCCGAACATACGCCACACGGGGTCGCAGTAACCCCCGTCTCGCAATTGAGCGACTTGGCGAGGATTCTTGCCAGCGTGGTTTTCCCGACACCGCGCGTGCCGGTGAACAGATAGGCGTGATGCAGACGCTGTTCGGTCAAGGCATGGGTCAAGGCCCGAACAACGTGTTCCTGCCCGACCAGGCTCTCAAATGATTTCGGCCGCCACTTGCGCGCCAGTACTTGGTAAGTCATAGGCGGATTTTACTCTGGATTCTCGATCTGGAATGCGATGGGAAATGTTTCAGGAAGGTGCGTCACGCATGAAGGTCGCGCGTCACCTGGCGATGCCTCAGACCCTTGGCATAAACATGCCGTGCACGCAAACGCGGATCGGTGACGATCTCGCCGAATGTTTCACCGAGTACCAGCATTGACGCATGAACACCTCGGCAAACCCCGATGACATATTTTTGCTCCGC
>NZ_JBMOJE010000124.1:0-13300 GCF_049316945.1 Propionivibrio sp. | reverse complement strand
GATCGGGACGAATAAGTCGTTGATTTAGCTTGGGGTAGCTGCTACATAATGCCGCGATTACACGGGTTTCAGTTCGCATGATGGTAAAAGTCCTCGTTAGGAAGATATTGATAATCTACATGGGAGCGCCTTGGTCGAAAAGCAAGTTCCCATGAACTGACACTTCGTTAAAATCGAGGGGTTATGCCACTCAGGCGCTGAACGATCGAATTGAAGAATAGGGTCGCCGCGGAGCGTATTGGCCAAGCTCAATAGGCCGGATACCCGCTGTGTAGGCGGATTCATTGAGCGTGTATCTCGAGGTTCGCTGATCGACGGCGCGGGGCAACAAAAACGGTGAATTGACTATTCCCCCATAGGGTCGGCCATCTGCAACGCTCAGAATCGCAGCGTTAACAACGGTTACTGAAATGGATGCTATGGAATACCAACGTACGGATGAATTCAACTGGGACTATCCAAAACCCTTCACCCTTGCAGTGTCACCCAGCGGCGGCGATATCGATGGCCTGAACCACACCAATAATGCAGTCTATGTCCGTTGGTGCGAAACCATCGGCTGGGCACATTCCGCGGTACTTGGCCTAAGTTTGGCCGACTACGGGCGCCTGGATCGAGCGATGGCCATACGCCGAGGTGAATATGACTATTTGCTGCCCAGTGTCTTGGGCGATGAACTGTTGCTTGGCACGTGGCTAACAGGCAGTGATGGCAAGATCACGATGGAGCGCCGGTTTCAGCTGATCCGCCTGCGCGACCAATCGACGGTTCTGCGCGGACGCTGGGATCTGGTGTGCATCGAAATGAGCACAGGCCGGCCGCGTCGCATGCCAACCGAGTTTTCAGTCGTGTATCTGCCGGCGATTGTCGAAAAGATCCATCCAGATTCGTAGGCCCCCTGGCCGCAGTTACGCGATAGTTTGGCTATTGTCTGGCAAGACGTGGGTGGATCAGCGACGGCGCTCGCCACGTCGTCCCACGCTTCGGATGGAGGCGCTCCCGGTTAGCTCATCGCCGGGCGATCAACATTGCGTTATGCTAATCCCATGTGCGGACGCTTTGCCCTCTACCAAACCCTGCCTGTTCTCCGGGATCATTTCAAGCATGCTTATTCGGTTAGCACACCCAAATTGCAGAACATCCCTACTTGAGGGCCACTTTCGTATAAAACGTTTGCGGCGCAGCCTTTTCCTGCCTTTTGAATCTGGGCGACGCCCACTTCCGACCTGGAAATGGTATTTATTTCGGATGTGTGTGCTAACCGGATAAGCATGATTTCAAGGTTCCGGCGGATGGTTTTGAATTCGGCCCGCGCTACAACCTCGCGCCGAGCCAGGTGGCACCCCTCGTCCGCGCTGACGCTGCCGGCCAGCGCACTTTCCTGCTCGCGCTGTGGGGGCTGATTCCGGCCTGGGCCAAAGTCACCGACACGCTGCCCAAACCGATCAACGCCAAGGCCGAAACCGCCGCCATCAAACCCCTGTTCCGGCAGGCCTTCCGGCAACGCCGTGTCCTTGTCCCGGCCGACGCCTTTTTCGAGTGGCAACCGGTGGCCGGTCAGAAACAGCCCTACCTGATTCACCTGGCGGACAATCAGCCCTTCGGGATGGGCGGCTTGCTGGAGTTCTGGCCAAGACCGGTCGGTGAAGTGGCTACCTTCACCATTCTGACCACCGCAGCGAACGCCCTCATGGCCCGGATTCATAACCGCATGCCGGTGATCATCCGCCCGGAAAAACTACGCCGAATGGCTCGATCCCGGGGTGAACGATGTCAATCGCCTGCACACCCTGATGGCCCCCTACTCGGAAGAAGCCATGGAAGCCTATCCGGTGAGCCAACGAATCAACAGCCCGGCGTACGAGGGCGCAGACTTGCTGGTACGGGTCGACCGTCCCGCGGCCTGATCCACCGGTTTCCCATGTTCAGAGTGTTCGCCCAAACGGAAAGATATCGTACGTACGATATTGCCAAGGGACCGCTGTTCGCCTATTCTCCTATCGTACGTACGTAAATACGGAGAACGGCATGAACGACCGCACTGAAACGCCCAAACGAGGTCGGGGACGTCCGGCCACCTATTCAAATGATGCCGAAAGGGTGCGCGCCTGGCGCCAACGCCAGCGCGAACTCATTGCTTCGGCCAAGGCCCCGGCGCCGCCGGTCGTCGTCGAGAAAATTGTCGAGGTCGAACGGATCGTTGAAAAGCGGGTTTCCGTACCGGCCAGAGCGGGCAAAACGGTTGCCAAAACACCGGATGCAAGCCACCTTTTCCCCCTGCTCAAGGAACGCTTCGCCGGCCCCCAGGGCGAAGAGACCGCCAAGCGATTTCGGACGAACGCGGCCAGAGTGGCCACCGCTGCCCGCGACGTGCTGTCCCTCGCCCAACGGAGCGGCCGCGTGCCGGAGAGCGAAGACATCTTCCTGCGCCAGGTTGCGCAGTTCTTCGAGCAGCTCAACGGGATCTTCCAGAACGTCCAGGCCGGCGCCAAACGGGCCGCAGCGAAAGCGGAAGCCGACTATCAGGCCAGGCACGAAGCGGACATCAAGGCAACGGTGCTCAAAACCTTCGGTCCGTCACCCGCTCCCGCCGACATCCTGACGATGGGCGAAGCCCTCCTCGCGTTTGATGCGGCCGCCAACGACTGGCTCAGCAAAAAATACCGCGTCGATCGCGGTTACTTCTCCGTCGTACGGTACGTCGCCTTCGAGCGCGCCATGCAGCAAGGGAATGCCGAGAAAGTCGCCCGCGAGCTCGCCGAAGCCCGGCTGGAGATCGGCGAAAAGGGCCGGCGCTGGGTTGACGGCGAACAGACGGGCTACGCGGCCGGCTGGGCGGATTTCGATGACTATCGTACGAACGCCTGATGGACGCCGTTCTGAAATCATTTTGATAGGGAAGCAAAGCAGACGCGCCGTTTTTTCTTGCGGGCTCCGGGTGGCTGTATATAATTACAGTATTCAAGGAGTCCACCGCCATGCCCCCGCGTTTTATCTGCCCCCATTGCCACAGCCCGATTGATCCGCCCAGCATGGAGGTCGCCAGCAGTGCCGTTGCCGCGTATCGCATCTGTCCGGAATGTGACGAACTGACGGTGGTCCTCATGATCAGCAAGGAATCCAACGAGAAACGGCCCGCACCGTTCCAAGGGGCGCCCTCCCCTGCCGCATGACTGAATGCCACCTTTTGTGAGCGATTCCCCCCGCGTGACCACCCCCGACTACCTGTCCGGCCTCAACGACGCCCAGCGGGAAGCGGCCACCTATGGCATCGGTTCCGGCCAGCTCGCCGGTCCCCTCCTGGTCATCGCCGGCGCCGGCTCGGGCAAGACCAATACGCTGGCCCACCGGGTCGCCCATCTGCTGGCCGAAGGCGCCGATCCGAGCCGCCTGTTGCTGCTCACCTTCTCGCGCCGAGCGGCGGACGAAATGACCCGGCGCGTGCAGCGCATCGTCAGCCAGGTCTCGCACCAGCATGCCCGTCTGGTCAGTGCCGGATTCCCCTGGGCCGGCACCTTCCACAGTGTCGGCGCCCGCCTCCTGCGCGACTACGCCGGCCGCATTGGTCTCGACCCGGCGTTCACCATCCATGACCGGGAGGATTCCGGCGACCTGATGAATCTCGTCCGCCATGAACTGGGCCTCTCGGCGAAGGGCAAGCGCTTCCCGCTCAAGGGCACCTGCCTGGCCATCTACTCGGCGGCCGTCAATACCCGCAAGCCGCTGGCCGAGGTGCTGCTGACCACCTTCCCCTGGTGTGCCGAGTGGCAGACCGAACTCAAGGGCTTGTTCCTCGCCTACGTCGAAGCCAAGCAGGCGCAGCAGGTCCTCGATTACGATGATCTCCTCCTGTACTGGGCGCAGATGGCCAGCGAACCCGACATCGCCCGGGAACTCGGGGAGCGTTTCAGCCAAGTGCTGGTCGATGAATACCAGGATACCAACCACCTGCAGGCGGCCCTGCTGCTGTCCATGAAACCGGATGGGCGGGGACTGACCGTAGTCGGCGACGATGCCCAGTCGATCTACAGTTTCCGCGGCGCCACGGTACGCAACATTCTCGATTTTCCCGCCCACTTCGATCCCCCGGCCCGGCTAATCACGCTCGAGCGCAACTACCGCTCGACCCAGCCGATCCTGGCCGCCGCCAACGACGTCATTGCCCAGGCCAGGGAACGCTACAGCAAGGAGCTGTGGAGCGAACGAGCTTCCGCCCAGCGACCGCAACTGGTCTCGGTGCGCGATGAAGTTGATCAGGCGACCTACGTCGTCGAGCAGGTGCTGGCTCAGCGCGAGAGCGGCATCAAGCTCAAATTCCAAGCCGTGCTTTTCCGCGCCGCCTCGCACAGCGTCCGTCTGGAAATCGAACTGACCCGGCGCAACATCCCCTTCGTGAAGTTCGGCGGCCTGAAATTCCTCGAAGCCACGCACGTCAAAGACTTGCTGGCCATCCTGCGCTGGGCGCAGAACCCCAGAGACCGCGTCTCCGGCTTTCGCGCCCTGCAGTTGCTGCCGGGCATCGGTCCAAAAACGGCGAGCCGCATCCTGGAAAATCTCCAGGCCGCCCCGCCGGGCTGCGCCTTGCTCCCCGAGCAGCCCGTCCCGGAGAGTGCGCGCCCGGCGTGGCTGGAGTTCGCTGCGCTGCTCGAGGCCATTCCGAGCGCTCCCTGGCCAGCCATGTTCGAACAGGTGGCACGGTGGTACGAAGCCCAGATGGAGCGGCTGTTCGACGATGCCGTGATGCGCCAGGCCGACATCCAGCAACTGGCGCGGATTGCCGCCACCTACCCGAGCCAGGAACGCTTTCTCACCGAACTGACCCTCGATCCGCCCGATGCCACCAGCGACCAGTCGGGGGTGCCGCTGCTCGACGAGGACTACCTGATCCTGTCCACCATCCACTCGGCCAAGGGCAAGGAATGGACGGCGGTGTCGATTCTCAACGTGGTCGATGGCTGCATTCCCTCGGACATGTCCACCGGCAGCGAACCGGAGATCGAGGAGGAACGCCGCCTGCTCTATGTGGCCATGACCCGGGCAAAGGATCATCTGGCGCTGCTGGTGCCGCAGCGATTCTACGTTTCAGGCCAATCCGGGACAGGTGACCGGCATGTCTATGCCAGCCGGACACGCTTCATCCCGAACCGTATGCTCAAGCAATTCGAAAGCCGGGTGTGGCCGCAGGCTGATCAGCAGATGCCGGAAAGTAATGCGGTCCAGCACAGTCCAGTGGATCTGGCGGCGCGCATGCGGGGGATGTGGCAGTGAGCGGGGCGCGCTACCGGCCGGGAAGCCAGGCGGTCGCGGCGACCCGCCTTGATTTCGTGAAGGCACGCACAAGAATTGAGAGGGCCGCCGGCGCCTTGCGCTTCGTCCTCCCCGCCGAAGTCGCTGAACGGATCGCGCTGCCGGTCTTCTCCACCGCCGTCCGCGCCGGATTTCCGTCACCGGCCGACGACTACGTCGAACACCGACTGGACCTCAACGACCTGGTGCTGCACAAGGAGGCGACCTTCTACGCCTGGGTCAAGGGCGACAGCATGCAGGATTTCAACATCCACGACGGTGACCTGCTGATGATCGACAAATCGCTCGGAGCCACTGTCGGCGACATCGTAGTGGCCGAAGTCGAGGGCTCGTTTACCGTCAAAAAGGTCGGTCGAGGCGTACTGCTGGCCGGCAATCCGGCCTTTCCGCCGATCGCGATCAACCCGGAGACCGGGGTGCAGATCTGGGGCGTGGTCGTTCGGGTCATTCACGATCTCCGGCAACGCAAGACACGCCGGACGGTCTGAGATGGCGACCGTCGCCCTGGTGGACTGCAACAATTTCTACGCCTCCTGCGAACGGGTGTTCAATCCCAGACTCGCCGGCCGGCCGCTGGTGATTCTTTCAAATAATGACGGATGCATTGTGGCCCGCTCCGCCGAGTCGAAAGCCATGGGAATTCCGATGGGCGTTCCCTGGTTCAAGATCGAGAAGGAGTTCCGCCAAGCCGGTGGGGTGGCGCTCTTGAGCAACTACGCACTGTATGCCGACATGAGCAACCGGGTGATGTCGATCCTGGCCGGGTTCTCGCCGGAGCAGGAGGTGTATTCGATCGATGAATGCTTCCTGGGGATGGCGGGACGAGATGATCTTTCGGGGATCGGTAACGAGATTCGGGATCGGGTCAAGCGCTGGACCGGGTTGCCGGTCTGCGTCGGATTTGGCCCCTCGAAAACGTTGGCCAAGTTGGCCAATCACGTGGCCAAGAAACGCCCGGCGTGGAACGGGGTGTGCAGCCTGATCGGCTTGGCCGAAAGTGACCTGCTGGAGCTTATCGGCGGTTTCGAGGTCCGCGAGGTGTGGGGTGTCGGCCGGCGAATCGCGGCTCGCCTTTCACATTTGGGGATCGTTACGGTTGGCCAACTGCGCAACACCGACCTGAAACTGATCCGTCGGGAATTCTCGGTGGTGATGGAACGGACGGTAATGGAACTGCGGGGCGTGTCGTGCCTGGCAATCGAAGCGATGGCCCCGGCCAAGAAGCAGATCATGAGCAGCCGTTCCTTCGGACAGCCGGTATACGATCTGCCGGGACTTGAAGAGGCTGTGGCCGCGTACATCAGCCGGGCGGCCGAGAAGCTGCGCCGGCAGCGCCATGTCGCCGGCGGGATCCTGGTGCTGCTGCAGACCAACCCGTTCAAGCCCGACGAGCCGCAGTACCACCCGTCGATCACGCTGCCGCTGGTCCTGCCAACGGCGGACACCCGGGAACTGGTTCGGGTCGCGATCCTCGGGCTGCACCGGATCTTTCGCGAAGGCTATGCCTACAAGAAGGCCGGGGTGATGCTGATGGAACTGGGGCAGGCGGCCAGCCAGCGACAGAGCGACCTGTTTGCGGCACCGGTCGATCCGGAGAAGTCATTGAAGCTGATGGCCACGATGGATGCGCTCAATGCCCGTTTCGGGCGCGGGGCGTTGCGCCTCGCGGCGGAAGGCATTGAGCAGCACTGGAAAATGAAACGGGGCCGGATGTCGCCCTGCTATACGACACGATGGAAAGATTTGCCGGTCGTGGGCTGAGGCGTGAAGCTCATGCCACGACGGCGACCGCAGTGTTTTCCTTGGCGGAATTAAAATCCCCGCCATGTTGGTAATGGGAAACGCGATTTACCTAACTTTCATGCAGCCATGACGCAGCGTCCCTGATGATGAACGATACTGTGAGGGTGGCTGCACAACAACATTTTGCAACCGGGCGTCCAATTTACTACGGTGATTCCGCGTATCCGGACGGCTTGGTGAAGAAATACCCGGACGGCCGCAAGCAGCTTGTGTCGGTCAGTGAGGACGGCAAAATCACTGTTATCCGGGACATCTGATGCCCAATCTTTTTTGACGGTTTTGAAATAGAACTGGACCAGCGAGTTTCGGACCGACTTCAACGAAACTCGGTGGCGACAAGCTGAAATCGCGTCAGTGTTGTGATTAGTGCATTGTCTAGGTGTGGAATCGAAGAGGGTTTTTTGAACCCAGCCGCTCCGCTCAGACTCACAAGCTCGTTCGCGCTGCGGCCTTTTTCGCCAGCAACTCATCAGATTTCCTTACGAGTTGCTGACCGGCTCCCTGGCCACCTCACCCTTTCTCAAAAACCCTCGTATTCGAGAATCATTCTGAAACCGGAATGCCACAACGCAAACACTGGCCTCGGCGTTCTCAAATACGTTTCTTGAAACTAATTTCTTAAAAGGTGCTGATCTCACGGGTTTTGAGAGGTGCATTAAACCCCTTGTATTTTACTTGTTTATACGGTAAATTGCCGTATACGGAATTATGCCGTATTGAAGGAGGTTATCGTGCCTGCTGTTGCTCGGTTTGATTTAAAAATGAATGTTGAAGAAAAGGACGTTGTTGCTCGCGCGGCCGCCCTAATGGGCACCACGATGGCGGCCTTTGTGCGTACGGCAGCAAAAGAAAAGGCCCGTGAACTATTGGATCGTGAATCTCGCATCACGATGTCCACCCAGGACTTTCAGGCATTCACGGCCGCACTGAATGGGGCTTTTTCGCCGAATGCCGCCTTGCAACACGCCATGAACCTCGCGCGCGAGGTAAGGCGTGCTTGAAGAGCAATTGCTCGATCCAATCCGTCATGACCGCCAAGCCTTCACCTCTGGCGTTGTCGAACTTGACGAGTACCTTCAACGCTTTGCGGTTCAGCAGAGCAAGAAAGGCATCACCGTCGTGCGGGTTCTGGTTGATACTGATTCGCCCAGAACCATCCTGGGCTACTACAGTTTAAGCGCCGCCCAAGTCGATGCCCTTCAGTTGGATGAACGTACCCAGCAAAAATTACCCCGCTACCCAGTCCCCTGTTTTCGTCTTGGGCGTTTAGCCGCGCATTCGGCGCATCACGGCCGGGGTTTTGGGCGTCTGCTCATTGGATGTGCCGTTGATCGATGCATCGAGGCTCGCAAACAGGTGGGCGCCTACGCGCTTGTAGTCGATGCAAAGGGGGAGACGGCCAAAGCGTTCTATGAGCACTATGGATTCACCCCCTGCCGTGACAATCCGATGACCCTGTATCTATCACTGGGCACATAGGCCCGTCATCAAACTAGGCACGAGCCAACTTTCCGAACGGCACATCGTCCGCGTCGACCTGCTCGACGCGAGCCTCCCAGCCGGATCGCATTACGGCCATTGCCGCGCGGTATGCAGCACCCGGAGAATCGCAATCTCGGCATCGCTCTCCCGATAGATCACCACATAGCTCGGCCGGATCACCATTTCCCGCGTACCCTTCATCCGCCCCGGCTTGTACAGCTTGGGGTGATCGGGCAGGGCGCGGGTCTTGGCCTCGATGGTCTCGTCCAGTTCAAGCGCCGCGATAGGATTGTCCTGAGCGATGTAGTCCATGATGGCGGCGCGATCCTCGCGGGCCAGCGGTCGCCAGACCAGCCGAATCATTCCAGGCCGGCCTGTTGGCGCAGCGCCGTGCGGCGTGCGTCAAACTCGGCCATCACCTGCTCGTGTGGAATGCTCGGGCGCGGGTCGTCAATGGCCGCCTGCACCTGGGCGCGGAACCAAGTGTCGTAGGCGGCGGCTTCGTGGGCGCGCTTCATGCGCTCTGAGGAATCGGCCCGCGTGCTTCGGGTCACGTCGCCGGCGCTGTGATTACTGGCATCGAGCAGGTCGATCCGGACGATGTGCAACTCGTTCTTGAGGTAGTCCATGCAGGTGTCCAGACTGCGCCAGGTGCGCGGCTTGTCGGTGCGCTGCGTTCCGAGCGGTTTTTCTGTCGGGCCGAGCTTGAGCAGGACCGACCAGCCGCCCGGCAGTCCAATGATCGACGCGCCCCGGATGGCGCTGGCTTCAACCAGGCGACGGGCCATGGCGGTATCAATGGTGTGGGCGTTCATGAATGCCTCGCGGTGGTGACCGTAATTTAATAGAGGCAGTGTGCAGATTATTATCTGTTTCTGCAAGCACCTAGCTAATCGACCGCGTGCGACTTTCCATAACGCCTGGTGTGCGATCAGGCAGGAAGGGGTGGCGACGCGACAGCAACCGCAACCGCAACTCGTAATTAAATACGCAAAAGCCTTTTTAGTGCTATTGTTATTGCCTCGTCGATAACCCAATAAAAATGAATTTTTAGTGCGTTTATGTTATCGGGCCGCTACAGCCACTTGAACCATCAGGGATTGAAAATATGAAAAAAACTACTCTTGCCATAATTTTCAGCACCATGGCTTTAATTACTGGCTGCGCACTCACAACCGCTACCGGTCAAAAAATCGATGAAAACGGTTTGTCTTCAATTGTAAAAGGCAAAACAACTAAAGCTGAGTTGATCTCTAAGTTGGGATCGCCTAATAGTCGTACTGTTATGGGCGATGGCAACGAAATGTTGTTTTGGTCATATTCAAGTATGAAATTTAGCATGTTGCCGTTTGGTAACAAAGGAAACATATCAGAGTATTCAAGCTTTTCAGCCACTCTGAATAAACAAGGTGTCGTTCAGGAAACGCATTTCTTAGAAAGTAATTCTGGCGGTCCAGCAGCGAAAGTTGGTGTTGATATAAATTAAGGAACGCTTACGAAATAACTTCCCCTTTTCTAACGTGGCTATTTTTGCCCAAAGCCCCGAATATGCAGAGCACAGCATATTCGGGGCTTTGGGCAAAAATAGCCTAGAACGAAACTAATTTCCGGATACCCGTAATTTTTACCCCATACCGTCCCATTAATACAAACAAGGCTTTTCATGTCGTATGACTATAACTCGCAGGACAGCCGATTCGATTTCCCAAATCCGTATCGCATTGAGAACATTTTTTATTTCTGCGCCGCTTCCATTCTTGTTATCGGAGGGCTTTTGCTGCTTCTGGTGGCGAGGGGATCGCTCGGCAGTGGCTCCCTTATCGCGATGGCCCCGCTTGTTATTGGTGTTGGATTGCTGATCCACGGATTGATTTATGCGGCGCAGGCCATGTCCCGACTTCGATTCTTCTTTGGGCGTGGGCAGCCCGCCAATTTGGCGCAAGAGCTAACGACCGATCAGGAGGGTACGACCTCCGATGCCAACGCCATCAAAGACCTCCTGCGCCACAATTCATTGAATTTCCCTGAACCGACCGGGCCCCTCAATGGCGTGCTTTATTCGCTCATTCCCAATCTGATTTATGCCCCACAACACATACAGTATGTTGCTCAGCGTCAGTTCCAGAACGCCTTGGCCATATTGATTACACTACTGAGTCTTGCGGTGTCCTTAGTCGGGGCGGGAAAAGACGCAACCGGTTGGCTTGGGTGTTTCTATTTCTGTATGGCCCTCTTCATTTTGTTAAAGCCCCTCGAAACCGGGGCCTATGGTCACTCCAGCCTTGGCTTTAATGGTCTGATTGGCCTGATTTTGCTTTCTGTTCTCGGCCCCGTCGTCATTCCAATGATTACGAAGGGTGCGCTGGCGCCCATATGGCTTCCCGGCATGGGGCAGTCGGCCTTGATAATGGTTGTCGCAGAAGCCGCGATCGTTCTCTTCTTTCTCGCGGTTATAAACCAGACGCTGAAATCGCCACCCCAAGCCAGTATGGCGGTGGTACAGGGTACGCTCACCATGAATAGCCATCCCAAACAGGTTCTCGACGAACTTGAGCGCCGACTCCAGGATCAATGGGAAGCGTCACTTCCTAATCGTCGGTATTCGCGCCTTGTACCGGAAGTAGTGCTGAATGCTCAATCGGGTAGTTTTGAAAGTGAATTGCTGGAGGAAACTCAACCCATTCCTCGAAGCGAAATGCAGTCGTCGATCTCTCTTGAATCCTGCTTTAAAGAGCCTCGTTACCGCTGGCTGGGATGGCTTAACAGCTATGGTCTTGTCGTAATGCTGGCAGCGGTTCTGTCCATGGCTTTTTTTGCAGCAAAGTTCTTTACCGAAGAAGGAATGAACGTTTCGATGATTTCCTACGCAACGATAGGATTTTCATTATGGATTCTTGGACACTTCTGTTTTCGTGCTGGCAATGTCCTTTGGGGCCGTTTTGATTTTGTATCCAAGTTGGTATGGGTTGAAATGATAGGCAATTACCAGTCCGCCCAGATGGACTATGGCAACCAGTTTACGGATCGGGTAAAAACTCAGAAACAAGTGATCAATATTGAATCGATGACCCTGCGCGTATGGATTGCCGAAGTTGAAACCGTCGCATTTGGCAAAGATTTGGGACGATCAATTCTTGGAATGCGCGGACTCAAGGACGAAGCAAATGCCCTTCATGCCCATTTAACCTCATTTGGCCAACAACAAAGCATGATCGTTGCCCCGACATCTGCGGTAGATTTGCAGCGGGCTAACGCGCTGGGGGCTATGAACAAACTAAGCAGCGGCGCAGAAGGCACTCTGGCACTGCCCAGCGCTATTGCCCAAGCGATATCTGCTGCATCCACAGAAAGTACGGGCGAGGTGGTAGTAGGCAATCAGAATTCAACCATATCTAAACCCATCGTCACTGCTGAATCTTGCCATGGTTGCCAAATCGCATCGGATGCCAACCGTAAATTCTGCCCGGATTGCGGTAGCCGATTGGCGCTAGCTTAACGTGAAATAACCCTGATTTAAGGAATAAAAAGGGGTTGTAAGCCCAAACCCCAGAAAATTCCGTCACGCAAAACTTTCCGGTTTCAGTGTGTGGCGATGCCAAATTTTGACCCAAAAACCTAGGAAGGCAGCCCAATTGGCCATCAATCTTTCCGTTTATCGATTGTTTTACGGAATGTATTGACGACAAACCCCAGAAAATGGCGTCGCGGAATTTTCTGGGGTTTGTCGTCAATACATTCCGTAAACCTAGTTTGCTCCTAAAGGAAATGTTTCGTGAAAATCAAAGCAATGCTAATTGCCGCTGTACTGTCCGCGCCAATGTTGGCGATAGGAGCCGACTTTTGCTTAAAAGGTCATTGCTTAGGAGAACCAGCATCAAAATACCAGTCTGCTATGGTTCCTTCTGAATATAGTGGGCGACCCGCGATTAATTGTAGCGGGGCGACGTTTTCTACCTCGATCACCGAGGATGGGCAATCCTTGAAGATAACTTTTGGCCCAAGCTATAAACATGCGGGTAAAGACTTTTTTGAGTATTACCGAGTGGCGGGCGTTAGCGTAGCATTCAAACCCGATCTGTCTATCGATGTAGCCAACGACGAAGTCTCTAAACTGTCTAAACGCATGGGATTAAGAGCTTCTCGATATGGAGATGGGTCTTTCAGCTCGCAGGAAAAGGATAATCAAAACGCTATTCTTTCCGCTCGAACGGATGCGTTCACTCTCTATTGGATGGACTATAAGCTGTACCAGCGATTACAAAAACAACCCGGCTGTTCGACTACAAAAGCCCCAGGGCTTTAAGACTGGGGTTGTACGCCGGAACCGCCGAAAATTCCGTCAACCCAATCCCAGCCCCGCCACAATCGCATCCAGATCGATGATCTGACCCTCTCCGTGAAAGGTGTAGTGCCCATTCAGGTGCTCGCCACCGCCCAAAATTGCACCAAAATCAAGGACGCCCTATTGACGGTTTCGGACAGTGGGCGTCGCTCAACGTCCGGATGAGCGCTAACCATTCATCCGGCATTCAGAAAGGGCCTGTAAGGTTACTGGCGGAAGTTCGTCAGTTACAGATCGTTCCTGTCGTTTTCGGAAGACGGCAGCACGGAATATTAGGAGTCGGCTGCACTGGTGGATTGCAGCGCGGCGTAAATGACAAATCTCGCCCCATTGGAGCCACCGAATCGCGGCCTAATGGTGCCAGCG
>NZ_JBMOJE010000123.1:0-13315 GCF_049316945.1 Propionivibrio sp. | reverse complement strand
ACTTTGGCTTGCTGTCGCGTGTCGAGAACAGTGGTCTGACCCCGGTTTCCCCTGCCGGTTTCCCCCCTGAAAACCGTGGTCTGTCCCCGGTTTTCCGATGTCTCGGGAGGTCTGAACCTTGACTTAGATACCCTAATACTGGTATGTTTTTCTTTTGATACTAGGGATGAACCGTGAAAAACTATATCTCAATAAAAAAACGCGCAAGAATGCAAATATTCGTTGCGGCGATTGGAATCATTCCATTTTACTCATTTGCAACGAATGGCATGAATATGGAGGGCTACGGGCCTGTTTCTGCCGCGATGGGTGGCGCCGGTATGTCATATGATAATGGAACTGCTGCAATTATGAATAATCCTGCGACTCTGGGCCTTATGCAAGACGGCCTTCATTTGAATGTCGCCGCCGGTTTTATGAATCCTTCAGTTTCTTCAAATACTCAAGGCTCTTCGGCTACAAGTTTTATCATGCCCGCTTTGGGGGTGGTAAAAAAAGACGGTAAGTTCGCATATGGTTTCGGCATTTTTTCCCAAGGGGGTATGGGAACCGAATATCCATCATCCGATTATCTTGGTCGTTTGTCATCAATGGCTGGTAATTTCGTGCCATCTTCAAGCTTAATCAATCGCTCGGAGGTTGGGGTAGGCAGAGCCATTTTGCCTGTGGCGTGGAAAATTGATGAAACCCTTACTGTTGGTGCCACGTTAGATTATGTCTGGGTTAGCATGGACATGCAGATGCTGGTAGACGGAAAACATTTTGGTAGTCTGATGCAGCCGGGTGCCCAGATGGGTTCTGCCGGCGGCAGTATGGTGAACGCCATGAATAACGCGTTCGCACTCGGTCAAGTCACAGACGTTAATTGGGGGTATTTCGACTTTTCCAATGATAACCGTTGGTCAGGGCAAGCTAAAGGCGCTGGCACCGGCGGAAAGCTAGGTTTTACCCATAAAGTTAATTCAAAATGGACGTGGGGGGCTTCCTATCACGCAAAGATCAACTTTAGCGACCTAGTTGCCAATTCAGCTAGTTTGACCTTCAATATGGAAACGCCGGGTGGTAACGCCATCCAAACACTTACCGGGAAATTAAAGGTCCAAGGCTTTGCTTGGCCAAATATGTATGGTGTGGGTGCCTCGTTTAAACCGGATGACGAGTGGTTGGTTGTTGCCGATATCCGCCGGATAGGCTGGGCGGACACAATGAAGAAAATGTCGATGCGGTTCGATACTTCAAGCGCCTTAAGCAATGGCAGTTTTGCGAATACATCTCTCGACATGTCATTGAATCAAAACTGGAAAGATCAATACGTTGTGATGTTGGGCGCATCATATCAAGCAAATGATACTTGGACGTATCGCGGTGGTTTGAACTTGGCTAACAACCCTGTTCCTGCCGATGTCACTAATCCTTTGTTTCCAGCTGTTGTCACCAACCACTTGACAGCAGGTTTTCAATACAAATTCTCTAAATATTCTGCTTTTGATTTATCTTTGTCTTATGCGCCCCAGGTAACAGTAGTTAACAGCGCGGCTTTGGGCGCAACGGACAATCAAAAAATTTCGCACGGCCAAACCAATGGACAGCTACTTTACTCATATCGCTTTTAAGATTCTTGTAAACTGCGGTCACCAGAGGGAAATATAGATGTTTGGCAATAATAAACTGATGAACGCTCATCGAGTGGAGGTTGTCCGGCTAGACGAGGAGATAACCAACCTAAAATTGCAGTTGGTTTACGAGCAGGAACGCGCCGCTGCAGCAGAGTCGTCTTGCCATGTCTATAGAGAAGAGCTTAGTGATCTAAAGAGCTTATTTTCTGGGCTTGAGGGGTTTTCTGATTCAATGACCCTTGGCCGCGAAGGACTTTCGCTACTGGTTGGTCACATCGAATATCAACGACAGGATCTGATCAAACTAAAAGGTCTCGCCGAAAAAACAATGGTGAAAACAAATTCGGCTGAACAGTCTCTTGGAGCATCGGAGCAAACTGCAACAGAGACATCTCGTGTGATGGAGGCACTATCCACTAGCACCGTGAAAATTAAAGAAATAGTTCGGTTCATTCACGAAATTTCTGATCAAACTAAATTACTTGCGCTAAATGCAGCTATTGAAGCAGCTAGAGCCGGCGATGCGGGGCGAGGTTTTGCTGTTGTTGCGGACGAGGTAAAAAAACTTGCAGAACGAACTGACACAGCAACTAAGGAAATTTCTGGGCTAATTTCTGAAGTAAGTGCAGAGATGCAAAACTCTTGCACCAAAACCAGTGAACTCGTGTCTGGAATTTGCGAGGTAAGTATCCAAATGTCCGAAGCTCATATTGATTTGTCTGAAGTATTAGTAACTGTTGACAATCTAAACAAAAATAGAGATTTTAATATATTGGGATGTTTCCTTGCGGGCACGAGGTACGATCACATTGGGTTCAAAATGAGGGTTTATCGGCACCTGTTAAATCAAATTACAATCGATTACAACAAGATGTCTTACGGGCACTCAATGTGTCCGCTTGGGAAGTGGGCAACAGAAGGAGAAGGCGCTGCCCGCTTTAGCAAGTTACCTGCGCTTAAGAGCCTTGAAGAACCTCACGGCCGGTTTCATAACGCAGGCCGTTCTGCTGTTGCCGCAAATAGCCTAAAGGAAGCCATTCCTCATGTTATGGAAATGGAAGCAACTAGCATAGGTGTAATCAAAGTACTTGATCGATTATTGTACGAGATCGGTAACTCTCAGAAATAAATGGAGAAAGACATGAATATGCTAATTAATTCAGTAATCGGCGGAGTTCTTGTCGGGTTAGGAGCAATTCTCTTCTATCTTTCTTTAGGGAAAATTGCAGGAATTAGTGGAATTTTCTTCGGGATATTCAATGTAAATTTTGAAGGCTGGCGAATAATATTCATCGCGGGGCTTTTACTTGGCGCACTTCTGGTTATTATTGTTATGCCAGAACTTGCCACCATAACACGGCCTAATCCGGGACCTTTGGCCATTATTGTTGCTGGCTTCTTAGTTGGCGTAGGGACGCGTGCTTCTAACGGCTGTACATCGGGGCACGGTGTTTGTGGCCTTGGTCGTTTGTCCATCAG
Organism: Propionivibrio sp.; assembly: GCF_049316945.1. Lineage (GTDB taxonomy): Bacteria > Pseudomonadota > Gammaproteobacteria > Burkholderiales > Rhodocyclaceae > Propionivibrio. The sequence goes on along the minus strand of NZ_JBMOJE010000123.1, from coordinate 10,220 downwards.
GTCGTTTGTTGCAGTTATTTCATTCATGGTTACTGGCATTTTTGCTGCAACCTTTCTACGCCATTGGATGGGATTGGTTTGATGAACAAGAAATCCCTTGCGATGTTGATTTTCTTGTTGGTCGGTACGATAGTCGGGGCCGGATTCACTCTCGGCGGAATGACAGACCCTGGCAACGTTGTCGGTTTTCTCGATTTTTCACCGGGTTGGCGCCCGCTCCTTTTAGGTGTATTAGGCGGCGCTGTAACTGTCACATTGATCGGGTTCCAAGCAGCGAAACGGATAAAAAAACCTTGGTTAGAAGACTCGTTTCCTAATCTGTCAAATTCTACGATTGACAAAAAATTGATTTTCGGAAGTGCCGCGTTTGGACTTGGATGGGGTTTGGTTGGTTACTGTCCTGGCCCTGCAATAGCAACTATTGTTATGGGCAATACAGAAGGGATGCTTTTTCTACTTTCAATGGTTGTTGGTGGCCTGACATACCAATTCTCCAACCATTTATTAAAGCCATAAAAAGGAACGTATATGCGTACAACTCTTAAAGCAGGACCCGTTATTGTAGTAGGCCTAAAGAATCACAACGTTGCTTTTGCAATGGATGGGACCTTGCCAAATCCTCTTGAATCAGTCTACGGTTGCATCACCGGTTGCGCTGCCGTTTACGCAAAAAAGGCTTGTATGGAGATGGGTATCTCTGAAGAGGGCATCGATATTGAGCTTAAGGTGGTGACTGATCTAAATCGAGCAGGAGCTATAGGCAAAGTAACAATAATCCTTCAGTTTCCTACCACCATAACGGTGGAGCAACAGGGTATTATCAAAGAAAGTATTGAAAAGTGTCCCGTCAAGGCTTTGATTGAGCAGGGAGGCTCTATTGTTTTTGTGATTATTTAGTTAATTTGTTTTGCTTGGCCTGCACAGTCAATGCTCGTGCAAATCGATGGGGTCAGACTCCAAATCGATGGGGTCAGACTCCATCGATTAGAAACACAATCGATTGCCAAACGAATCAGGCGGCAGCGCGATGAAAAACGCGAATTCGAGGCCTGATCTTTTCTTGAAGGGTACGAGCGGTCACCCGAATATCGTACTCCGTTTGCAGGTTCAGCCAGAAGCGTGGTTCCATGCTGAAAAACAGACCCAGGCGCAGCGCCGTATCGGCGGTAATCGGACGCGAACCGTGCACCAGTTCGCTGATGCGACTGGGGGATACGTCGATGTCAGCCGCAAGTTGACGGGCCGCAATTCCCATCGGTTTCATAAAGTCCTCCAGCAGAATTTCGCCGGGGTGGATTTCGTCAAGTAGTTCAGCCATGTTCAACTCCTAGTGGTAGTCCACAATTGCAACCTCGTGCGTACCATCCTCACGCCAGACAAAACACACGCGCCATTGGTCATTGACGCGGATGCTGTGCTGTCCTTGGCGATCGCTTTTCAGGGCTTCGAGTTGGTTGCCTGGAGGAATCCTCAAGCTGGCCAGTTCGGTGGCTGCATGCAATTGCAGCAGCTTGCGTCGCGCCACACGTTCGATGTTCCTGAACCGGGGCACGGCCTGACTGTTGAAAAGCGTTTCAGTATCGGGACAGGCGAATGAATGAATCATGGCTTATTGTGTTCCGTGTAACGGAATCTGTCAAACAGAATTGTTGGCCTGTGGCCACGCCTTCACTGCGCTTGTTGGAGTTTGGTCAGCCCGCGAGTCAAAGGGGCCAGTGTCGATTTGATAGCTGAGGCTCCGTTGCCATTCCACCATCACCACGACCCAGATACGCAACAGCAAGCGATGACCAACCCAAGGCGGAATCGATGAACGCAAACCGGGTCAGGTGGATCTTTTTCGCCATCGATGCACAATGGCACGCCGATGGAAGGATAGACTGACAAGCCTGTCCCAGGCCATCGAACGTGGCGTGGATTTTTGTGATAACCGAACTCAAGCCAACAGCATTGCGCCAACCTGGCTGGCCTACGAATCTGGCTACTGAAAGGAATCAATCATGTCTTACCCGAGCTATTCAGACGGACGTATCACTATCGACCCGGGCATCTGCAATGGCAAACCCACGCTTCGTGGCAAGCGCATCGCCGTGCAAACCGTCTTGGGTTATCTCAGCGAGGGCGACAGCGCCGCCGAGATTCTGGAGCAGTACCCGAGCATTGATGCAGAAGACATTCGTGCCTGCCTGCGCTTTGCCTCGGAAATGATGAACCAGCGCTACGATCTGGCCAAGGTGGCTTGATGGCTCGATTCCTGATCGATGCCAACTTGCCCTACCGTTTCGCACTGTGGCGAGGAGATGACTTTCTCCACGTTTGCGATCTGGGCGACGATTTGCCCGATGCCGCAATCTGGCAATAAGCAAAAAAGCACGATCTCATCATCGTCAGCAAGGATGCGGATTTTTCTGATTGGATCATGCTTTCGCAGCCACCACCCAGAGTGATTCATCTGCGCATTGGCAACATGCGCCTTCGTGACTTGTTCGTATTCTTGCAACGTGTATGGCCGCAACTCACCGAGCATAGTGCCGCGCACAAGCTTGTCATCGTGCACGAAACGATAATCGAGTTCATAGCATGAGCATTCCGGGAATCATGGAATCGATGGGGGCAGAGCCGTAGGGTGCGCAACGCGTTGCGTTTCACCCCCTACAGCCACTGCAAGCCAATGAATACGGGCATCTTCAAGCCTGATGCCATTTAAGCCATAGTTTACGCGGGTCTCAAGGCATGCATCATCAACATCGCCGATCAGAGCGCTTTGCAGACCGATCAACCATGACCCTTCAATCTTTGCGACAATCGCTCATTTCTTAAATCAGGCACATCCTCATGAAACCCAAATCGAAGCCCGCCAAAGCCAAGGAACCCAAGCTCTCGCGTACCCACGCCCCGACCGATCTTTCTCCGGTCGATTGGCAGCGGGCACTTCGCCGGCAGTTCGGGCGCGAGCAGGCGTTCACGCTTGAGAACCTGGGATCTGAGCCTTTCTTCTCCGAGTTTCGCGTCAGCAATCCGCTGTCGAAATCACATTATCGGGTGGCGATCCGTGGCCAGAAGCCCGGCGACAATTTCTGCGCCTGTCCTGATTACGCCACCAACGAACTGGGTACCTGCAAGCACATCGAATTCACGCTGGCCCGGCTTGAGAAAAAACGGGGAGCGAAAACGGCATTCGCGCGCGGCTACCAGCCACCTTTTTCCGAACTGTATCTGCGCAACGATGACCAGCGCACGATTCATTTTCGTGCCGGCACGGATTGCCCGCAGGCGCTGCGGGAGGAAGCCGCGCTGTTGTTCGATATTCAACACAACGGGCGGCTGCCGGAGGCGCGCTTTGACGGGCTGGAGCGCTTCCTGGAGGCGGCGGCCGAGAGCGGCCACGAACTGCGCGCCTACGACGATGCGCTCGATTTTGTTGCCGGCCGGCGTGATGCGGCACGGCGGGTCGCGGAAGTGGATCGCTTGTTCCCGCGAGGCGCGGCTGATGCGCTGCTGAAACCGTTGCTCAAGGTGCCGCTCTACCCGTATCAGGCCGAGGGCGCGCTGTTCGCGGTGCGCGTTGGGCGGGTGCTGATTGGTGACGAGATGGGTCTGGGCAAGACCATCCAGGCCATTGCGGCAGCGGAGATTCTGGCGCGGCATTTCGGCGTTTCGCGCGTGCTGGTGATTTGCCCGACCTCGCTCAAGTATCAGTGGCAGAGCGAAATGGCACGTTTTTCAGGCCGGCCGGCGCGGGTTCTCGCCGGTGGCCGGGCACAGCGGCAGAAGGATTACCTCGCCGACGACTTCTGCAAAATCACCAACTTCGAGAAACTCAAGCCCGATCTCGATCTGATCGAGGCCTGGGCGCCGGAACTGGTGATCGTCGACGAAGCGCAGCGCGTCAAGAACTGGAACACCATCGCCGCCCGTGCGCTCAAGCGCATCGACAGTCCCTACGCCATGGTTTTGACCGGTACGCCGCTGGAAAACAAGCTGGAAGAACTGATCTCGATCGTGCAGTTCGTCGACCAGCATCGGCTTGGACCGACCTGGAAACTGCTGCACGAGCATCAGCTCAAGGACGAAACCGGGCGCGTGACCGGTTATACCGGGCTGGAAAAAATCGGCGAAACGCTGGCGCCGATAATGATCCGCCGCCGCAAGAGCGAGGTGCTGAAACAATTGCCGGAACGTACCGACCAGAACCTGCTGGTGCCGATGACCGAATTGCAGATGACCTACCACCAGGAAAATTCTGAAGTCGTTTCGAAGATCGTGCAGCGCTGGCGCAAGATGAAATTTCTCTCGGACCAGGATCAGCGGCGATTGACCTGCGCCTTGCAGAACATGCGCATGTCGTGCAACAGCACCTACCTGCTCGACCAGGAAAGCGATCATGGCGTCAAGGCCGACGAACTGGCGGCGCTGCTCGACGATCTGTTCGTCCAGCCGGAGGCCAAGGCGGTGGTGTTTTCGCAATGGACGCGCACCCAGGACATCGTGATTCGCCGGCTGGAGGCACGCGGCTTCGGCTATGTCAGCTTCCACGGCGGCGTGCCATCGGAGAAGCGCCCGGCACTTGTAGAGCGCTTCCGCGACGATCCGGCGTGCCGCGTCTTTCTGTCGACCGATGCCGGCAGTACCGGCCTCAACCTGCAACACGCGTCGACGCTGATCAACATGGATTTGCCGTGGAATCCGGCGATTCTTGAACAGCGCATCTCGCGCATCCACCGCATGGGGCAGATTCGTCCGGTGCAGATCGTCAATTTCGTCGCCAAGGGCACAATCGAGGAGGGCATGCTCTCGGTGCTGGCGTTCAAGCGATCCCTGTCGGCGGGCATTCTCGATGGCGCTACCGGCGAGATTTCATTCGGTGGCACGCGTCTGAACCGCTTCATGAAGGACGTGGAAAACGTCACCGGCCATATGGGTGAGGGCGAGACGGTGGTGCCAGCGGAGGAAATGGCGAACGTTGCCGCAACCGATGCCGCGCCTGAGGATGGGGGCGTGAGCGAAGACAAAGTCGGTGCTGCGGAGAGCGCGACGGCGCCGCCCGCGACTGAGGCCAGCGATCCATGGAGTGCCTTGTTGCAAGTCGGTGCGCAGTTCGTTTCAGCGCTCGCGGCGGCGGGCGATACGTCAACCCCGGCACATCCCTGGATTGAGCGCGATCCGGTAAGCGGGGCGCGGAGCCTCAAGGTGCCGCTGCCAGCGCCGGAAACCGCTGTCAAGATCGCCGATACGTTCTCATTGCTGTCGGATCTGTTGCGCAGAAGCAGTGCCGGAAAGTGAATCCGCCAAAATCTTCGCACCCCGCATTCACTGCTGCCGCACGCATGCCGTAGTCTGATCGATAAAAGCTGCAGGCTCAGTCAGGCCAGGAGCCTCATGAATAAACCTAAAAACCTCAGTTGGATGTGATGCCAATGTCGCAAGCCCTCATCCCCGGCCCTTCTCCCGCGGGGAGAAGGGTGCAAACTCCCTCTCCCCGCGGGAGAGGGTTGGGGTGAGGGCTAAACACCCGTCAAACCTGGAGTTGCGGTCAATTAGTCGCTGTCAACTGCGGTTTTTAGGATAAACGATCTCCAGACCATGCCTTGGAGAAGCGCTTGAATAGTGGCTCTCCAGGCATTGTTTTATAGATCGCCATTCGACGGGCTTTACAGGCCACTTTCCTATATTGATCAATGTGACAGCGATAAAAAAGACAGCCTCGGCTGTCTTTTTCATTGCTGTTGCAGTGAAAACTTATTTGACGCGGGCGCGGTACTCGTTGGTGCGGGTGTCGATTTCAATCTTGTCGCCGATTTCAACAAAGGCCGGAACCGGGAGTTCGAAGCCGGTCGACAGGCGCGCCGGTTTCATCACCTTGCCTGAAGTGTCGCCCTTGACGGCAGGTTCGGTGTAAATGACTTCGCGCACCAGGCTGTTCGGCATGTCGACCGAAATGGCTTTGCCATCGTAAAACACCACTTCACAGGGCATGGCTTCTTCGAGGTAGCTCAGTGCGTCGGCCATGCAGTCGGCTTCAATCTCGTACTGGTTGTACTCGGAGTCCATGAAGACGTAGAGCGGATCGGCGAAATAGGAGTAATTGACGTCCTTGCGGTCGAGCTGAACGACTTCGAACTTGTCGTCGGCGCGATAGACGGTTTCGGTCGGCGAACCCGTCAGCAGGTTTTTCATTTTCATTTTGACGACCGAGGCGTTGCGGCCGGATTTGCTGTAGTCAGCCTTGAGGACAACCATCGGGTCGTTGCCAACCATAAATACGTTGCCTACGCGAAGTTCTTGAGCGGTTTTCATAGTACGTTCCGATAAATAACGGGGAAAATTTAGCCGCGTATTATAACTTGGAACGGCTGAAGCGCACCAAAGCGCTGCATAAATCTTCTTGTTTTGAACGGGTTTTTAGCCAATTGGTGGCGTGCTGGCGAAGATCGGGTAGCGCTTTCATCCATTGTGTCCATAAATCCGGGGTGATCTGTCGGGCGTCTTTTTCGCCATTCCACGCCATGAAAAGCCGGCGAACCGCTTCGGCGACCGATTCCGGCAAGTCAGCGCAATACAGATCGAGAAACGCTCCAAGCTTGATCAGATGCGCGTCCTCCTTTTGCGGGTAGATGTGCCACACCAGCGGCCTTGCCGCCCACTGGGCGCGCACGAAGGAATCTTCGCCACGAACGAAGTTGATGTCGCATGACCACAGCAGACGGTCGTAATCGGGTTGGGCGACGAAAGGCAGCATCCGGATTTCCAGGCTACCCCGGTGGATGATGTCGCCACCCTGCAATGGCTGCCCAGCGAATGCTGCAATGGCCGGCAGCGTTCGCGTCACTGGCGCGAGGCAGCAGACAGGCACCCTGCCATGCGCCCATACGGTAAGCAGATCGGCAATGGCCGGGTTTTCGTAGGCAAAGAGCGAAACAAGCAAAGCATCGGTTGACGGCGGTGACTGGCCAAGCTTCCGCCAGAAGTCGGCTTGCATATCCTCAGAGGTACAGAAGGCTTGTCTGCGGTCGTCCAGACCACGTTCGCGCAGCAGGCCGCCGGTGGTTTCGTCAAAGCCGGGGAAGAAGAAATGCTTGGTCAGCGGCAAACGCGGGTGCGGCGAGGGCAGGGCGTGGCAACCCGATACCCACGCTTCGGCGCTCAGGTATTCGAGATTGATCCACACTGGCGACGGATTGCGTTCGGCCATGGCCGCGATGAAACGCGTTGGCAAATGACAAGCAAAGGCTTCAATGACCACGTCGCCGGGAACAGCATCAGGAATGTCCGCATCCCAGTACCGCACTTCAACCCCGCAGGCGCTTTGAACGGCTAGTTGAGGATCAATCTCCGGGCAGATTTTCTGAAAGGACGCCAATTCATCGACCCACAGGCGAACTTTGAAGCCGTGTTCCTCGCCCAACTGGCGCGCCAGACGCCAGCAAACACCGATATCGCCAAAGTTGTCGATAACGGTGCAGAAAATATCCCAGTCAGAGTGTCTGGCGGAGGAGGGCATAGAGGGTGGAAACGTGGTGGGCAGGCGAGCGTGATAACATCAAAGGCAACATCCTAACCGCTCTTGCCCATGGCCGAAAAGTTTGACTCCAAAGCCCTGCTTGCCACGCTGACCGAACTGCCTGGCGTTTACCGCATGCTCGATACCAGTGGCAACGTGCTCTATGTAGGCAAGGCGAAGAACCTTAAAAAACGCGTCGCCTCGTACTTCCGCGAGAACCATCCAAGTCCGCGTATCGCCCTGATGGTGGCGCAGATCACCAGTGTCGCAACGACCGTTACGCGCTCGGAAGCCGAGGCGCTGCTGCTCGAAAACAACCTGATCAAGAGCCTTTCGCCACGCTACAACATCCTGTTCCGGGATGACAAGTCGTATCCCTACATCGTCATCACCCGCGACAGCTATCCACGCCTCGGTTTCTTTCGCGGCAATACCGACCGCAAGTCGGACTATTTCGGGCCGTATCCTTCCTCGCTTGCGGTGCGCGAGAGTGTCAATCTCCTGCAGAGGATGTTCCGCCTGCGCACCTGTGAGAATTCAGTATTCAACAACCGCTCGCGTCCTTGTCTTCTGCACCAGATCAAGCGTTGCTCCGGACCTTGCGTCGATTTGATCGCCCCCGAAGCCTACGCCAGGGACGTCCAGATGGCGTCGATGTTCCTGCAAGGGCGGCAGCAGGAGGTCATCGGGCAACTGAGCGAAGCGATGCACCAGGCGGCTACAGAGCTCGCTTTTGAACAAGCCGCGATTTATCGTGATCAGATCCAGTCCTTGCGCCATGTGCAGGACAAGCAGTACGTCGAAAGCAGCAAGGGCGAGGACGTCGATATCATCGTTGTCGTGGAAGAGGGCGGCTTGCTCTGTGTGAACCTCGCCATGGTGCGCGGCGGACGGCACCTTGGCGACAAGACGCAGTTTCCGAGCAATGCCGGTGACAGTTCGCCGGATGAGGTGCTTTCGGCTTTCCTGAACCAGCACTACCTGGTGCAACCGATTCCGATGCGCATTTACCTCAATCGAACCTTGCCCGATAGCGAAGCGGCCAATGTGCTCTCCGAACTGGCAGGCCGTCCGGTGCCTGTACTGGAACCCCGGCTCACCATGCAGAAAATGTGGGTGGAGATGGCCGAGCAAAACGCAAAACTGGCCATTTTCGCCCGCCGGAATACGCTATCGCGGCAGGAGTTGCGACTTGAGGCCTTGCAAGCGCTTCTCGGTCTGGAATGCGAAGAGGGCAAGGAAACTCGTATCGAGTGTTTCGACATCAGCCACACGCAGGGAGAATCGACCGTGGCCTCCTGTGTTGTCTATCAGGGTAATGGAATGCGTAAATCGGAATACCGCCGATTCAATATTCAAGGCATCCAGCCCGGCGACGACTACGCCGCCATTCGGCAGGTGGTACTGCGCCGTTATGAAAAAGTCGCCAGCGGTGACAGTATTGCGCCCGAACTGATTCTGATCGATGGCGGAAAAGGGCAGGTCAGCTCAGCTTTCTCGGCACTCGAGGAACTTGGACTGTCGCATTTACCGATGCTCGGCGTAGCAAAAGGCGAAGCACGCAAGCCAGGGCTTGAAATCCTTGTTTTCGCCGACGGCCGCGAACCGGTACAATTGGCAGCGGAACATCCCGCGCTGCACCTGATTCAGGAAATTCGCGATGAAGCTCACCGCTTTGCGATTACTGGCCATCGGGCGCAACGCAGCAAGACACGACGGACTTCACGACTTGACGAGATTGCCGGTATCGGACCAAAGCGGCGCAAGACTTTGATTTCCCATTTCGGCGGCTTGCAAGGCATCACCAATGCAGGGGTTGACCAACTGACAGCAGTTCCGGGTATCAGCCGGGAACTGGCCGAAATAATTTACGCAGCTTTGCATTGATGCCATTCAATATCCCGATTCTTCTGACCTGGTTGCGAATCGTCCTGATCCCCTTGATGATCGGTGTCTACTACGTTCCCGATGCGTGGATCAATGAAGTAGGGCGCGATCTTGCCGCAACCCTGATTTTTGTCCTCGCTTCGGTTACCGACTGGCTCGATGGCTATCTGGCACGTCGCTGGAACGAAACCTCGGCATTTGGTGCGTTCCTTGATCCGGTTGCCGATAAACTGGTCGTCGCTACCGCGCTGATCATGCTGGTGCAGCTAGGTAGGCTCGACGCCATTCTTGCGGCCATCATCATCGGGCGCGAGATCACCATTTCCGCCTTGCGTGAATGGATGGCGCAGATCGGCGCGCACAAGAGCATCGCGGTCTCGATGATCGGCAAGATCAAGACTACCGCTCAGATGCTTGCCATTACCTTGTTGCTTTATCACGCACCAATCAGCGTGTTTGACATGCAGAGTATGGGCACCTGGCTCATCTACATCGCGGCTGTACTGACTCTCTGGTCCATGGGCTACTACATGCGAATGGCGTGGCCGCATCTCGCCGAACAAGACAAGAAGCGCTAATTCAAATCAAAATCGTTGACAGGCTTGGCTAAGCCCTTATAATGCGCACTCGCTCCATGCGGGAGTAGCTCAGTTGGTAGAGCGATACCTTGCCAAGGTATAGGTCGAGAGTTCGAGACTCTTCTCCCGCTCCAAATTCTGGCGAAAAGCCTTCGGGCTTTTCTGTAGTTTCAGGCAGCACCTGCCGTGAGGCAGGCGTGGCGCGATAGCAAAGCGGTTATGCACCGGATTGCAAATCCGTGTAGGTCGGTTCG
>NZ_JBMOJE010000122.1:0-13641 GCF_049316945.1 Propionivibrio sp. | reverse complement strand
ACTGGCACTTTCAAGTTGCCGAATTCATGGTAGTTTCACGGCGCCGCGCACACTGAGAGCCAGTATTCATGCGGATCTCCAAGGCATGGCCTGAAGATCGCCTATCCACGCGCCTTGCAGGAAGCAACCTTGGCTGCGCCCGCTCGCTTGCCGGGAAGGCGCATGCCATGGCCGCACCCTTATCAATTGGGAAGCAACGGGGAACCCGCCTTGTTGCGGGCCGCCAGTCCGGCCTTGTTTTTCAACAGACCCACTTCGTCACTGAGGATATTCGCCGCTTCGTTCAGCAACACGTCCTTGGCATTTTTTCGCGATTTTTCCAGCGCCAGATCACTGGTGATGTTGCGTTCGTCCGCCTGCAGGCCATCATCGCGAAACACGGCGCTCTTCCCCGACTCGGTTTCCTGACCAGGCACCTTATCGTGGGTGACTTTTTCAGCCCCTTTCCTTGCCTCGCGGAACGTCTGCCGGGCTTCCTGAGCATCGCGCTCCTTGCGCCGTTCGTCTTCATTCAACGAGAGCTGGTTGGTCTTGCGTTGCAGGTTTAATTCGGCGATGTCTTCCAGCAGGTATTGGAAGTCCTTGTCCTTCTTTACGCGGGATGCGTGGTCTGCCCGTAGAATTGGCTCCACGTTCTTCAAGTCACCAGCCGGCGAATAGTCAGCGGCCTTGACCTGCACCCAGGGGAGTGCATTTTCAAAGCTGGATTCACCGCTGCTTTCGGCATCGGAAAACGAGGGAAACACGATGTCCGGCTTGACGCCACGCAGTTGCGTGGTGCCGCCATTGATGCGGAAAAACTGGGCAACGGTCAATTTCAGTTCGCCAAATTTCGGCTTGTCGTTTTTGGCGATCTGGTCGAGATTGATCATGGTTTGTACGGTGCCCTTGCCGAAACTGGGTTCGCCGATCACCAATCCACGGCCATAGTCCTGAATGGCGGCGGCAAAGATCTCGGACGCGGAGGCCGAGCTTCGGTTAATCAGCACACCGAGTGGGCCATCCCAGGCGACGTCGGCCTGGTTGTTGCTCTCCACAGAGATCTGGCCACGGGCATTGCGCTGTTGTACCACGGGCCCCTTGCCGATGAACAAGCCGGTGAGTTCAACCGCTTCCGTCAAGGAACCACCACCGTTATTGCGCAGGTCGATCAGTACGCTGTCGACTTTTTCCTTTTTCAGTTCGTCCAATAGACGGGCCACATCGCGCGTTGCGCTCTTGAAATCCGGATCGCCTTTTTTTCGCGCTTCGAAATCCTGGTAGAAGGTGGGAAGCGATATCACGCCGATACGACGAACGCCCTCCGCTTCCTTCACGAGAAGGATGAATTTCTTGGCGGCCTGCTGTTCCAGAGTGATTTTTTTCCGGACCAGTGAGATCAAGGTGTGTTTGCCATCCGGGCCAGCCTCGGCGGGGAGCACGTCGAGCACGACGAGCGTATCGGCCGTGCCGCGAATCAGCGCCACGGTTTCGTCCAGGCGCCAGCCAAGAACATCGGTCATGGCTGCGCCCTGTCCTTGGGCAACACCGAGGATACGGTCGCCGATCTTGAGTTGGCCCGAGAGGGCCGCCGGCCCCCCGGGCACCAGTTCCCGAATCGTCGTATAGCCATCCTTGTCGGCCAGCACCGCACCGATCCCGACCAGGGAAAGTCGCATCGATATGTCGAAGTCTTCGGTGGCGCGTGGACCCAGGTAGTTAGTGTGCGGCTCGATGGCCATGGTGTAGGCGTTCATGAAGGTCTGAAAAGCGTCTTCACTCTTTACCCGGCTGATGCGCTTCAGTGAATTGTCGTAACGCTTGTCCAGCGTCTCGACGATACTCTTGTCGTCTTTCCCGGCGAGTTTGAGCCGTAGCCAGTCGTTCTTCACCCGCTTGCGCCACAACTCGTGCATTTCATCCTCGGACTTCGGCCAAGCGGCCTTTTCCCGTGCGTATTGATAGCTTTCCTTCTGCCGGAAATCAAAACCCTCCTTGAGCAGACTGCGGGCATAGGCAAATCGCTCGGCAAAACGTTGCGCATAAAGGTTGAAAATACCGAACGGAATGCTGAGGTTCTCCTTGAGGATCGCATCGTCAAGTTTGCTCCGAACGCTAGCCAACTGGTCAATGTCGGCCTGAACAAAAAAGAGCTTGTCGGGATCAAGCGACTTGAGATAGCTGTCGAATATTTTTCCGGACAAGGCATCGTCGAGCGGGACCGTTTTGTAGTGGAAACGGGTCAGCAGTTCCGATGCCATATGAGCCGCCTGCCCCTGTTGCTGCGCTGGCACCAACTCCGGTGAACGTGGCACTTCCAACCCGGGCGATGCGGCTTGCGCTGCCGTTGCCAAGACAAATAGGATCCACAGCAATTTCATTTTCATGGGTGCTTCCTGAAGTTTTCAACTGACTGGTTGAGACACTGAAACCGATCCTGACGTTCCATGCCTCACGTCATTAGATGGCGCTGCTGCTTGCCCCAGTACTGGCGGCCGGTGAGGAAATGGTACCTCGCGCATCAGGCGGGGCACGATGTCTTCTTCGATCACTTTGACCAGTCCCGGGTCGACCACCTTGTTGATGGCAAAGAAGGGCTGGCCGTCCATGGCGTTCACCCAGAAATCCACGGTGGCGCGCAAACACAGCTTTTGCCGGACGACGTAGTGGCGCGGTAGCTTGCTTTGCGCTCCGTTATAAACCCGCTTGTGACCATCGACATAGAGTGTTGCTCTGGCAACAACCGTTCAGCCCGCTGCTTGAGACTCAACACCTGGGTACTTCGCTCACCCACAGCAGATATCATGCATAAGCAAATATGACCATCGCAAATATCGATTGATCAATAAAATCGTTTTGCTGGCTCGCCCCCTGCCCTAGATTCCACCTATCAAATCAGCAAACAGGGAGTAAACATGACCACCCTTATCGTCGGCGGTGACCGGGTAAATTCCTACAAGGACTTTCTTCAGGCGCAGGGCTTCGGCCCCGTCCTGCACTGGACCGGGCGCAAGAATAGCGAATGCCACCGCACAATTCCGTCAGGTACGAGGCTGGTCGTGATCATGGTCGATCAGGTCAATCATGGGTTGGCGACCAAGATGCGTCGCGTGGCAGAAGAACTCGATCTGCCGGTTGTCTTCAGCCGCAGATCGATCGGACAACTTGACCAGGCCATCGCCCGTTTCAAGGACAACGACGATTCGCGTCTGCGGATTCAGTAGGTCGGCTGAGCCTGCTCGCACCAGGCTCAGCCATAGGACACCATGAAGATCAGCAGCGCTTCCCTCGGCAAAGCGTTGCTCCGAGGCAAAAGAGGCTGCCAGTGATGTTATCGGGTAATCGCAACATCATGCACCACATAACGGAGCACAACCACACACCGGAAACCGCGCCGATGCGCGTGTTCGAAGTCGACTTCGAGCAGTACCCCAGGGTGCAACAGGACCTCGGGCTGCGTCCGGGTCAACATCGGTAAGAGGGTTGTAGCGCACGAACACCTCGGCAGGGTCAACTGCCTGGAATTTGACGCGCAGGCGGGTAAAAAGCACCTTTCGTCCCCTGCCCCGGTAATCCAACTTCACGAGGAGACTTGCGCGGCGTAAAACGGTATCTTGCAAAGAAAACGGCCACCTTATGAGTGGCCGTAAGTCTTTGATTCTATTGGTCGGGGCGCCGGGATTCGAACTCGGGACCCCTTGCACCCCATGCAAGTGCGCTACCAGGCTGCGCTACGCCCCGACAGCTTTGGATTATAACCCAGATATCGATTGATTTCCTTAGGTTCTAAGCAATTCTGCGATGTTGAGTAGCTCTCCACGAAGTAATTCGGGTGAATAAACGGCAGGTTTTGCTTCGGTAATCGCATCATCCAGACGATTGCGTGCGCCACTGATGGTGAAGCCTTGGCTATAGAGAAGTTCCCGGATACGGCGCACCAGCAGTACTTCATGATGCTGATAATAACGACGGTTGCCGCGACGCTTGACTGGTTTGAGTTGGGTGAATTCCTGCTCCCAATAGCGCAGGACGTGCGGCTTCACGCCACACAGTTCGCTGACCTCTCCAATGGTAAAGTAGCGTTTGGCCGGGATGGGCGGCAAAGGCTCCTTATCGGTATCTTTAAGACTCGGTTCCATTGTATGAGAGTTCCACTTCACCCTTCAGCTTCTGGCTGGCATGGAAAGTAACGACGCGCCGTGCGGTGATCGGAATTTCCTCCCCGGTTTTCGGGTTTCGACCTGGACGCTGTGGCTTGTCACGCAACTGGAAATTGCCAAACCCCGAGAGCTTTACGCCATCACCGCGCTCAAGCGCATTACGTATTTCTTCGAAGAAGGCTTCGACCATATCTTTGGCCTCACGTTTGTTGAGGCCAACTTTTTCAAACAGTAAATCTGCAAGTTCTGCTTTGGTAAGCGTCATGTCTTTTTCCTGTTAGACGCGAAGCTGTGCCGCGAAGGCATGCTGCAAATAATTGATCAATTGTTGCACCGCGGCATCGACTTCCGCGTCTTGCAAAGTCCTTTGAGTATCTTGCATAACTATACGGAATGCAAGACTTTTTTCCCCGGCCTCTACCCCCTTTCCGGTGTATACATCGAAAAGTCGAATGTCCTGAATGATGGCCGGTCTATTGGCTTCCATGCCGTCAACGAGTTGCTGTAAGTCAAGTTTGAGATCAACCACAATGGCGAGGTCGCGGATGGCCAGGGGTTGACGTGAAACCTCAGCGTAGCTTGGCAATCTGGCAAGTTTTACTGCGTCCAGATCAATCTCGTATACGACAGGAGCCAGCGGCAAATCGTATTTTTGTAGCCATTGTGGATGCAGTTCACCGAGGAAACCGATTGCCTGCCCATCAACAATCACTTGCGCGCTACGACCCGGATGCAGGGCAGGGTGATCCGCCTTCTCAAAGCGTGCGATGGTCGGTGCGAGAAGCAGTTCGACTTCACCTTTGATGTCGAAGAAATCAACATTGCGTGAAGAATTCCCCCATTGTTCCGGGAGGGCGCTACCGTATGCCAGGCAGGCGAGTTTCCAGGGTTGCCTGAAACCTTCAACCGGAATGCCCGCTGTGTCGCGGAAGAAGCAGCGGCCAGTCTCGAATACGCGAACGCGGTTCTGCTTGCGCTTGAGATTGGTGACGACGTTGGCTACCAAGCCTCCAACAAGTGATGAGCGCATCACGCTCATCTGACTGGCTATTGGGTTGGCCAAGCGAATCGGTGAAGTATTTGCAGAGAAATTGGTTTCCCAAGCCTCTTCGACGAAGGCAAAATTAATGACTTCCTGGAAACCGCGATCAGTCAATATCTGACGAATCCGGCTCAAGGGCCGCACATCCTCTGTTTGCGGTAGCATCGACAGCATGGCGCGCGGGGCGGTAGCCGGAATATTGTCGTACCCGTGCAGGCGGACGATTTCTTCAATCAGATCTTCTTCGATCTCGATATCGAAGCGATAACTCGGTGGCGTGACAAGGAAGTTATCGCCATCGGGTTTGAAGACAAGATCGAGACGCGCAAACAATTCGCCGATCTGCTCTGCAGAAAAGGAAACGCCCAGAACCTTGGCGACACGCGCTGGACGCAGTCGAACGGGTTGTCTTTCGGGCAGCGTGGCTTCAGCTTCACACAATGATCCAGCCTGCCCACCGCAGATATCGAGGATGAGTTGGGTCGCTCGCTCGAGTGCTCGCCGTGTCCCGCCAAAATCCACACCGCGCTCGAAACGGTGCGAGGCATCCGAGACAAAGCCGTAGCGACGGGCGCGGCCAGCAATCGCCTTGGGGGCAAAGAACGCCGATTCGAGGAACATTTCGGTAGTGTCAAGCGTAATGCCACTGTCTTCGCCGCCCATGATCCCGGCCATCGCGACCGGGCGTTTGTCGTCGGCGATCAGCAGAACGTCATCCTGAAGTTCCAGCGTCTGCTCATTGAGCAGCAGAATCTTTTCACCTGCCCGTGCCATGCGGGCATGGATGGCGCCATCGAGTTTTGTATTGTCGAAGGCGTGCAGTGGCTGGCCCAATTCAAGCATCACGTAATTGGTGATGTCGACAAGCGCGGAAATCGAACGGATGCCGCTACGCTCCAGGCGCCGCTTCATCCAGTCGGGTGTAGCGGCTCTGGCGTCGACGCCAGCAATCACACGGCCACAGTAAAGGGGGCAAGCCTCGGGTGAATCCAGAAAGATCTGGCGTTTGGCGGAGATGCTGACCGGTGCTTCAATAAATTCGGGGTAAGCCGCAGGGGTACTGGTCAATGCTGCGACTTCACGCGCAACGCCAGTCAGTGAAAGACAGTCCGCACGGTTTGGGGTGAGTTTTAGAGTGAGCAGACGGTCGTCAAGATCAAGGTGATCGCGGATATCCTGGCCAACCGGCGCATTGGCGGGCAGGACAAGCAGACCGGAGGCGTCTTCGGCAATACCAAGTTCCTTGGCGGAGCAAAGCATGCCGGAGGACTCGATGCCACGGACCTTGGCCACCTTGATCTTGAAGTTGCCAGGCAGATTGGCACCGGGCAGGGCGCAAGGCACCTTGAGACCGGGAGCAACGTTTGGTGCACCACAGACGATCTGCTGATGCACACCATTGCCGATATCGACACGGCAGACGTTCAGTCGATCGGCATCCGGATGCTTATTGACCTCAAGCACTTGGGCAACGACGACCTTGTCGAAAGACGGTGCAACGCTTTGCTCCTCTTCTACTTCGAGGCCGGCCATAGTCAGGAGATGAGAAAACTCGTCGCCCGAAACGCCTGGGTTTACAAAGCTGCGGAGCCAGGATTCAGAGAATTTCATTGATAATCCATATCACCAAAAGCGATCAAACGAACTGGCGCAGGAAGCGCAGATCGCCATCGAAGAACAGGCGCAGGTCATTGACCCCGTAACGCAGCATGGTCAGGCGATCCGGCCCCATGCCGAAGGCAAAGCCAATGTACTTTTCCGGATCAATGCCAACGTGGCGCAGCACGTTAGGATGCACCATGCCGCAGCCCGCGATTTCCAGCCAGCGACCCTTCAGCGGGCCACTCATGAACGCCACGTCGATTTCGGCTGATGGCTCGGTAAAGGGAAAGAAAGAGGGACGGAAGCGGACTTGCAGGTCGTCGCTTTCAAAGAAGCGGCGCAGAAAGTCGGCAATAACCCCCTTGAGGTCGGCAAAGCTCACGTTCTCACCGATCCAGAGCCCTTCAACTTGATGAAACATCGGCGAGTGGGTCGCGTCGGAGTCAACACGATAGACACGTCCAGGCGCAATGATGCGAATTTCCGGCATCGTCTCAAGGTGGGCGTATTTCGCCACGTGTGCCTGCATGTAGCGCACCTGAACCGGACTGGTGTGCGTACGCAGCAGGATATCCTTGGCAACCTCGCCGTTTTCATCCTGCAAATAAAAGGTGTCGTGCATTGAACGCGCCGGGTGATCCTCGGGTGTGTTCAGTGCAGTGAAATTCTGGAAGTCGGCTTCAATCTCCGGGCCGTCGGCGACTTCAAAGCCAATCGAGCGGAACAGTCCTTCGATTCGCTCCAGCGTGCGTGTTACCGGGTGCAGTCCACCGCGTGACTCGCCACGGCCGGGCAGGGTGACATCAAGGGATTCTTCGGCCAGGCGTGCTTCCAGCATCAGGCGCCGGATCGCTTCACGGCGAGCATTGAGTGATGCCTCAATGGCTTCCTTGGCGCGATTGATCGCAGCCCCCCGCGATTTACGTTCTTCGGGCAATAGCTTGCCCATACCCTTGAGCAGTTCGGTAATCTGACCACTTTTACCAAGGTAGCACGCCTTGATTTGTTCAAGCGCATCTGGGTCATCAGTCGCCGCGAAAGCGACGGCAGCTTCTTGAGCTATTTGGTCGAGGTTTTGCATGAGTATGTTTAACACTTCACCGAAAAAAAGGGAGGCGCGAGCCTCCCTTTTCTAAAAACCGTTCAGTTAGACGCCGAGTTGAGCTTTGGCCTGCAAGGCAAGAGCGGCAAATGCAGGCTTGTCGAAAACAGCCAGATCAGCCAAAACCTTGCGATCAACTTCGATCTGCGCCTTCTTCAGGCCATTCATGAAAGTGCTGTACTTCAGGCCAAGTTCACGAGCGGCTGCATTGATACGAGCAATCCACAGCGCACGGAACTGACGCTTCCTTTGACGGCGGTCACGGTAGGCGTACTGACCAGCTTTCATCACCGCCTGTTTGGCGATGCGATATACGTTCTTGCGACGACCGCGGTAACCCTTGGCCAGTGCAATAATTTTCTTATGGCGCGCGCGCGCCGTTACACCACGTTTAACTCGGGGCATCTTTAATCTCCTTAAGCGTAAGGCAGCATGGAACGAACCATGGCCTTGTCGGAGTCATGCACTCCGGTCATGCCGCGCAACTGACGCTTGGCTTTGGTGGTTTTCTTGGTCAGGATGTGGCGCTTGAACGCCTGTCCGCGCTTGATACGGCCACTCGCGCTGACCTTGAAGCGCTTCTTGGCGCCACTCTTGGTCTTCATTTTGGGCATTGAATGCTCCTATTTATAATCATGCAAGCAGGTGTCCCCCGACGGGAGTTCTTTTGACCTGATTCCACTTGTGGGTGCTGCAACTGCAAACTACTGAAACTATTTTTTCTTGCTCGGCGTCAGAATCATCACCATCTGGCGGCCTTCCATCTTGGGCATCTGCTCGACTGCGGCAACTTCCTGAAGATCAGTTCTGATCCGCTCGATCTGGCGCATGCCAATCTCCTGGTGAGCCATCTCACGACCGCGGAAGCGCAAAGTAACCTTGACCTTGTCATCTTCCTGCAGAAAGCGCGTCATGTTCCGCAGCTTGATCTGATAATCGTTTTCGTCGGTACCTGGCCGGAACTTGACCTCCTTGACCTGAACCTGCTTCTGCTTGAGCTTTTGCTCATGCTGCCGCTTCTGTTCCTGGTACTTGAATTTTCCGTAATCCATGATTCGGCAAACTGGAGGTTGCGCCATCGGAGCAATCTCAACCAGATCAACCCCTGCTTCCTCGGCCAACTGTAGAGCCTGTCGGACGGTCGTGATTCCGAGCGCCTCGCCTTCTTCACCTACCAGTCGAATTTCCGGTGCGTTGATCTCTTCGTTAACGCGTTGAGCCTTTTGCAGTGCGATGGTTCCGCTCCTTGTGCTGAAAAAAATTAAGCCGTGCCACTTCGCGAAGCGACTTCACCGAGAAGTCGCTCGATCAGTACCTCGAGCGTCATTTGCCCTAGATCCTGACCACCGCGTGTACGCACGGCAACCAGATTAGCTGCAACTTCCTTGTCACCTACAACGATTTGGTACGGCAGCTTGTTCAAGCTATGGTCGCGTATTTTATAGGTAATTTTCTCGTTGCGCAAATCAGCATCAGCGCGCAAACCATTACTCCGTAGCGTTTTTGCAACATGCTCGGCATAGTCGGATTGCTTTTCCGAGATATTCAGCACAACCACCTGGACCGGTGAAAGCCACAAAGGCATGGCGCCAGCACAGTTCTCAATGAGAATGCCAATAAAGCGCTCCAGAGAACCCAGAATCGCGCGATGCAGCATGACCGGGGTGTGTCGCGTGTTGTCCTCTCCGACGAATTCGGCGCCGAGACGCTGCGGCATTGAGAAGTCTACTTGCACCGTGCCACATTGCCAGGAGCGACCGATGGCGTCCTTGATATGGAACTCGATTTTCGGACCGTAAAAGGCGCCTTCGCCCGGGAGTTCTTCCCACGCCAGCCCGGAAGCCTTCAGTGCCTCGCGCAGCGCAAGCTCGGCCTTGTCCCATACTTCGTCCGAACCAACACGCTTTTCCGGGCGCAATGCCAGCTTGACCTTAACGTCGTGAAAACCGAAGTCGGCATAGACCTTTCGCACGAGGTCGTTAAAGACCGTTACTTCAGTCTGGATCTGGTCTTCGGTACAGAAAATGTGGCCATCATCCTGCGTGAAACCGCGCACGCGCATGATGCCGTGCAGCGCACCCGAAGGCTCGTTGCGATGGCAGGAGCCAAACTCGCCATAACGCAGCGGCAAGTCGCGGTAACTGCGCAGCCCGGTGTTGAAAATCTGAATGTGGCCAGGGCAATTCATCGGCTTGATCGCGAATTCGCGCTTTTCCGACTCAGTGGTAAACATACTGTCCTTGAAATTCTCCCAGTGACCGGATTTTTCCCACAAGGTACGGTCGAGAATCTGCGGACACTTCACCTCCTGATAACCATTATCCTGATAGACGCGGCGCATGTACTGCTCGATCTGTTGCCACATCGCCCAGCCCTTCGGGTGCCAGAAGATCATTCCTGGCGCCTCGTCCTGCAGGTGGAAAAGTTCGAGATGCCGGCCAAGACGGCGGTGGTCGCGCTTTTCGGCTTCCTCCAGCATGTGCAAGTAAGCGTCCTGCTCTTCCTTCTTCGCCCAAGCCGTACCGTAGATGCGCTGCAACTGCTCGTTGCGTTGATCGCCGCGCCAGTAGGCGCCGGCCACCTTCATCAATTTGAATATTTTGAGCTTGCCTGTCGAGGGTACGTGCGGGCCTCGGCACAGATCGACGAAATTGCCTTCGCGATAGAGCGAAACTTCCTGGCCTTCAGGAATCGCCTCAATCAACTCGGCCTTGTAGTGCTCGCCGATTGACTTGAAGAAAGCGGTTGCGTCATCGCGTTTCCAGACTTCGCGTGTTACGGGGATCTCACGCTTGGCCAACTCACCCATGCGCTTTTCGATAGCGACGAGGTCTTCAGGAGTAAAGGGGCGCTTGTAGGCGAAGTCGTAATAAAAGCCGTTATCGACTATCGGGCCGATCGTAACCTGCGCCTCCGGGAAAAGCTCCTTGACAGCAAAGGCCAGCAGGTGAGCCGTCGAGTGCCGAATGACCTCAAGGCCTTCGCTATCCTTGTCGGTGATGATGGCAAGCTGGGCATCGTGATCGATGCGGAACGAAGTGTCGACCAGGCGACCATCAACTTTACCAGCCAGTGCAGCACGCGCCAGACCTGCGCCAATGCTTTGAGCCACTTCGCCAACCGAGACTGGCTGCGCGAATTCCCGTTGAGAACCATCAGGCAGAGTAATGACCAGCATATTGTGCGACCCCGGAAATAAATAAAGCCAGAGACTCGCTCTGGCTTTAATTGTTTGGTAGGCGCGATTGGACTCGAACCAACGACCCCCACCATGTCAAGGTGGTGCTCTAACCAGCTGAGCTACGCGCCTTCTTTGCCGCTTGAGCAGCGCGCGACTTCGAAGAAGGCCGAATTATACGGGCGTAGCATGGCAAGTCAACAATTTTTGGCTCAATAAAAGCATCTATCCAAGACACCAATGAGACGCAAGAACAAGTGAGAAAATGCTCTGTGCCCATTCTGTGCCCAAGTAGTGCCCGTTCTGTGCCCAAAATTTCTTACCAACAATTTTCAATTAAGCGCGCACTGAACACCACTCTACATATTGATGGGCACACAACGCTACTTCACTGCTGGCGTTTCGCTCAAAAATCTCTCGATCGCAGCTCTTACCACATCAGATCGCGTAGGGATCGTGCCTTGGGCATGTGCCATCTCCAACCGCTTTTTATCGATTGCTACCAGTAACTCATCTTCGACCCGCACAGCCAATTGCTTTGAACCCGCATTCTTTTTCATCAGAAGACCCGCTTTACAAAACCGGATCATCCCATTTGTTAAACAGGTTGACAAATACCAATTTATGAATTACAGTAAGAACGTCAGACAAACTGACAATATACCTTAATGACAACTGGAGAAATCATGACTACTTACATGTCCGCAACTCAGCTTTCTGAGGAACTTCCATACAAGGCTCGTTATATCAATGAATATTTGAAAAACCGGGTGTTTTTGGAGGGGACACATTACGTCCGCCTCCCAGGCTCTCGTCGCATCATGTACATATGGGATGCTATCCGGATTGACTATCTGGACCAGCGCACTTCTTCTATACCGATGGCTAGTGGAGGTGTTTGTCATGGGTAGCGTCCGAGTTCGACCGGAATCGGATACTCTGTATTTCGATTTTCGCTATCTCGGCAATCGCTGTCGGGAACTGACAACTCTGCCTACAACAAAGGGGAACACCCTACGTATGCAAGCCACCATGCATAAAATCGAAAAGGAAATCCAGGCCGGAACTTTTTCATATCGGAGCTATTTCCCCAACAGCAAGCGTGCCGACCTGTTTGAGTCACCTGTGCTCATTACCCCTCCGACGCAGGAAGAAATTGTTGCTGGCGCGGTTGCGGCCTCGCGCGCGATGACTAACATCGGTCAGCCCATTTCTGTAGTGATTGGGGGAACTCCCCTGTTCTCGGCCTTTTCGGATCTCTGGTTTACAGAGCGGGAAATTGACTGGAAGCGCTCTACCCGGCAGAAGGTGACTGACATTCTGATCAAACATCTTGATCCCCGGTTCAAGGGACGGAGGGTCGGCGACATCTCCAAGGCAGACATTCTGGCTTTTCGCACGCATCTCGCCAAAGACTTCTGCGAAGGCCAAGGATTATCACCCGCCCGGACCAACGGGATTCTGAACATCTTGCGTCAGATTCTCGTTGAAGCCGCCGACCGTTTCGACTTTACCATGCCCTATCGCGGGATCAAACCGCTGCGTGTCTCAAAGACGGATATCGATCCCTTTTCCCTGACGGAAGTGAAGTTGATACTGGCCTACCTTCCAGACGCCTATCGCCCTTACTTCACGACGGCCTTCTTGACGGCGCTGCGCACGTCGGAATTGTTGGGACTCACTTGGGATCGGGTGGATTTCGAACGGTCACAGATACTCGTTGAGGAAGTTTGGGTTTGTGGAGAGCTCGATACGCCCAAAACGCCAGGGTCGCAACGTACAATCGAGCTATCCGCCCCAGTCGTAGCTGCGCTGCGTCAGCAACAGGCGATGACGGCGTCGATTGAATCGAAGTTCGTATTCTGTGCCAGTAGCGGCCTGCCGCTGAGTCGTCACAACATCGCCAATCGTATCTGGCACCCGACCCTCAAAGGGCTTGGCCTAAAGGCTCGCCGACCCTACCAAACACGGCATACGGCAGCCACCCTCTGGCTGGCATCCGGCGAGGCTCCGGAATGGATTTGCCGTCAGATGGGACACACCTCGACCAAGATGCTGTTTACCGTCTATTCGCGCTATGTGCCCAACCTGACACGGCGCGATGGATCGGCGATGGAGCATTTGCTGGCTAGCCAAGGGTTTTTGGCACAGATCACCCGTGCTGATAGAGAGAATGAGGAGATGGCTCATGGAAATTAATCCGACTCGTGTTGGTGAATCGATCCCCCTTATTTCAGGCGAAGAGTTGCCGAATATATTCCGGGTTGTTTCAATTGAACGGTATCCCCGTAGTGGCAACGGGTATCAGAATCGCGCCATGCTGTTCCACGAGCAGGCCCAACTGGCCGTCGAATGGACTTCCGATAAGGTTGATTTCCGACTAGTGCCCGGAAGTCTGGCCTCGCTTGACATGGAGGGCGAGGTGCCGGCAACCAACGATAGCGTGCAGATTACTCAGCTGCAGTTGCTCGAACTTCCGGTGCCGACGCTGAATCTCTTCGAGACTATCCCGCCAGGTTGGGTCCCAATGCTCTCAACTTAACACCCTTTTGTCATTGTAATTATTTATAAGCATGTG
>NZ_JBMOJE010000121.1:0-13653 GCF_049316945.1 Propionivibrio sp. | reverse complement strand
TTTCCACCGCCCATGCGTGCGGCTTCAGCACTGCCCACGCTCAGGCCAAGCGCCATAACCAGCGCAAAAACTGCCATGAATGTCTTTTTCATTTGCTACTCCTTCAGGGTTTTACTTTCGGCACTACTTGATTTGGAAAGACGATTTTTCGCGGGGTGTCCCACCAGCATCACAATCATCATCATCTTGATGCTTGGAATGCCTGTCACGGCCTTCCCCTTGTGGTATCGGCCTATCACCATAAGCTGCCCGATACACCTCTGCCGCCGTAAAGCCGCATTCCTGACGTACCCCCAGCTTTTGAAGCAATGCAGTATCGGACTTGGGCAGCAAGCCGGTTTGGGCCCTGATTAGCTCTCTAATTTGTTCGCATGACTCGAATGGGGGAGATTCAGCATGGGCGTTGGTGACCAGCAATCCGAGTAATCCAATAATTGGGAAGAGCTTGCATTTTTTCAATACAGGCATCACGAACTCCAAATTTATTATTGAAAATGCCACTTTGCCAAACCGAACCTGAACGTAACCTGAACAATTTTTTCAGCTTTTGTTTTTTGCCAGTGATGGTTCAAAAGCGCAAATTCGGTTTTTTGAGCAGCTGAAGCTCGAAACGAAAATCCTGGTTTTCGACCAGCCAAATGCTGGATGGCCGCTGCACTACCAGTTCCGGCTACTGGCTTTAAATTCCAAATGTCATTTTGTGGCCAGAGATTGAGGTTCAAAAGTGCCTAATAATTCAGCGTGTGACGTCTCAGTGCCTACTGGAGCCTACAAACTACAATATCGAACTCTACTGCTTGATGGCTGGTAGGCAGCGGAGTCTGCTGGTCGTGTTAAGTGGCCTTCGCTTGCTGCGCAAGTAGCGCGTTCAGGTATAGTCCATTAAACGACTCGCGCAGTGCTTGTGCCGAACGGCTCGAGATTTTGCAACGGATGTTATCAGGCTTATTTCAGTCGCCCATGAATCCATCAGAACGTCCTGATTTCCTCTCAAAAAAGGTACCCGTCGGATGGACGCTGACGTTCGGCGCCTGGCTGATCGCCAGCGTCTCGACACTCGGCTCGCTGTTTTTCGGCGAAGTGATGAGCTACACGCCCTGCGTGCTCTGTTGGTACCAACGGATTGCCATGTTTCCACTCGTTTTCGTGCTCGTAGCCGGGCTGTTTCCCTTCGATCAGCGCGTCGTACGCTATGCACTGCCACTGGCAGCGGCGGGCTGGGGGCTGGCGCTCTTTCATCTGGCGCTCATCGCCGGCTGGGTACCCCAGGCCATCAAGCCCTGTCAGCAGGGTGTTCCGTGTTCCGATGTACAGGCTGTCTGGTTCGGCTTCGTAACCATCCCGTTCCTGTCCGTGGTGTCGTTTTCACTGATCGCCGTATTGCTGTTGGTAACCCACCTCAAAGGCTCCAAATGAAACAGAAAACCGTTTTTTTCGTCTCCGCGATCATCCTGCTGCTGGTTTTTGTCGCCGGCGCGCTGTTCTACAAGAACCAGCAGGAAAAAGAGGCCAATCGGATGGCCGAAGCCAATCGCGCTATCCTGATCCGCATGCATTCGCCAACTCTCGGCAAGGCGGACGCGCCGGTCGTCATCGTCGAATTCCTTGATCCGGCGTGCGAAACCTGCCGGGAGTTTTATCCGATGGTCAAACAACTGATGGCCGCCCATCCCGGCCAGATTCGCCTCGTGCTGCGCCAAGCACCGTTCCACAAGGGTTCAGACAAGGTTGTTGCGGCACTCGAAGCCGCACGTCGGCAGGGCAAGTTCTGGCCAGCGCTCGAAACGCTGTTGGCCAACCAGGCCGACTGGGCGCAGAACCACACGGCCAACGTGGATAGGGCGTGGAAGCACCTTGAAGGCGTCGGGCTCAACATGGAACAACTGGCCTTCGATATGACATCCCCAGAGATCGCCACCGTGATTGCGCAGGATCTCGCCGACGCGAAAGCATTGAAAATCACCATGACTCCAGAATACTTCGTCAACGGCAAACCGTTGCCCAGCTTTGGCTTTGAGCAGTTGAAGTATCTGGTTGATCAGGCACTAACGGAGACTCGCGCCCGTTAAGCGAGCGCTGACCGCTATGCAAGAGTTTGCATAGCGACCCATCCCGGTCAGATGACATCGTGCACTAATCTTGCGCAAAAAGCGGTCAAAATCAATGATTAGCACCCCCAGCCACCAGAATGGCGCGCTCTGGCTTCTGACTCGCATTGCCTCATTCATACATGCCAATCAACTGCAGTGCGTATCCGCACAGGCCGGCCTTGTAGCGCTGAAGCCCCGGTGTGTGGTGGCCGCTGTGTTCGCCCAGATCGAGGTGGCGCACACCACAGGCGCGCAGCTTCTCCATGCCAGCCCAGAGCAGGCCGTTGTTGGCCCCCAGCGCTCGTCCGCAGGAATCGTTCCACGCCAGTTGGTAGGTCGCCGTGCTGCCGTGACACAGCAGCGCGAGCGCAGAGCACGGACCGGCGGCCCTTCCTGTCGCATCGTCATATGCCAGACCGACCAGCAGGCTGTCGGCCTTTGCATAATCGACCAGCAGGCGATTCAGTTGGGCACTTTCCATGCCACGAAAGCCGGCCTGTTCGCGATGCGCCACGTGACGCTGCACCAGGTCGGCGATGACTGTTGCCGGCCGTGGCCAGTCGAAACGCAGGCGTCCTTAAGCCTCGTGTCTTTCCGCCCGCAACAGCCCCGCGCGCCAGCGTGGGAGCAGACGCGCCCGCTGCAGCGCCTGATCTGCATCGAGACCAAGCAGATAGGTTTCATAGCCTTCGCGGGGCAGGCCTGCCGCATCGGCATCGATCGCGCGATAGCCCGCCAGAGTCAGCGCGCGGCCGTTTTCCGCCGAGCGGGGCCACTCGGGGATAACGCGTCGTTTGCGTCCTAAGCGACGCGGCCAGAGGCGTGCAAAAGCTCGGAAAAATTCGCACATGCGGACATCGCTGCCGCTGTCCGGGAGCCAGAGTGGGCCGCGGTCCATCATAAGCACGCCGATTGCGCCGCCCAGTGCGTGTTTTTCCAGAACCTGCACGACGCCAAGTTCGTCGTTTCCGTCGCGGATCACCAGCCGGCGCACGGATAGCGCCTGAGCGCGAGCCATCGCGAGGCCATAAGCTGCGTCCTGCAGCAGCGTTGTCAGCCCGATGCGCGCATAGCGCTCACGGTAATCCGCGAGTGTGCAATCTGGCTCCAGGGTCAGTGCCATGTCATCCTTCGTGGCGTCCAGCCGACATGCTGAACGAGTAGCGTTCGGGTTGCGCGGTCTAGCTAAGCCGGGGTCAAGGATAGGAAATTCAACCACATTCACTGAAGTATCCGTGCGTCGAATGACCCAGGTCAAGCGTGAATTTCCGATCGTAGCGCCCGAATCCGCCCCCGATTCCTGTCTGTTGCCCTGAGAAACACTCCTCGTTTCTCGTTTTCAGGGCAACAGACAGGAGGTGTAAGCCGGAATCCTCGAAATTTCCGACGCCCGTTGACGTGCGGTCGCATACGACAGGCGTTATGTCAAACCGCCGCCGGCGGGCTTCTTTGCCTACCCGCGCTGATCATTTCGGCCACCCGTCATGAAAAATGGTCGAGTGTAGGAATCTATACTATGAAAATGGTGTCAAGGCCACCTCGGGCTCGGAGACGCTGGGGCTTGGCTACTCTACTGAAAGGGCTATCGATGTCACGTTCCGACTTGATCGACCGGCTGGCGGTACGCTTCCCTCAACTGGCGGCGAAGGATACGGAGTTTGCGGTCAAGGTGATCCTAGAGCGGATGGCCGCGACCCTGTGGGGAAGGGGTCATATAGAGATCCGTGGCTTCGGCAGCTTCGCGCTCAACCATCATCCGCCTCGCACCGGACGCAATCCCCGTACCGGTGAGACGGTGGAGGTTCCCGGGAAGCACGTCCCCCTCTTCAAGGCGGGAAAGGAAATGACGGAGCGCGTCGATCAGCCGTGAGGATCGGTCCCTGTATGACCACTTCGAATTCCCTCGGACGAAAATCAAGGATGACGAAACGGTAATACCTCAAGATCTGCTTCAACTGATTCTAGTCGTTCAGTTTTCGAGGCTGGCTGACGGCAACCGCCTCGAAGCCGACCGTGAGCCAAGAAAATGGAGTGTGCCAGGTTCTATGGCCGCCATTCGGCTTCACCGTACAACATACCCGCCGACTATAAACTTGTTGCGTTGCACAACACCATGCGCGAATTGATCATGGAATCCGGATAGCCTTTTTCCAAAGACTCTCAGTGATATTGGCGGCCGTGAACCCGGTCGCGCTTAAAGACAATTCGGTAACGAATCTACGCTTCGCCCCGGATTTCAGTTGTTTGACCCGGTATTCGGCCTTCAGTGCGCTGGAGTGGTCCGGGTATTCAACGCTGGCGAGAAGTCTGGCCGGCGGGTGCGAGCGTGTGTAGCGGGCGCCATTGCCGCAGGCGTGTGCGGCGTAGCGCGCCGCAACGTCGGTCGTGATGCCGGTGTAGATGCTGCCGTCAAGACATTCGATCAGATAAAGGAACCACGGGACTTGCCGGGGTATCTCTAGCTCAACGGATGAGCTTTTTGGCACCTTGATGGCTCGACGGGCTGGTCGCAGGCGTGCAGGTTTACTTGACCAGCTCACCACCCAGCGCTTCGAGCAGATCATCAAGCAGACGTGCGACTTCGCCGCTCATCAGCGTGAAATCGATGTCGAAGCGTTCATCTTCGTTCTCTGCCTGACCATCGGCTTGTTCCTTGAGAATGTCGAGGAAGGCAAGGCGCTTGATCTGCAGGTTTTCGTTGAGCAGAAAGGAAATGCGGTCGCCCCAGGTCATGGCCAGTCGCGTCACGACCTTGCCGGCAGCGATATGCTGGCGGATTTCCTCGCCTTCCAGCGTGTGCTTGACATAGCGTACCGTCGCGTTTTCAGCGGAGCGCAATTCGAGATCCTGGTCGAGGGTGAAGCCGCTCGGCGCCTCGCCATCGGCAACCCAGCCAGTCATTGCCGCCGAGGGCGATTGGGTGACCTGGAGCAATTTGGCCGGCAGAGAATCGACGGATTTGCGCAGATGCTCAAGAAACTCCTCGGCCTTGGCCGGGGAGGCGGCGTCGATGATCAGCCAGCCGTTAATTGGATCGATCCAGCCAAAGGTGGTGCGACGACGAATGAAGGCACGCGGCAGCAGTTCGATGGTCATCGATTCGCGAAGTTCGCGCATCTCCTTGCGGCCAACGCGGCGGTCTTCGGCCTCCTCGATCGCTTTCGCCCGATCATCGGCAAACTGCTTGACCACCGAGGCGGGCAGCAGTTTTTGTTCGACGCCGAGGGCCATTAACCACTGCTGGTTGACGGCATGGACAAGCGTGCCTCCATCGCGCGGCGGTACCCAGCCGATGCTCTGCAAATCAGTGGCACTGCAGGGTTGCAGCGTCAGGGTTGAAAGCTGTTCTTCAAGTTTACTGGTGTCGCTTGCCCAGTTTTTTGGCAGGCGATAGAGTTGGAGGTTTCTGAACCACATGAGGGGAGGACTCAAAAAAAAGAAAAGGATTATAGGGCTGAAAGAGGCGCTAAATAGATCGTTTTGAATTTTTCAGCGTGCTTGATTTCTTCGGAGTATTGAATGAGGGCGGTGGTGTAGTTCATAATGTCGACATGAATGATCCAGAACCTATTGATCCGCGCCGTCGGATTCGCGAACTGACTGCCATCCCTGAGCGGGATCGCACCGATGAACAATGGGATGAGTTGAACGAACTCGAAATCCGTACGGCACCCGGAAATCGTGAGTCGGACCGGCAGCAGCCGGAGAGGCGGCTGGGGTCGTCGCCGCAGGTTCGTCGCCCCGACCGTAATCAGGGTGTAAAGAACAACGGCCCAAGGCCGGATACGCGGCCACCGCAGGAAGGGCGCCCGCAGGAGGGGCGGTCGGATGGTCGTCAGCCAAAACGGCAGCATCGGCGCGTCAAACGCCCCGTTGAAACGCCCGGCAACAGTTGATTGCCCATACACCCCGAATCTCTTAAACAGATTTTTCCGCAAATCCTGTTTTTTTATTCCCGCTTTTCCCCTCCCGGTGCAGCGCCGCCTTGGCCAGCAACTGTGCCGTCACCGGCGCGGTGATCAGCAGAAACAGGACGATGGCCGCTTCGTGCAGGCTGACCTCTGGTCCTGTAACCGTGAAGTAGATCGCCGAGGCCAGCAGCAGGGCGCCGACGCCGAGGGTGGTCGCTTTCGTCGGCGCATGCAGGCGCATCAGGAAATTCGGCAGGCGCGCCAGACCGTACGACCCCAACAGCACGAATAGCGCGCCGATGACAACCAGCGCGGACACCAGGGTTTCGGTGAAAACGTTCATTCGATGAGGTCTCCGCGCAGCAGGTACTTGCACAAGGCAACGGTGCCGACAAATCCCATGATCGCCATCAGTAGCGCCAACTCGAAGTAGGTGGTGCTGTTGGTATGCAGGCCGAAGAGAACGAGCAGGGCGATGGCGTTGATGGTCAGGGTGTCGAGTGCGAGGATGCGGTCGAGGATGTCGGGACCGCGCAACAGTCGCCAGAAACTCAGGATCATGGCCAGTCCGATCAGGGCAGCAGCGATTTCGATGGCCTGTATCAGCATGCAAACATCTCCTTGAGCGCCGCTTCGTAGCGATTTTTGATTTCTTCGATCAGCGCTTGTGGGTCGGGTGCGTCAAGCGCGTGAACGAGAAGCACCCAGTGCTTCTCGTCGATGTCGATGGAGACCGTGCCCGGAGTCAGCGAAACGATGCTGCCGAGTAGCGCCACCAGGAATGGATCGCGCAGGTCGAGCGGGATTTCAACCAGGGCGGGCGAGAGCTTGTCGAGTGGCCCGATGACACGACGGGCAACGTCCCAGTTGGCAACGACGATATCCAGCACAAACATTCCGAGAAAGCGCAGCGCACGCAGCGGATGAACCAGCCGTGGCGCCTTCGGCCAGAAAGGGTCGGTCAGGCGCGGAATTAGCACCGCCAGCACCCCGCCAAGCAGCAGCAGGCCGAGCGATGCGGCATTGGTGATGGCGATCCAGAGCAGCAAGACCGTAAGTGAGAGAACCGGGCGCGGGATGAGTCGATTGAGCATGGCAACTACTCCCTGCTTTCTCGCTGAATCGAAGCCGGATCGTTTCCGAGGACGCCGTGGATGTAGGCGTTGGCGTCGTGGAGTTGGGTGGCGGTACGTTGTGCGTAGCCGGCAATCGGTTGCACGAATAGTGCCAGCAATGGGCCGGCAGCTATCAGGCAGAGCATTGCGCCGAGGCGGCGCCAGCCGATTTTTGGGGAGTCTGCATTGCCCGGAGGCTGTGAAGAAATGCCGGAACACCCACCGCAGAGCCGCAAAGGCGCAAAGATTTCGCAGAGAAAACCTTTAAAAACATGGGATTTCCTTTGCGTTTTCTCTGCGCCTTTGCGGCTCTGCGGTGGATTCTTGATATTTTCACAGGCGCTCGGCCCGTTTTCCCAGATCAGCGTGCTGCCACCGCGTACCAGTGCCATCATCACCAGAAGAGATGCGCTCAGCAGAACCGCCCAGATGACGACTCCGGCTTCGACTCCACGCAGGGCGTCAAGCAACATCAACTTGCCGATAAAACCCGAAAACGGGGGCAGGCCGACCAACGTCATCGCCACCATCAGGAAGGCGATTCCACTCCATGCCGGTAGCCGGTTCTGACCGGGAACGAAGGCGTTTCCAGCCGCTCCGCGTTGCTCGGCGATGACATCAGCGAGCAGGAAGAATGCGGCGCCGGCGAAGGTCGAGTGCACCAGGTAGAACAGCCCGGCCGCGCTGACTTCGGCGCTGGCCTGCGCCGGGACGACCAGCAGGGTGCCGGCGGAGAGCAGAACCAGCCAGGCCGCAAGCATCTTCATGTTTTTTGCCGCCAGCGCACCGAGTACGGCGAACAGCACCGTAGCCAGTGCCAGCGTGGTCAGCCAGCCATCAAGCAGATCCGGTTGTGCGGGGTAAATGGCGATGACCTGAAGTCGCAGCAGGGCGACAATCCCGACCTTGGTCATGATGGCAAACAGGGCGGCAACCGGCGCCGGTGCGGCGGCGTAGGTGTGCGGCAGCCAGAACGAAAGCGGTAGCAGGGCGGCCTTGAGGACGAACACCGAAACCAGCAGCACCAGCGCCAGTCGCACCCCCGGCACCAGGATTCCCGGCAGGCTCAGCCGATAGGCGACATCGGCCAGATTGAGCGTCCCCAGCGTGCCGTAGAGCAGGCCGAGGCCGATCAGGAAAATACTTGAACCGAGCAGGTTGAGGACGACGTAGGCGATCTCCGCACGTGTTCTCGCCAGGCCGCCGGTCTGCGCCAGCAGGGCGTAGGAGGCGAGCAGCATGATCTCGAAGAAGACGAACAGGTTGAACAGGTCGCCGGTCAGGAAGGCGCCGTTCAGCCCAAGGATCTGCAACTGGAAAAGCGGATGGAAAAAGCGGCCCCTGGCATCGAATCCGCCACTGGCGTAGAGCAGGCAACACAAGCCAAGCAAGGTTGTCAGCAGCGTCATTCCAGCGGCAAGACGATCTGCCACGAGGACAATGCCGAACGGAGCCGACCAGCCACCCAGGGCATAAACGCGCAGCATGCCGTCGTCGGCAAGCAAGGTCAGCCATACCGTCGCGGCGACGCCAAGCAGGCTGGCCAGCAGGCCAATAGCCCGCTGGAACGGCAGGCGCGGCTGCAGCAATTGCAGCAGCGCGGCGAGAAAAGGGATGAGGATAAGCAGGATCGGCGCGTGCTGGTTCATCCTTAAAACCTCAGTTTAACCACAGCGAACACGGCGGGCACGGCGTAAAGTCTCCGTTTTTCATTGTTTTTCCGCTGTGTTCGCTGTGGTCAACTGCCTTTTCTAGGTTCATGGCCTGTCCTCTTCGTCTCGGGCATCAACGTGATCATCACCCGATTCCGAAAGGGCGCGCAGCGCCAGCATGGCCAGGTAGGCGGTCATGCCGAAGCCGATGACGATGGCGGTGAGTACCAGCGCCTGCGGCAGCGGGTCGGTATAAATTGCGCCGGCGCGGATCAGCGGCGGCGCATCCATGCGCAACCGCCCACTGGCGAACAGGAACAGATTGACGGCATAGGAAAGCAGCGAAAGTCCGAGGATGACCGGGAAGGTGCGTTCGCGCAGCACCAGATAGATGCCGCAGGCGGTGAGCAGGCCGATGGCCATGGCGACGAGCAGTTCCATCAGTGGCCACCGCCCTCTGAATGCGCGCGCAGCGAAAGGCGACCGAGTTCGGAGAGCACCGTCAGCACCACAGTCACCACCACCACATACACCCCGAGATCAAAGACCATGGCGGTAGCCAGCTCGACGTCACCGAGCAAAGGCAGGTGAACATGACCATGTGCGCTGGTCAGGAAGGGACGGCCCAGGAACACGCTCGCCAGCCCGATACCGCACGCCATGAACAGCCCAAACGCGAGCAGGCGCGGCGGGTGGCGCGGCATCAGCGGCTGTGTGAGGCTGATGCCATTGGCCAGATACTGCATGACCAGCGCCACCCCGGTGATCAGCCCGGCGACGAAGCCGCCACCCGGAACGTTGTGCCCACGCATGAAAACGAAGACCGATACGGTGAGCGCCAGCGGCAGCAGCGGGCGCATCATCATCGTGAGCAGGAGCGAATTGGCTTCTGTCGACCACAAGCGTCCTTCGCTATCGCGGGTAGGCGCCTTCAGCACCAGACCATCAAGCAGCACATGGGCGGCCAGCGCCACCATGGCCAGCACGGTGATTTCTCCCAGCGTGTCAAAGCCACGGAAGTCGACCAGGATGACGTTGACCACATTGGCGCCGCCCCCACCCAGGAGCGAGTGCTCGAGATAGAAGCCGGAGATTGTTTCAAAGGGTGTGCCGAGCATCTGCCAACTGACCCAGCCGAGGCCGCCACCTGCACTTAGCGCGATCAGCAGGTCACGGTAATTCCGGGTCTTGCCGGTTTCCGGCCTGTTTTTCTGCGGCAGGTAGTAAAGCACCAGCAGCATGAGCAGGATGGTTCCTGCTTCCACGGCCATTTGCGTCAAGGCCAGGTCGGGGGCGGAGAAGCGCACGAAGGTCAGGGCTACGACCAGGCCAACAACGCTGACCAGCACGATCGCCAGCAAGCGCTGCCGATGCAGGAAAGTGGCGCCGAGGGCGGCCACTGCGAGGGCGGCGAAAGCCAGCAGCGCGGGTGCGTCGGCGGGTTGAGTCTGGTAGGCAACGGCTTCACCGGTCACCGACCAACCCGACCAACTGCTCCAGGCGCCAAGCAGCAGAACAAAGATAAATAACAACGCGCTATAGCGCTGCAGCGAGCCGTTGTCGATTTTCGCCACGATTTTCCCGGAGAGTCGGGTAATGGTTACAAAAAAACGCTCGAAGATCAGTAGCACCTGGCGGTGTGTCCTTGTCTCATACCAGGCAAACAAGGGCGCGCGCAGCGCATAGATCAGGACACCACCGCCCAGCGCCAGCAGACTCATGATGAAAGGCTGGTTGAAGCCATGCCATAAAGCCAGTTGGTAGGCGGGCAGGGGAGTTTGCAGGGTGGCGGCGGCCGCCGCAGCGAGAATGGGGGCCACGCTCCAGTTCGGGAAAATACCGACCAGCAAGCACAGTATGACCAGCACCTTGATCGGCGCGCGCATCCAGCGCGGCGGTTCGTGTGGTTTTCGGGGCAGATCAACCGGTTCGCCGTTGAAAAAAATGTCGTGGATGAAGCGTGACGAGTAAGCCACCGCCAGCATGCCGGCGACAGTGGCAAAAAGCGGCAGCAGCCAGCGCATCTGCTCGAAAGCCGGGTAATCCACTGTCTCGGCAAAAAACATTTCCTTGCTCAGGAAGCCGTTCAGCAGCGGTACGCCGGCCATCGAGCCGGCGGCGACGATGGCCAGCGTTGCGGTGATCGGCATGTAGCGGAACATGCCGTTGACGCGGCGCATGTCGCGTGTGCCGCATTCGTGGTCCACGACACCGGCAGCCATGAACAGCGAAGCCTTGAAAATGGCGTGGTTGATCATGTGGAAAACGCCGGCAACGACCGACAGCGGCGTATCCAGCCCGAACAGGAGGGTGATCAGGCCGAGATGGCTGATCGTCGAATAGGCCAGAAGCCCCTTGATGTCGTGGCGAAAAAATGCTGTCGCCGCCGCATAGACCAGGGTCATTGCCCCGGTGCCGCTGACCAGCCAGAACCATAGTTCGCTGCCGGCCAGCGCCGGATGCAGCCGGGCGAGCAGGAAGACGCCGGCCTTGACCATGGTCGCCGAATGCAGGTAAGCCGATACCGGCGTCGGCGCGGCCATGGCGTTGGGCAGCCAGAAATGAAAGGGGAACTGCGCCGACTTGGTGAACGCCCCGAGCAGGATCAGGATCAGCGTCGGGGCGTAAAGTGGGTGTACCCGGATGCGCTCGCCAGCCTGCAGCACCGCCGATAGTTCGTAACTGCCGACGATATGGCCGAGCAGCAGGATGCCGGCGAACAGCGCCAGTCCGCCGCCGCCGGTGACCGCCAGCGCCATGCTGGCGCCGCTGCGCGAGTCGTGCAGTTCGTGTTTGTAAGCGACTAGAAGGAACGATGAAAGACTGGTGATTTCCCAGAAGACGAGCAGCAGAATCAGGTTTTCCGAAAGCACGACGCCGAGCATGGCGGCCATGAACAGCAGCAGCAGCGAGTAAAAACGTCCGAGTGCATCGCTTTCGGGCAGGTAGTAGTAGGCGTAAAGGACGACCAGCAGGCCGATGCCGGGAATCAGGAAACAGAAGAGCAATCCGAGGCCATCAAGGCGCAGGCTGAAATCCAGACCATAGGCCGGCAGCCAGGCCAGACGGACGAATTCGACGTGCCCCGCGAGGGCCGGCCCGACCAGCGGCGAGAGCAGGATCAGGCAGGTCGCCATCACCACCGCAGCCGCCAGCGCGGCATAGCGGCGCCCCCAGCGCTGCATCAGCAGCGGCAGCGGGCTGGCCACCAAGGGCACGGCCAGGATGGCAAAGAGGTGGAAACTGGTATTCAAGTGCGTCTGATCAAGAAAGTTGGGCAAGAAATGACGACGTCTCGATTATAACCACGACCCGGATATGACCCCTGAGAGCCTGTGAAAAAATCAAAAATCCACCGCAAAGCCGCAAAGGGGCAAAGAAAACGCGAAGAACCCCCCTTGTTTGCAAAGGGTTTTCTTTGCGAAACCTTTGCTCCTTTGCGCCTCTGCGGTGGGGGGCCAGGTATTTTTTCACAGCCTCTGACGCAAAAACGCCACCCCGGAGGGTGGCGTCGTTGATGAAGACATTCTTGATTTAATGCGTGGCCGGTGCCACTCCAGGCGCTACGGACTCTACCTGCACGCTGCCAATGTTCTTGTGCGGTGGGTCCGGATTCCAGCCGATCGTGAAGTAGAGGAAGGCGAAGCCGACGACGTAGGCCAGGGCGACGTGCCAGCCGTGACGCAGCCAGTTGCCGACCGACTTGGCTTCCGGATACATGTTGGAGAGCGCCACGCCGGCCGATGAACCGAACCAGATCATCGAACCACCAAAGCCGACGGCATAGGCCAGAACGCCCCAGTCGTAGCCACCCTGTTTGAGCGCCAGCGCGGTGAGCGGGATATTGTCGAATACCGCCGAGACAAAGCCCAGGCTAAGCGCGGCGAGGGCCGACGCCGGCGGAAGTTTCTCGACCGGCATCATCGACGCGCAGGTGACCAGCGAGAGCAGAAAGATCGATCCCTTGAAGGTTTCCGGCAGCAGTTCCCAGTCCGGGCGGCGCACTGGAACGGAGAGAAATATCGCCACCCAGACGGCAACGCCGATGAAGGGGAAAACATCGGCCAGCGCGGTGAATTTCACATTGATCACGATGTTGGTAACGATGGCGAAGACCAGAATCAGCACAACGATGCCGATCCGTGGCTTGTCGACCCTGGTGTGGCTGTGCACATGCTTGATGATCGGCGAATAGGCGTGCTGTTGCTTGGCGCCGAAGTAGGCAGTGATGACCAGAGCGACTATGGCCGCGACGTAGGCGTGAAATACCGAAACCGGGCTGACGCCGTCGATCCACATCATCGTCGTTGTCGTGTCGCCAACCACCGAGCCGGAGCCGCCGGCATTGGAGGCAGCAACAATCGCCGCGAGGAAGCCGACATGCACTTTGGCCTTGAACAACTGGTGCGCCATGGCGCCGCCGATCAGCGCGGCGGCGATGTTGTCGAGGAAACTGGAAAGTACGAAGACCATAATCAACATGACGAAGCCACCCTTCCAGTCGTCGGGCAGATACTTGGGCAGGATGGCCGGAACGTGGCTCTTTTCGAAGTGGCGCGAGAGCAGGGCGAAGCCCATGAGCAGGCAGAAAAGATTGGCCAGCACCACCCACTCGTGCTGGAAGTGAGTTGCCAGACCGGCCAGGCCATCACCGGTCTTGAAACCGGTGAAAATGAGTTTGTAAAGCGTGATCGTCACCAGGCCGGTGAGTCCGACGTAGAGCGTGGAGTTGTGAAACAGCGCAACACCCAGCAAGGTGCACGCAAAAAGTATGAAATCAAGCGGAATGCCGGCAACCATGATTGATTCGCCAGCCCAGGCAGGGAGTGCTACTCCGGATAGAGCAAGTGCGGTGAAGCACGCTCGGATAAATGCGCTATTCATT
>NZ_JBMOJE010000120.1:0-13716 GCF_049316945.1 Propionivibrio sp. | reverse complement strand
AATCGTGCCGACGTTTACGTGCGGCTTCGTACGTTCGAATTTTGCCTTAGCCATTGCCGGTACCTCAAAACGTTAGAAGTTAAAAAAATTTGGTGCATCAACATTGGTGCCCATGGGCAGGATTGAACTGCCGGCCTCTCCCTTACCAAGGGAGTGCTCTACCACTGAGCTACATGGGCATCCTGCTTGCAACCCAAAACAATTTTCCAGCCGCAGCGTGGAGCGGGTGAAGGGAATCGAACCCTCGTCTTAAGCTTGGAAGGCTTCAGCTCTACCATTGAGCTACACCCGCGCAACCATTTACCCGCAGCAAAACCAATCAAAACCACCTACAGCTACATACTTGGTGGAGGGAGAAGGATTCGAACCTTCGAAGGCAGAGCCGTCAGATTTACAGTCTGATCCCGTTGACCGCTTGGGTATCCCTCCAACTCAGAACCCAAAAGTGTGACGCCCCAACCAAAGATTGTCAAACAGTTTATTTCGAGCCGGGCAATATCATAGCAGGAAGCGAGCCGATTTGCATCTATTATTGCGCTTTTACGGATGGCTTGCCGAACGTATCAGAGCGGCACGGGATACAATACTGGGTCACACTGCGGAGCAAGGCATTGCCTTCATCACCCTCTGAGCCTGACAAAGGCATCGATCTGCAAATTGGCCAGCAGACTCGTCCGCACATGCGCCAACTGACATTGCAGTGCGCTGCAGTATTTTCCGTGCTTTCGCTGGCATGGCCGTACTTTGGCTTCCGCGGTGAAGAGTTGCCTTGGCCGGAAACCGCCTTGGCAATCGGCGCAGTCGCCCTGCTGATCGCCATTCTCACACGCCAACCCTGGTGGTGGTGGCTGATCCATGCGCTGTTCGCCCCGCTGGCTTGGGGAATTTCCGCGTTGTCGATTGACCCAGGCTGGTTTTTGCTGGCTTTCATTCTTCTGCTGCTGGTTTATCGCGGCGCACTCTCCGGCCAGATACCGCTCTACCTTTCCAACAATGATACCGCAGCCGCCTTGGCCCAACTCATGCCAACCCGCCCGGGCATGCGCTTTATCGACCTCGGGGCTGGCATCGGCAGCGTAGTGCTCCCGTTGGCCAAGGCACAGCCGGAAACACAATTCACCGGAGTCGAAAATGCACCTGCCACTTGGCTAGCCGGTTATTTCCGCACGGCCGGTCTGGCTAACTGCAAATGGCGCTGGGGTGACATCTGGCGAGTCAATCTTGCAGGGTACGATGTGGTTTACGCTTTTCTTTCCCCTGCCCCCATGCCCGCTCTATGGGAAAAGATTCAGGGCGAGATGCGTCCCGGAAGCCTCTTTATCAGCAACAGTTTTGCGATTCCGGGAGTTGCCGCCAGCAGCGTCGTCGAGATTGACGATGCAAGGCATACCAGGCTGTACTGCTACCAGCGCTGATTGCAATGATCAAAACCTGATGCCATGGCGTGCAACGACGACCATGGCTTGGGTTCTGCTCGAAACTCCAAGCACCTTGAATATCGCAGTGAGATGAATTTTGACTGTCCCCTCGGACAAGCCGAGTTGTCCTGCGATATCCCGGTTGGACTTGCCGCTAACCATCAGGCCAAGCACTTCTGCCTGTCGCTTGGACAACCCGTAATCCAACGGATCTTCATCACCACCAATCAGCGGGTACGGCGAGTTCGGGGCATAAGTGCTCGGCAAAAGATCCGGCGTGAATGCGCCACCGGCCAGCACTTCACGCAACACCGCCAACAACCGTTCACTGGAGTAAGTTTTTGGAACAAAGCCGGCAGCACCGCATTTCATTGCCTTGCTCACGGTTAACGCATCGTCGTAGGCAGACAGAATGACGACGGGCATTGCCGGATAGCTCTGGCGGAAAGTCTTCAGACAGGAAAGCCCATCTATCCCGGGCAACCCGAGATCAAGCACCATCAAATCGAAATGATGTTCTTGCTCTAGCAGGGCGCTCGCCCCATCATGATCAGCCACTTCGAAAATCTCAACGCCTTCTTCCAACTGACGCAAGGTCTGTACCAGCCCCTCCCGGACCAAGGCGTGATCTTCAACAACGAGTAATTTAACCATGGTGGCGAATGAGATTGGGTAATGATCAAGCATTACTTTAACATTAAGCAAGGCACATCCCGCAACGAAGTTTGCGCTATGATAGACAAATTACCTTACCGGAGTTTCGACATGTCGAACAGCAGCGCTTCAAACGACCCGCTTGACTTTACCCGGAACCTCTGGGGGAAAATGGGCTTTTCTCTACCAGGGATGGTCACACCGACTTTCGATGTTGACGAACTGGAAAAGCGGCTGGTCGACCTCAAAGCGGTCGAAGGCTGGCTAAAGATGAACCTGTCGATGCTGCAGTTGACCATCCAGACCCTTGAGATGCAGTGCAGCACACTCAATGCGGTCCGCCAGATCAGCAACATCAAGCCTGATCAGGTAGTAGCGGCAAGCTTACCGTTCGCCAAATCGCCGAAAGCTCCCGACGCCAAGGACAGCACCGTCGATCCTCTGCAGTCCGCAATGTGGCCGTGGGCACTGATGCAACAGTTGCAAACGCAAATGCAACAGCAAATGCAAGAAGCGATGGAGAAGCAAAACTCCTCATCAGCAAAGCCAAATACGTAACAGCGAAACGAATTCCCCTTTTCGCAGCAGTACCACGCAGCATGCAGGCTAGCGGTTACGGCCTTGCACTCACGTGCGAGGCTCGCAATGCTCCAGCCATGTCGCGTCCATGTCGATCAGCCCGCCTTGTTTCAAAGGCTTGTCGAGGAAATACCCGCGAAACAGCCAACCGGTGGTTCCATGCTGCTTCGACCACGGCGTCTCCCACTCCTCGACTGACACGCTGAGGCGCAGTACATCCACTTCTCGCACATCTGAATCGTTATCGACACAAGGCATGGCCGCAGCCATACGCACCCAGTCGTCGCGGGTGTAGGTTTGAATCAGCTTGCCGATTTCCGGGCAACGACCCGCCTGCCGTCGCTCGTGGGAAATTTTGGCCACCGTACCTTTCAGCCAATACGTCGGCGTCTTGAGAACAAGGCCGACGCCACCTTCGCGGAACATGACGCAATCGCCCAACTGAGGATCGGACGAGGCAGACAAAGCCGACAGCGCATCATCGGCCGCGGCGGAAAAGGCCAGAGCCAGTACGTACAGAAAAAACAATCCCCGCAGCCTGAAACTCACCGAACGTCATCTAGCGGCTGCAGGCCGATGGTGCCGACCAGCCCGGCACGATATTCCGCCGAGCCGACGCGGACCCGCTCGCCTTGGGCCTTGGCGCGTCGCGCCGCCAGCCCCAGGCGGGTAGCCACCCCGGCATTGTCGGGACGATCAAGAAACTCGTAGAGCGAGGCCACAGCACGTGTCAACCGCGCCTCGTCACTGCGCTGCTTGGCATCGAGGCGTGCCGCGTACCAGTTGCTGGCAAGTACGCATTCACGAGTGAACAACGAACGTACTTCCGGCGACTCGAGCCCATGGCCTTGTTCGCTTTTGCCGTGCGCCATGATTTCAAGCAAGGCTCTGAGCGGCGGGCAGGCCAGCGAAATGCTGCCGTCGGTGAAGTAGCTTTCGGCAACGCGCTGATGCGTCGCCACGATATTGGCCACGCCGTCGGCAAAGATGTCCATATCCTGCAACTCGGGGCGCAGCATTTCATCGGTGAACACCGCGTGCGGATGCAGGAAAACCCGGCCAAAGTAGGTACTCGCCAGGCGCGAGGTCATCCGGTAGCCGAGCCGACTGGCGAGAACGGTTTGGCCAGCGTGTTCGAAATCCACCACACGTTCCAGTGCGCCTCTGGCGATCAGGTTTTGCGCGTTGCGCTCGCTCGGGCTCATGCGTGCGAAAACCTCGGGCACCAGCAAACTGACATCGTGCTCGACGCGCACTTTCGGCCCGACGTAACCGGCAGAGGAAACCCACCCGTCGTAGCCGGTGAGTGCGAAAGAGACGAAGGCGGCATTGAGGTCGATGATCGCCGGGAGCGCATTGAACGGCCCCTTGGTCAGCGCGCCTTCGGAACCCGCCCCGGTCGTCGAAGGCGACTTTCCGGTCATCGAGCTGATGAACTCGATAAACAGTTCGGGCAACTCCATGTAGTGCAGCGGATTGTAGGGACAAAGAGCCCGGATGCCGCCCTCCGGAGGATTGTTGCGGCGACCGGCGGCCACCACATGCACCGGCGTAATGAGCGGCTCGGCACTCGACTGTTTGCGGAACAAGCGCATGGCCAGATCGGCAACGGCCGTGTCTTGCGGGCGCGCAACGTCGGGGCGCAACTGTAAATAACGCGGGTTCTTTGACGGTTTGCCATCGACCAGCCGTGGGTGCGCCGATGATACGAAATAGGCTGGCGACGAACCCTCGGGCGCTGCGGCAGCGGCTTCAATCAGTTGCTGCATGGGAATGGTAAAGGCACTGAAACCGATGGCATCTTCAACCAGTTCACGCGCATCCGTGCCATCAAGCGGCTGGAAGTTGGAGATAAAGGTTCCGGGGGTGGCGATGTCGGCCTCGGCCTGGCGATCATAGCCGCGGTGAATGGCGTCATCCGGTCTCTGGAACAGACGGTATTCGCAATTCTGCACAAATTTCCGCGAGAACGCCCCGTCCTCTCCCGCAAGCAGCCCGGCAGGTGCGACCACGCTGGCCGTGATGTCGTCTTCGGTCTGTACTTTGCTGGCCGGATGGAAGTCATGGCGCAAACCGAAGACCCGCCAGGAACCGTCTTTCTCGAACCCTACACGCAAGGTATTCACGTTCAGCGTGCGCCCATCGAGCTTCAGCGCATAGCCAGGACGGCCGTTGATCAGGTCGACCGAATAATGGCTTCGCCAGTCATCGCCCCATTCCGCCCGGTGGTACCGCTTGACCACGAAAACAAGTTCCTTGACGTGTTGCGGGATGGCGCGCAGCCAAGTGTTGTAAGCCTCGTCATAGTCGCGGCTCGACGGTGTCAGCAGCTTGATGACGCTGCCCATGGAGCGCTCCCGGCTCAGAATCAGGCGGTGGTCAGCGCCGTTCTTCTCCAGATCACTGAAACGTTCGGAGAAATCGCGCGCAAGAATGGCGGCAACGGCATCCATATCCTTTTCAAGGTCGGCCACGTAAACATAGCCGACCAGGATGGCATCCGAAATCGCCTTGGATATCTCCGACTTGCCACCGCCGGAAACGGTCGCCGGCTTGTGGCAGGCGGTCACTTCCGCCGAGGTGCCGACGAGGTTCCATTGATGGCGGTCGGCACCCAATGGCTCCATCTGCATCCGGTAGCCATTGGGTCCCATGTAGGTTTTCCCGGCCTGCAGCCTGATCGAGGACGACTTGCCGCCAGGCGTCGACCAGGAAACAGTCTGGGTACGCAGGCTGAAGGTCGATTTTTCCGGCACCAGGACTATATGCTGCTGGGTACGATCAAGCGCATGCCCGGCGGGCTGAAGTTCAAAACGCTCGGCATCGCGCGCCAGCACCTCCTGCAGCGAGTAGCCGTCATCCGCCGTCAGGTCGGTATATTCCAGCCCCTCGTTGTAACTCGGAAAAACCAGCGCACCGCCGGAATGCTCTTCCTCGGCAGAGCCAAAGAGATTCGCCGAATAGCTGATCTGCGTTTTCACTTCCTTCTTGCAGTAACCGAAATAGTTGTCGGCGATGATGGTCACTATCACGCCGCGCTGATCCCGGGCGCACAGCTTGAATGCACTGCCCCCGTTATAGAGCTCGGTTTCGCTCTTGTAGCACATGCCGTCGCGCCGTTGCAGCGCGGTGGCGGCGTCCCAGTGCGGAAGGCCGAGCAGGTGCTTGGGCACATGCGTCAGATGCGGCGCGAGAATCACGCAACCGGTATGGCCGGTCCAGCTATCGGGATCGAGCGAAGCATCATTCTCCGGCAGGTAAGGATCGCCAGCGTTGCCAAAAATGCTTTCGACAAAATCGAGATTGGAAACCAGCGCACCGGGAACGAAGAAGCGGGTTTCCATCCGCTTCTCGGTGGTAAAGCCGGGAACGGCAGGCACCACCAGCGGGCGCAAGAGCAGCGAGACGAAACAACTGGCCGGTGCCGCCTCGCTTGCGGTGAACGGTAGTTGCAGCGACTCTTCCGGGGGATTCAGCGCCAGGGCCAGCAGTTTGGAAAAAACTGCTTTCGGCACCGCCAACTTGTCGTCGGGAATCGGCAAACCACCCTCGGCGATGTGAAAAACGCCGGCCGTGGTGCGCCGATCATTGGCCGGATTGTGCAGCACGCCATTGCGCAGACGGTAGCTGCTGAGCAACGGCGACTTGAAAAAATCACCATGCGCCGGCAACGACAGGCCACGCGCCAGGCCCGCTTGATCGAGCACCAGCGTCCGGCCCGGCAGATGGGGCGCTGACCCGACATCCGCCAGATACTCCTTCAGAAAATTCTGAATTCGCGTATCGGCAGGACACAGACGATCGGCAAGGCGTCGACTCAGCTCCCGCTGACGGGCCAGGATCGGCGCCATCAGCCCGGTAATCGACGCCCCCCCGGCATCGGCGGCGAGCGGCAAACCGAGAAGGGCGAGGCGCAGGTTGATCGCCGCGTTCAGATCCTTGGTAGCGATGGCGAGAGGTGCTTCAGCGGGATTGACGGTGGATTTCATTTTTGTACTCAAGGTAGTGGTCTGATTAAAGCCAGTATAAAGTGGCAAGGGCATGAAAGCTGCACCTTGCAAACATAGACTGACATCTGTAACGGTCAAGAA
Source organism: Propionivibrio sp. (assembly GCF_049316945.1). GTDB lineage: Bacteria > Pseudomonadota > Gammaproteobacteria > Burkholderiales > Rhodocyclaceae > Propionivibrio. The sequence goes on along the minus strand of NZ_JBMOJE010000120.1, from coordinate 6,974 downwards.
AACCGGGGAGATTTTACAAGTTGGAGCGCTCGGGCTGCGATAATGTTCCCATGATCAGAGATTCTCATGACACTTACGTTACAGCAACACCCCTCCTGTACGAAGAGAACGGCGAGTTAACGCTGCACTTTGGCTTTCCGACGATCCAGAGCCGCATGCTCAAGGCCGATCCCGAACGGCTGATACTCGACTACACGCGCACCATGATGGGTTTCCTGCTCTTTCAGCCGAAGCCTGAGCGCATCGCGATGATCGGCCTCGGTGGCGGATCACTGGCCAAGTACTGTTGTCGCCGGCTCCCCGACAGCGATTTTACCGCGATTGAACTTTCCCCCGAGGTCATCGCGCTACGCGAGGACTTCGGCATCCCGCAGGACAACGAGCGTTTCCGGATCATCTGTGCCGATGGCGCCGATTTCGTGCGTTGCGAAATCGAATCGCTTGATGTCCTGCTGGTCGATGGTTTTGACAGCGGCGGGCAACCCGGCCAATTATGCAGCGCCGCTTTTTACGATCACTGCCATGCCGCCTTGCGCCAAGGCGGTGTGCTCGTCGTCAACCTGTGCGCCGACGATACCGGTTATGGCAGTTATATCGGCAGGATCAGCGATTCGTTCCATGAAAAAACTGTCGTCGTCGATGCGGATGATGGCGACAACAAGATTGTCTTTGCCTGCAAGGGCGGACGCTTCCCGCTCTCCTTGAGCGAGGTGGCTGAACGCTTGCGCGCTCTCGAAGCCGAGCACCCGGTTGAACTCGACAAGACGGCGCAGAAAATCCTCCACCGGGAAAAAGCACGTAGTGGACGAAGCCGGAAACGCCGCTAATTTCTCAGCAGGTAACCCTTGCTCAAGAAGAAGTGTTGTTGGTATTTTCGGCCAGCAACTTCTAGCGCCCAAGATGAGAAAGATCCTGATTCTCCTGCCAGCTACAGCGCTCGGGATTTGACAGAACATAGTCCCGGCTCTGTTCCGCTGTCTGCTCCAGGAAGGTTTCGATCAAGCGTTGCAAATGATTCAAGTAGGGCAACATCGTTCCGAAGAAAAGCACCAGTTCCCGGCGCTGAATGAGCAGCGTCGGAAAATTTTCGATATCCAGATCACCCATATCGTCGGCGTGCTCTTCAATGTCCAGCCAGCGAAACCGGGTATCCGGAAACTGCTTTGCCAGCTCATCGAAGCCGGGCCTGTAATCCCGACAGGTCCCACACCATTCCGCACACAGGCAGGTCACCAGAAACTCTGCAGAAGCCGGGCCGGCAACCGTGCCTGCTTGTTGCTGCAATGACATATCCGGCCGTTACAACGAACTGAATGCCGGGTAATCGGTATAGCCTTCAGGCCCCGGGGTATAGAAAGTGGCTGGATTCGGCTGGTTCAAGGGCGCCCCGGCCTTGATCCTGGCCGGCAAGTCGGGGTTGGCCAGGAAACCGGTACCGAAGGCAACGGCGTCAAGCTTTCCCTCGGCAATCGCTGTTTCGGCCTCTGCGCTGGTATAGCCCATGTTGCCAATCAGCACACCCTTGTAATGCGCGCGAACCGGAGTCATCACGTCGCCGCTTTGCTGCTGAAAGAAATCGCTGCGCATGACGTGGAGATAGGCCAGACCAAAGTCGTTGAGCCGGGTAGAAAGCCAGGTGGAAAGCCCGACCGGATCGCTGTCGATCATGCTGTTGTAGCTGTTCAGCGGCGAGATGCGCAGCCCGACCCGATCGCTGCCCCAGACGCTACTGACGGCTTCGAGCACTTCGAACATCAGCCGCGCCCGGTTTTCGACCGCGCCGCCGTAAGGGCCAACACGCTTGTTGGCGCCGTCGCGCAAAAACTCGTCGAGCAGGTAGCCGTTGGCGCCATGCACCTCGACCCCATCGAAACCGGCGGCCTTGGCATTCTCGGCGGCCTTCCTGAATCCGGCGACTATGCCTGGCAGTTCGTCATCGCCAAGTTCGCGCGGGACGACATAAGGCTGTTTGCCTTGCGGCGTATTCACTTCGTCACCGGTAATGGCAATGGGGCTGGGCGCCACAGGCTGGTTGCCGGCATTGAGCAGCGGATGGCAGGCTCGTCCGCCATGCCATATCTGCAGGAATATCCGGCCACCTGCTGCATGCACGGCATCGGTCGTCAGCTTCCAGCCGGCGACTTGGGCGAGGGAGTAGATTCCGGGCTCCATCCAGAATGCCGAGTTGCCTTCCATCGCCATGGTGGCTTCGGCAATAAGCAATCCGGCACTGGCACGCTGCGCGTAATACTCGGCCATCAGCGCTGTCGGAACGTGTTCGGCGTCAGCCCGGCAACGGGTCAGCGGGGCCATGATGATGCGATTCGGGACGGTCAGCGCCCCAAGCTTGAGCGGGTTGAATAGCGCGGTCATTTGATCTGGACTCCTGGAATTAGGCGATCGCCATAGTAGCGCAAACTGCCGTCCCCGATCCATTCAGAGCGTCGATGACGGCAGGCAAGCACGGGAATTGATAGGGGGCGTTTTATCCAGCACATTGCTCAGTCTCGCTCCCAAATAGAAGTCAGTCGCACTATCTTGGCGTATGCTATCGCCCTTGATGCCGCTATGCCGATTTACCCAATATTCAACAAATACGGGGAATGTCCAGCTTGTTGGCACAGTTAAAGGGGGGGGGATATGCAAGCACAGGAGCTAGATCATTGCAGCGCAAGGCTTCAGGGCTGTCCGGTGTCCCAGCTTATTGGACATCCGGCCAGATTGGACGACATGTTTGTCGTCGACTATTCGTTTCGTTAACGCCCATCACGAGGAAGACTCACTCTTGAACACCAATTTCATACTCATCGACTTTGAAAACGTACAGCCAGACTCTCTGTCGGCTGTAGAACAGGCCAAATTTAGCGTCATCGTATTTGTTGGCGCCAGCCAAACCAAAGTGTCATTTGAAATTGCGTCCGCACTCCAGCAAATGGGTCCAAATGCGACATACGTAAAGATTTCTGGAAACGGCAAGAACGCATTGGATTTTCACATTGCCTTTTGGATTGGGCAGTTGTCCTCGCGTTTCCCATCAGCGGCATTTCACATTATTTCAAAGGACAACGGATTTGACCCACTCATCGCCCACCTAAGAGAACGAGGCATTTCAGCTACTCGCAGACCAAGCATCTCCGAGATACCCCAACTGAAAACCGCCTCACGACAAACCAAGAATCCGAAGCCTTCATCGGCTTCAGTGGGCACGCCAAAGAACTCGATCACGAACCAGCCGTCCGTTCCCACAAAAACCGTAACGTGCCCAACCTGTAGGCACTCCGTAAGCGCAACTCCCGAGCAAATTGACTTCGTTTGTCCGAATTGCAAGGGCGCATTCAGGTACTGAAGAAGATGAGCGCTAACCCGTCATTCCACCGGACGCTGCGCGATAAAGCCGCGCAGCGTCCGGTGAATTCAAACGTCAGAGCTCATGCTGCCAAGCACTCTATTACCGCCAACAGGCCCGGAAGTTTCCTTGAATCGAGCTCGCCAAGATGAATAAGATCCCTCTGAAATTCCAGCCGTGGATCGATGCCAGGCGTCGATTCAAGCTGAGTCACGCGCACATCCAGATGGCCCGCGAACTGGGAATGAATCCGAAGAAAATGGGTTCGATAGCAAATCAAAAGCAGGAGCAGTGGAAAGTGCCGCTTCAGGAATTTATCGCCGGATGCTATTTCAAACGGTTCAATCGCTCGGAGCCGGCAGAGGTTCGCTCTCTCGAACAACTAATCGAAGCCGAGGCGATGCGACGCAAGACAAAGCTGGCACAAAAGGCCAAGGACACTCTGGTGTCAGCCAAAGATAGTGACATCGCCAAACCGGATAGCAATGCGTCTGCTGTCTAGCCCCGCGTGGTCCAATCCTTCATCCTGAAAACCTCAGTTGGATGTGATTCCATTGTCGCAAGCCCTCATCCCCGGCCCTTCTCCCGCGGGAGAAGGGTGTAACCCCCTACCCCGCGGTAGCGGGTTACTTGACGGCGAAGCAATAAAACAAACCGCTGCCGCCCGAACTGCGCAGCCCCTCGGGGCTGCATCCGCGCGACGGATGCGAATGATTCCATGACTTGGCGGGCAGTTTTTCATCAAGCCCTATCCGGTCGTGATGACCGACCTGAGCCGAACCTTCCCCGCTTTTTGTCCAGTTGCCGCAGGTGGTATCCAGGTCTCCGGGGAAAGCCCGGCCCTGTGCGTCCGAGCCGGTCAGCATGTCATGCATGTTCGGCTTGTCACCCCGCCCGTTGACCACCTCGCCCTTCTCGGTGAGCGCGGTCTGTTTGGTGAGATTGTTAGCCTTGTGAAGTTCATCCACGTTGCGCGCGATGAGTACGCCTTTGGCGTTATACCAAGGGCCATGTCCGATGCGGTCGCGGGCATTGACCGCCGGCGTGGGTCCCGTTGCGCTGGTGCTCAGGTAGGCGTGCCAGGTGCGCTTGCCGGCGCCGACGGCTTGCGCGAGTGCCTGGCAATGCTGGTCTGCGCCGGTCAGTCCGCCCAGGTCAGCGCCCTTTCCTGAACCGACACTGGTTACGAAAAATCCCATTTTCTTGTCGGGAACACTTTGCCCGGCGAATATCCCGGAACTGATTCCTGCGGTCGTGATCGCCAAAGCGGCAACTACGGACAATCTGACTTTTTGATTCATCACTGTCTCCTTGGGGTGTGTTGTTACTTGCGTTCGATCTGTTCGTAAACTGCTGTCGCCACGCGCGCCAGTTCGCCTTTGTCGATACTGGCCGAAATTGCATAGCCAAACTTGCCGTCGATCCAGTAAAAGACATTGACCGTGCCTTCCTGCGCGAAGCGGAAAGCGGTTTCGTGGTTGCTGGTGTTTTCGGTGGAAACGTAGAGCGTGAGCCGCTGCCCGCTGGCGTCCTGATACATGAACTGGGCCACCGGACCGACGTTTCCAGGCAGCAGTCGACCGCCAATCAGTTCGAAACCGAGCGCACCCAGTTTGGGCGGGCGCACCGGCGTACCCATGCGCTTGGAAAGCCAGGCAACGAGCTGGTCTTCATTTTCAGCGCTAACTTCGACCGGGCGACGTACATCGGGGCTGAACACCGCGTGCGCCACCGCTGCCTGACGGGGCAGTGGGGTCATTCTGGCGATGCCCTCCGCAGGCTCATACTGGCCGTGCGCCAGCCAGCCGGCAATGCCGCTGAATAGTGCGACAAGGAAGCCAGCGGCGAAGCGCTGCAGCGACCAGCGCGCCAGGAAGGGCTTGGCGGGAGGTGCGATGGCGGCAATCGGCGGAGGGGATGCCAGCGCACTCAGATTTTCCGGCAACGGCTCGGCAAGCACCGGGTTGAACAACGCCCTGAGTGCCTGCTTCTGAAGCTGGTAGGCGCGCACCCGTTCGGCATCTTCGGGGTGTGTCGCCAGATAGTCCGCGACATCGGTACGCCGTGCTTCGGGCAGCGCATCATCGACACAGGCTTGCAGCTCGGCTTCGCTGATCGGAAGTTTGCTCATCGCACGACTTTCAGCCGGGTAGCTGGCTGCTGGCCATCCATGATCATGCGCAGCCTTTCCCGCCCGCGTGACAGGCGTGACATGACGGTACCGACGGGAATCCCCAGCGCGGCGGCGATTTCCGTAAAGCTCATTTCTTCCAGGGCAACGAGCAGCAGGATTTCGCGCTGCTCATCCGGGACCAGGCGCAGAGCCGATTCGAGATCGCTTATTTCCAGATCATCGCTCTGCGTGGGACGCGTCGGCAACTCGAAATCATCCTCATCAATTGAATGTGTGGGCACGGACGGGCGGCGCAGTTGGTCGACGCGCAGGTTGTGCATGATGCTGAACAGCCAGGCGCGCAGATCGCTGCCGACTCGCCATTGCTGGAACTTGAACCAGGCCCGTTCGAGCGTGTCCTGCACCAGATCGTCGGCCGCCGCGCGATCGCCGAGCATTGCCCGCGCATAACGGCGCAGGCGGGGAATCTCGGCCAGGATCGCGCTGCTTTCCACTTTACAAGTGATGGATCAGGGCTTGGCGACGTGCCAGACGTTATTGAAGCCATCGCCCGTTTTGTCGCCCGGTTTCTGGTCTTTGGACCAGAAGTAGAGCGGCTTGCCCTTCAACGCCCACTGCTTCTTCCCGTCATCGCGGGTGATGATGCTGTAGTCGCCGCTGGCGGTATCGCCACTCATCGCAAAGTGTGGCGGCCAATTGGTGGCGCAGGCGTCGTTGCACATGCTCTTGCCGCTACCGGCGGCATCCTTGTCGAAGATGTAAAGCGTCATGCCGTTGCTGCCGGTGAGCATGCCGCTGGAGACCATGGCCGGTGCGGCGGGTTTGGTCTCATTGGCAGAACTGGCAGCGAGGTTGGCGGACAGAAGCAGGGCAAGTACGAGTTGATGAACTTTCATGATGTTCTCCTTTGCTGTTGAATGTGAAAGTCGTGCGCGATTCCCGAATCTCCCCTGGACCTCCGCGAGAAGGGGGTTGGGGAGGAGGGAAACAGGCATGACCGTTACCGTGAAAGTCGCGCTAGCGACTCTCGAATCTCCCCTCGCCCTCTGGGAGAGGGGTCGGGGGTGAGGGAAACGGGCAGGGCTTTCATAATTTGGGGCGCCTTACAAAGCCATGACCGTTAGGGGGCCTACAACGACATAAACGACGAAAATCCTGTTTCTATTCCAGAACTCGAAAAATATTTAACCATTGGCAAATCCGGCTGGTGATTGCCCCGAGGAGTACGCTGCAAGCCGCGCCAACAGGACATCTACAACGCCTATTCGTTGGAAGCCAATGAATACGCCACTCTTCACTGGCATGCCTTGTAGATCGCCTATTCATGCGGATTGCAGCCAAGCCAGCGAAAATGACGATAAAACCTTCGGCATTACTCAAACGTTGACCCGGGATTCACAAGCCAGGTTCAATCATTCGCACAATCACCGATCCGCATACTCAGACGACCTGACCTCTAGGATATTGTGATGTCCACAAAGTCAGCGCGAACAG
>NZ_JBMOJE010000119.1:0-13909 GCF_049316945.1 Propionivibrio sp. | reverse complement strand
AGCCAAGCACCACGCCGACGATGTTCTTGCCGATGTCGTGCACGTCGCCCTTGACCGTGGCCATGACGATCTTGCCCTTGCTGGTCGCGCCGGTGCGCAGCTTTTCGGCCTCGATGTAAGGGATCAGGTGAGCCACAGCCTGCTTCATGACGCGCGCCGATTTGACCACCTGCGGCAGGAACATCTTGCCCTCGCCGAAGAGGTCGCCGACGACGTTCATGCCGTTCATCAACGGGCCTTCGATGACCGACAGCGGCGGTTTTCCAGCCGCTTCCAGCGCGGCGCGGCATTCTTCGGTATCGGCCACCACGAAGTCGGTAATACCCTTGACCAGCGCGTGCGAGAGGCGGGCGTCAACATCGAGTTCGCGCCACGAAAGATCGGGGCCGGTGTCTTTGGCTTTGCCTTCCTTTACTGTCTGCGCAAACTCAACGAGCGCTTCGCCGGCTTCCGGGTTGCGGTTGAGCACCACGTCCTCGACCTTTTCGCGCAGCACCGGATCGAGATCATCGTAGATGCCGACCATGCCGGCGTTGACGATACCCATCGAGAGGCCGGCCTTGACCGCGTGGTAGAGGAAAACGGTGTGGATCGCCTCGCGCACCGGGTCGTTGCCGCGAAAGCTGAAGGAGACGTTGGAGACGCCGCCGGAAATCTGCGCGAACGGCAGATTGGCGCGAATCCAGCGGCAGGCTTCGATGAAGTCGACGGCGTAGTTGTTGTGTTCCTCAATGCCGGTGGCGATGGCGAAGATGTTCGGGTCGAAGATGATGTCTTCCGGCGGGAAGCCAATGCCGAGCAGCAGATCGTAGGCGCGCTTGCAGATTTCGGTCTTGCGCTGGTAAGTGTCGGCCTGCCCGGCTTCGTCGAAGGCCATGACGATCACCGCCGCGCCGTAACGGCGTGCGAGTTTGGCGTGATGCAGGAACGCCGCCTCGCCCTCCTTCATCGAGATCGAGTTGACGATGCCCTTGCCCTGGATGCATTTGAGACCGGTCTCGATGATCTCCCATTTGGACGAATCGATCATGATCGGCACGCGCGAAATGTCCGGCTCGGTGGCGATCAGCTTGAGGAAGCGATCCATCGCCGCTTTCGAGTCGAGCATCGCCTCGTCCATATTGATGTCGATGACCTGCGCGCCGTTTTCGACCTGCTGGCGGGCAACGGCCAGCGCATCGTCAAAGCGGCCTTCGAGGACCATGCGCGAAAAGGCTTTCGAACCGGTAACGTTGGTGCGCTCGCCGACGTTCACAAACAGCGAATCCTTGCCGACATTGAACGGCTCCAGCCCGGACAGGCGCAGCTTCATTTCGATGACCGGAATCGCGCGTGGAGCAACAGCGGAAACGCCCTGGGCAATCGCCGCAATGTGCGCCGGCGAAGTGCCGCAGCAGCCGCCGACGATGTTCACGAAACCGTGCCTGGCCCAGTCGACGATTTCGACCGCCAGTTGCTCGGGCGTTTCATCGTAACCGCTCGGCGACAGCGGGTTAGGCAGGCCGGCGTTCGGGTGTGCCGAGACGAAGCAGTCGCAGATGCGTGACAGTTCCTCGACGTACTGGCGCAGTTCGGCGGCGCCAAGCGCGCAGTTGAGGCCGAACGACAGCGGACGAATGTGACTGAGCGAGTTCCAGAAGGCTTCGGCGGTCTGCCCGGAAAGCGTGCGCCCGGAGGCGTCGGTGATCGTGCCGGAGATCATCACCGGCCAGCGTCGGCCGACTTTCTCGAAAAACTGTTCGATCGAGAACAACGCGGCCTTGGCATTGAGCGTGTCGAAAATCGTCTCGACCAGCAGGATGTCGGCGCCGCCATCGGTCAGGCCACGGATGGCTTCGCTGTAGGTGTCGACGAGCTGGTCAAAGCTGGTGTTGCGATAACCGGGATCGTTCACGTCCGGCGAGATCGACGCCGTGCGCGACGTCGGCCCGAGCACGCCGGCGACGAAGCGCGGCTTGGCCGGGTCTTTGGAAGTGAATTCGTCGCACGCCTCGCGCGCCAGTTTTGCACCGGCAAAGTTCAGTTCATAGACGAGGCTTTCGAGCTTGTAATCGGCCTGCGATACGGCCGTGGCGTTGAAGGTGTTGGTCTCCAGAATGTCGGCGCCGGCTGCCAGGTATTCAGCGTGGATGCCGCGAATCACCTCGGGTCGCGTCAGCAGCAGCAGATCGTTGTTGCCCTTCAGGTCATGCGCGTGATCGGCAAAGCGCGTGCCACGATAATCCGCTTCTTGCAGCCGGTGGCGCTGGATCATCGTTCCCATCGCCCCGTCGAGGATCAGGATGCGTTGTTCGAGCAGGGCGTTCAGTTCAGCGGTGCGGTCGGGTTGCATGGTATCTACCTTGTTGTTCTGCGATATGTGTCTTGTTACATAAAAGAAAACCCGTCGGCGCAAAGCGCGACGGGTTTTCAGGTTCGGCTTCGCTTTGGCGAATAGGAAAGTCGACTTATTTCAGCGCCTTATTTCAGGCTGGCAATGTAGTCGATGACGGCATCCACATCGGCAGCCGGAATCTGGCTGGTGGCTCCGGTCATCAGCGCATAGACGCGTTCGCCGCTGCCCGAGCGGTAACGGTCGAAGGAAATGCGCAGGTATTTGGCCTGCTGGCCGGCTATCCGCGGTACCGGCACGATCTCAGCACCACGCGCCTGTTCACCGGGCAGCAGCGGCACAACATCCATTCCTCGCGCCTGTTCGCCGTGGCAGCGCGCGCAGAGCTTGTTGAAATGGGCCGCTCCCTTGCTGGCCATCGGGCCTGGGATAGCAACCGACGGGATCACCGGCGCATCGGAGTAATAGAGCGCGACAGTTGCCCGTTCGCGATCGCCAAGCACCTTGATCAGACGCTGCATGAAGTCGTCCTTGCGCGCGCCGGTTTCGAATTTCATCATCTGGGTGAGCAGGTAGTTGGGGTTCTGGCCGGCCAGATTGGGCACTTCAGGGTATTTGCTGATGCCGGTTACCCCGTGGCAATTGGCGCAAAAAGAGGAATTGGCTTTGCCTTCGGCGAGAGCGCTGCTGCGAGTTGCGGGCGTGGCATTCATGGCCTTGGCCAAGTCAATCTGGGCCGCCAGATCTGTTGCCTGCCCCTGACCCGCGCCGCACAGGGCGAGCAACAGAAGGCATTTGCCGAACCAAGGGGTGATGAACTGGCGGTCAGTAGCGCGCATAGATTTCCCGCTGAAGCGTTAGGGCTAAAGCAGTAGATTATAGACGTCTCAAGCACGCCTTCGGAAAAAATCAGTGCGCTAACCAGCCATTTGACTCAGAGGTTGTGAAAAAATACCTAGCCCCCACCGCAGAGACGCAGAGGTTTCGCAGAGATAACCTTTTAAAACGAATCGAATTCTCCGCGTTTCTCTGCGTCTCTGCGTCTCTGCGGTAGGTTTTCGATATTTTCACAGGCTCTCAGACGATGCCTGACAGTGGAATTGTCTCCTGAGGCAAGACAATGCTTGAGTTGCATCCAGCCGCCCTGGTTACCCCTTGGGAACAAAATTGCTGCTGGTCCGCACCACGCGACCACCTTCGTCGAAGTGCACGTTGAAATACACATCCATACTCGGTTCAACCTTGATTTTCCAGTCCCAGACGTGTTCCTTCTTGAGCGGGAAGTAATGTTCCCTGGCCGGCTTGCCGAGCAGGCGACGCACCTGTTCCTTGCTCATGCCTTCCCTGACCCTGGCGAAGTTTTCTTCGCTCAGTACCTGCCGCACTTCAAGCAGCACCTTGTCCGGGCCGAACACGATCATGTAGTTGACGATACCCTCCGGTGTGCGCGGGTACTCCCAGGTCAGGGTGCCGTCGGCGTCCGTCCACTCCATCGTCGGCGGCCCCATGATCTCGCGCACGTTCTGCGCCGTCGAAATTCCCGGTTTCAGCTTGTCCAGATTGATGCCGTCACAGGCCGGCAGGAAGGCTGCGATCAGGCCCGAAAGCAGTCCGGCAAAGAGTTTCTTCAGCATTCCGCCGGCCTACTTGCCGAGCAGGCCGAGCCTGGAAGCCTGCCCTGCGTACTTGTTGTACTTCCCGGCCAGGTCAACCTTGGCCGTGGACTGCTTGACGATGGGCAGGAACCTGGCGCCGTTGGCCTCCGAAGTCGTGCGCTTGAAATACTGCGTCGCCGCATCGTCGCCGCCGGTCAGGATTCCGCGCGCATCGTCGAAGCTCATGTTCTTGACGGCGTTGGTGAGGATCGGCCTGGCTTCGACAACGGCCATTTCCGCCGCGCGATTCATCGTCTCGATCAACTCGTCGGCCTGCTTCTTCATGCCGAGCGTGCGCATCATTTTCTCGGCAGAGCGCAGCGATTCAGGCAGGGGTATCTTCACCCGCGCATCGCCCATGAAGCCGTTGGGCTTGCCAAGCTGCCCGACCGCCACATCGGCGCCCCGGGTAAGCGCCTCCTTCAGGCCAGAAGCCGTGTCCTTGCTCGACAGGCCATCGACACCAACCGCCGTTGCCTGCGCGGCGAACGCCAATGCGCTTACAATCCACAGGATGTTGAATGCCTTGAATAGATTTGAGCCGGGACGCATGAGTCTCTCCTTCAGTGAAAATGCCGTCGATCAGCATGAGGCGCAAGATTATCTGATCGTAATGGCATCAAGCAAGCGCTTGCGCACGCCGTGAAAAAGCCGCACATCCCCGCCTGGCTGCGGCGTTTACTTTATCTCAGTGCCCGACACCGCTACTACCCGCTGGTGGTGGCCTCGATCGCCTTTGTCTCGACAACGACCTTCGCCTTCCCCTTCGTGATGGTGCTGATACCCGCCGTCCTTATCGCGCCCCGGCGCTGGCTGGTGCTCGGCCTGCTGTGCGGAATTTCCAGCGGCATTGGCGCCGCCGTACTGGTTGAAGTTTTCAATTACTTCGGCAGCGAGTTGGTTCTATCCCGTTTTCCGGAATTGGTCGAGTCGGAACGCTGGCAGTTCGCCAGCGACTGGCTGAAAAGCTACGGCCTGTTCGCCCTGATGATCATTGCCGGGTCGCCCATACCACAGACGCCCGCCCTATTCTTCTACTCGCTGGTCAATCCATCGGTGCCCGGCGTTCTCATCGCCGTCGGTATCGGAAAAACGGTCAAATACGTCTTTCTGGCCTGGGCAACAACGCGCTATCCTGCACGTTTTTTCGACTATCGCTAATCTGCTGACAGCCGCATGGCTGCAAGCCAATAGGCACGGCCATCTTGAAGGCATGTGCGGCAGCAGGCCTGGTCCACGGCGCAGGCTTTGAAAGTGGTGGAAGTTCTGGTGAGTCGCTCGCTGGCAAAGGTGTTCCGCCAGTCACTCGTTCAGCCAGGGCCGGACTTGGGTTGGTATTCGCCACCCGGGCGGTCAAAAAGATCGATAAGATACTGGTTTTAATCCTGTATATTACAAATCCGGGGCTGGACGCGGCTGTAATCGACAGTCGTGGCGCACCCGAAAAAGAGCATGGCTGCAAGCCAATAAACACGGCCTTCCAGGGTGTCAATGCCCGGAGAGCCAATGTCCATGCGGCATCCGCGTCACACCTCCGCAAGATTGCCTGTTTACGGGTATGTTGGGGCGGTGGCTGAAAAGCAGCTCTGCTCTTGTATTATCGACAAACTTTCTATGCGGAAGCTTTCTCATGAGTTCGACCGATCTGTTCAAGTGGTCCGACGACTACAGCATCAACATCGAGGAAGTCGACGAGCAGCACAAAGAACTGCTCTGCCTGATTCGCGAGCTTCATGTGGCCATCCTTGAGAATCAGGGCAAGGCGGGCTTGCGCGAGATACTCAACCGCCTGACACAAAGCACGCGTACCCATTTCCTGCTTGAAGAGAGCCTGATGCGCCTGTCGCATTACCCGGGCCTGGATATCCACAAGCTGCAGCATCGGGATCTGATGGCTGAGGGGCAGGCGCTGCAGCAGCAACTCGACAACAAAAACAAGACCATCGACTTCGAACTGCTGAAGTATCTCAACAAATGGTTGCTTCAGCACATCAGCGAGAGCGACATGCTGTTCAGTGTCCACTTCCAGCAAGCCGGCCTGCTTCAATACGCGGCCTCGGGCAAGCAGATCGCGCCGACGAAGAAGAAGTGGTGGAAGTTCTGGTAATTCGCTGGCCGGAAAAGGTATTGATGCTGGCTTGTCGTGACCCGTTCACTGCTCGGCAACGCCGGTGTTGCCGGGAAGGCTGCGGAACATGTCCGGCGACAGTTCGTGTTTCTGCAGGAGTCGGTAGAATTCGGTGCGGTTGCGGTCGGCGATGCGGGCGGCGTCGGCCACGCTGCCATCGGTCAGTTTGAGGAGTTGCACCAGATAGTTGCGTTCGAAGCGCAGCTTCGCCTCGGCATAGGACAGGGCCTCCATGGCCGGGCCGCGCAGGGCGCGCTGGACGAGGGTCAGGTTGATCAGCGGCGTGGTGGCCAGGGCGCAGGATTGTTCCACCACGTTGAAGAGCTGGCGGACATTGCCCGGCCAGGCCGCGCTGGCCAGCGCTTCGAGCGCTTCCGGGGCAATGCCGGTGATTCCCTTGCCATACTTCTTTTCCAGTTGCTGCACAAAATAGGCGGCCAGCAGCGGGATGTCCTCGCGCCGCTCGTCCAGGGGCGGCAAGGTCAGGGTGACGACGTCCAGCCGGTAGTAGAGGTCTTCGCGGAACTGGCCATCGGCCATGGCGGCTTCGAGGTCGCGGTGGGTGGCGGACAGCACGCGCACGTCCACCGGCTCGGCGCGGGTGGCGCCGACCGGCCGTACCGCCCGATCCTGCAGCACGCGCATCAGCTTGACTTGCAGTGCCAATGGCATGTCGCCAATTTCGTCGAGGAACAGCGTGCCGCCGTCGGCCGCCTGAAACAGGCCGACGTGCGCACTGGCGGCGCCGGTGAACGCGCCGCGCACGTGGCCGAAGAGTTCCGACTCCAGCAGTTGCTCGGGAATCGCACCACAGTTGATGGCCACGAAAGGCGCCTTGGCGCGCAGGCTGGCACGGTGGATGGCGCGCGCCAGAACCTCCTTGCCGGTGCCGCTTTCGCCGCGGATGAGGACGCTGGCGTCCGAGGTGGCCACCACCCGGGCTTCCTCCAGCAATTCCGCCATGCGGCTGTTGCGGAAGACGATGCCCTGCCGCCAGACCTCGCCATTGCCGGTCTCCTGTCCGGCGCTGACCGGGGAAAGTTGCAGGGCCTGCTGGATCTTCGCGAGCAGGATCTTGCTGTCAAAAGGCTTGGTCAGATAGCCGAAGACGCCCCGTGACATCGCCTGCACCGCATCGGGAATCGTTCCGTGGGCGGTCAGCAGGATGACCGGCAGGGTCGGCCGGGTAGACCGGATTTCGTCGAACAGGGCCAGTCCATCTTTGCCTGGCAGGCGGATATCGCTGAGAACCAGTTGCGGCGGCTCGACTGCAATGCGCACCAGCCCTTCCTCAGCGGAGGTTGCCGTCGACACACGGAAGCCGCAGGCTTGCAGGCGCATGGAAAGGAGCCGCAGCAAATCCTGGTCATCGTCGATGAGCAGGACGTGGGCTGAACCAGACTTCGAATCAGGCTTCCGCGCAAGGTTCATCGCGGGGCTCCGGGCAGGCCCTCTCCGCCTTTCGGACGGAGCGGAAGCGAGCGTTCGATCTCGGCCAGGGCATCGAGCATCTCCTGAAGTTCATCGCTCCGGGTCATGCTTTCCTTCAACTGCTGCACAAGTTTTTCGTTCTGGATCACAAGTTTCTCGTTCTGTAAGTGAAGTTTCAGTCGCTCGCTGTATTGATTGGCCAGTGCCCGGGCCAGCGGATGCAGGCTGGCCGCCGCAGGGTCGCCGGATTTCAACACACCTTCCAGCAATCCAATCGCCCGCACGAGATCCATCGGACCGCGCGGTTGCCCCAGCAGCATGGCCATGCGAACCTGGGTCGCCGGGGTTTGTGGAATAGCTGCAAGCACGATGCGTTCCCGCGCCAGTTCCTTGGGCGGCATGCGATGAACCCGTTGCAGGTAGCCGAGCAGCGGCAACATCGCCGTCTCATTGACCATGACCACCTCAGGTGCCGGCGGCGCTTCTACCTCCGGTTCGGGCACCGGCGGGGTGGCGCAGGCGGCCAGCAGGACAGTGGCCAGCAGCCCAAGCCACAGCGTGCGCAATCGATACGTTTTCATCGGTGCAACCGTTCAGGCTGGCAATTCACAGGGCACCTCAATCCGGAAATTTGCCCCGGAACCATAGTCGCTGCCGGGTACCAGCAGTACCTGACCGCCCATCGCCATCATCAGTTCGCGGACAATCGACAAACCCACGCCACTGCCTTGCCGCGGCGTCGGGGAAGCGCGGCTGCCCTGGACAAAGGGCTCGAAGATACGTTCCGCATCCTCGGCGGCAATGCCCGGCCCCTGGTCGATGCAGGCGATGCGTATGAGGTTGCCCAAGGACTCGGCCTGCAAACGGATGACCCCGCCCTCCGGGCTGAAATCAATGGCATTGGAGAGGAGATTGTCGAGCGCCACCAGCAATTTTTCTCCGTCCAGCGTCGGCGCGATCGCCGGGGCTTCGCTGAGCACGGTCAGTCGGCGCGCCTGAATCTGCAATTCGCGGCCGCGTACGGCGTCGGCCAGCAGTTTTCGCAGAAGTACTGGCCGGTAATGCAGGCGGCGCGCCTCGAAGGCGGCGGCATTGAGACGGAGCAGGCTTTCGATATGCCGCTGCAGGGCCATCACGTTGTGCTGCAGGATATCCACCACTTCCTGTTGCGATCCGCCAAGGTGCCCCACCACCTCTTCCTGCAGCAGCGCAATGCCTTCACGCAACGCCGTCAGCGGGGTTTTCAATTCATGCGAGACATGGCGCAGGGTCCGCTCGCGGTCCGACTCCAGTTCGCCCAGGCGTTGTCTCAGCCAGTCCAGGCGGCGCGCCACGCGCCTGAGGTCAGCCGGCCCGCGCACGCTCACCGGTTCGTCAAACTTGCTCTCGCCAAGACGTTCGATTGAACGTTCGAGACTGCCAATCGGTCGCGCCAGCCACCAACTCATCGCCAAGGCCACCAGAAAAGCTCCGGCCACGGCGGCCGCCACCAGCCGGGCGAGGTGCAGGCGACTCTGTTCCAGTCCGGTCAGCATCGCCGCCTGCCGCTCGTCGATCCAGCGCCGGCCGTAAAGCCCCAGTTCGCTGTTGACCTCGGCCAGCCGGTTCAGAAAAGGCAGCAGTTCGGCCCGCGGCGCTGATCGGTGAAGGCCCTGGCCGAGACTCTCGATGGTCTGACGCCAGGCGCCGGGAAGTTTCCCCAGAGCCTCTCCGGAGATCGACTCCAGGCGCGTTACCGCAACCTGCGAGTGGGCAACATTCTCGTCGAAGCGAGCGAGCAGGGCCGGGTCGTTGAGGACCATGAACTGACGGGCACTACGTTCGAGATAGACCGTCCGCTCAGCGAGTTCCTGGATCGAGGCGCTGAGCTGCAGCGCCTGTTCGCTGCCCAGCCGGCTTTGTTCGACAAACTGCTCGAGCACCAGCCAGCTTCGTACCGCGGCCCAGCTCAGCAGCAAGGTGATCAACAGAAATCCAGCCAGCATGCTTTGGCGGAACGAAATTCGAATCATGTCAAACGCACTCTCCGGGCAGCGAAAAAAGTGGCGGCTGGTCTGCTTCGTAGCCTGGCGGGCGCAAACAAAGCGGCAGAGCCGTTGATCCTGGCCAAGGGCGAAACGATTTCCTAGTTTAGACCAGCCGCCGGACACCGTGCGCAACAAATTGCGCTCAGGCGGCCTTGAAACAAGAGGTGTTTGAACCAGAAACAAGCCTTGATTCAGGGTGTTACATATCCTGTCGCTGTTTGGCGACAAGGCAAGTCATTGTGTCTTAAGGCATTTTCAATAATGGCCCGCGCGTCTGTCGCTATTTCCCGACAGCTTCCTCGCAAAAGCCCGGCTGACGAGTCAGGCTGCCAATCCGCCGGACTGTTTCTTATGGGAAATTTCGGCCTGGCACGGATCTCGCTAATGGGGTTGCCTAGTCCATGTTCACTCACAACCGAGAAGGAAAATCCATGTTCAACAAACCCAGCGTCTTTGGCCGCAACGACCCCGTCACCCGCCGCGATGCCACGCCCGTACTCGGTTCCACACCCCAGTCAGCCGCGCCAACGCCTGACAAGAGCGCGACTGCCACGAAAAATCCCTCAGAGAATACTGCGCCCGCCCAACCGGGAACTGCAGCGAACGCCCCTGCACACGCCTCGGTCGCCAGCAACAAGGAATCGTCCGCCAACGATAACGTGATGGGAGCCCGCCTGATCGTTGGTCCCGACGTCAAGCTCAAGGGCGCCGAAATCCTCGACTGCGACACCCTGGTGGTCGAAGGCCGGGTCGAAGCGACGATGGACAGCCGGGTCATCCGGATTGCCGAGAAAGGCTCTTTCGCCGGGAAAGTCAGCATCGATATCGCCGAGATCCACGGCACGTTCGAAGGCGAACTGACCGCCCGTTCCCAACTGATCATTCATTCGACCGGGCGGGTGAATGGCACGATTCGCTATGGCAACCTGGTTGTAGACGAGGGCGGCGAACTGGGCGGTGATATCAACGTCCTTTCCGAGAAAGTTGAGAAAGTGGCCGCCCAGTCGAGGTCCGTTAATGAGCCGTACGTCACACTCAGCGCGGCCGCCGGCTGAGAACTCCCTGGAACCCAACGGAATCGCCTCATGCAGAACGAAATCATCGTCGCCCGGCTGGCGGAAAAATCATGCTCCCCGGGCGGGCAGGCCAAACGTCCGCTTGATGCAGAGTGTCGGCTTCTTCCGTCCCTTCGGCCGCTCTGGGGTCTCCTGCCGCGCCGTCGTGAATACGATATTCGTCCGGCGCGAACCGCGCACCACCATGGCCTGGTCAATATGCTGGTACAGCAGATGTACTCCTGGCGCGGCTACAACACCGAAGCGGTCGGGCACCGAGCCGATGACGCGAACCGGGTAACCCTTGCCGCCTGGCATTTCGATGAGGTTGTGGCGACCCTGACCCTGGGCCGGGATTCATCTGCCGGCTTGCTGGCGGACGCGCTTTACCCTCATGAAATCGCCAGCTTGCGTGGCACGGACCGTGTCGTCTGTGAAGTGTCGCGGCTGGCGGTGGACCCGGATTTCAGCTCCAGAGGCTTGTTGACGGCCCTTTTTCAGGCAACCTATAAGTTCGGAAAAAACATCTTCGCGGCGAGTGATGCGGTGATCGAGGTGAATCCGCGCCATGCCCGCTACTATCAGCGGCTCCTGGGTTTTCAGCAACTTGGCAAGCTGCGGCAGTGCCAGCGTGTCGACGCGCCGGCGGTTCTCCTGCACCAGGAGATTGATAGCATTGTCATCCCGGGCGATGACTCATGTTGGGACGCGTGCACCAACTGCGGCTTCCACCTCGCGTTCCCGCACTGCGCTTGACGGGACATCCCGCCCCCGATTCGATTCGTGTTCAATCAACACCACCCGAAGTGAGGCTGGACCCCGGTGCCGGTGATGGCGCACGGGCCCTGATCGGTCGTGCGCCAGTCGCGATTTTCCCGCATCGGCCGGCGAAAGGGGTAGCATTGACAGACGGGATAAAATCAACGAGCAGCAATCTGTAGTTACCGTTCTGCAACGACCCTGCAACAGCCAAAAACCAGCCTTCCCGTTTCCGTGAAAAGGAAACAGGGCACTTTCGGGTCATTGCCATGAACAAGATCGACACCTCCAACTGCGAGACCGAGCCGATCCGCTTTCCGGGGGCGGTCATGCCGCACGGTGCGCTGCTGGTGCTGCAGGGGACGTCGGGGATTATCGAGGCGGCCAGCGAATCCTGTAGCGCGTTGTTCGGCCTGTCCCCCGAAAGCCTGCTGGGGCGGAACTTTGGCAATGTTTTTGGCCGGCAGGTCGAGGCCGCTCTCTAGGCCGCCCACGGTGATGGCCTGCAGCCAGCCGAACTTCTGTCATTGAACGGCAAGGCGCTGAGCGAGCAGGAAGGCAGTGCCGGTCTGCTCGCAGTCGTCGCTGCGGATGGCTTTGCCTTGCTGGTCGACAATACGCTTCAGACCGCCGGCAGCGTGCCTGAATCAGGCCGGATTCTCGAATTGCAGCGGCGCTGGCGCGAGTGCGAGAGCAGTCCGACCCTGTTCGCCTCCAACGCTCTTGGCCGCGACCTCGGGGTGGATGACGCCGGCGACGGGGTGGCCGGGGCCGTCTTTGTCTCACTGCGCGACCGGCCGGACATCCCCATGATCTGGTTTCGCCGGGAAGCGCTGGCGCCTGAGCGTTGCCGACAACGACGTCGGCGTCCTGCCCGAGCAGAGCGGCCGGCTGTTTCAGGTGTTCCAGCGCCTGCAGTCGCGCGCCGCCTACGAAGGCACCGGCATCGGCCTGGCGTTGTGCCGCAAGATCGCCGAACACCATGGCGGCAAGATATGGGTTGAATCGGCTGGCGAAGGACAGGGCAGCCGGTTCTGCGTTGAACTGCCCAAGCCGGATCCATCGGCAGCCATCAATCAACCTGCTGGCCGTGACTAGCCGTTTCGTGTGCAGGCGCCGTCGGCCAAAGAGGCCGGACAGGATTCATCATGAAAATTCAACCACAAACCGGGTTGGATGCAGGGTAATTTTGTTCTACTGCTAACCCATTGATTTACCGATATTCCGGGCTTGACCCGGAATCCAGTTCGTTTATCAAACTTTTCTTTTAACATCTTGATCAGATGGACGAATCTGGATTCCGGGTCAAGCCCGGAATGACGACGGATGGCTAGAACAAATTTACCCTGGGGTTGGCTGGGCGAAAGGCGCTTTTTTCCGCTAGAGTGCAAAGGTGATATTTTTACCGGCTTGACCAACAGTGGAGAAGCGTATGCAGGGAGGCGAAAAGTGCTGAAGTCATTCCTTGGTAAATCCTTTGGCGCCAAAGAGGCGAAGGAATTGCCGTCGGGAAGTGCCCATCAGGGAAAGATCGACCTGGGTCGGATCAGGACCTTGATCGAGTTTTTTCCGATCGGAAAAAAACTGCGCTATTACCCCGAGTTCAAGAAGGAAATCGTTTTCGACACCTTTGTCGTCGCCTACTGCGTGAATGGCCATTTCGTCTATTCCGGCGAAGCCATCGATCGCGATTCTGAAGGCGTTCCGACAGTTTTCCGCTCAGGAGAAAGCGAGAAGCGGATTCCTGCTGCCAGCCTCAAGCTGTTCCAGTTGCTCGTTCCGGATACCTCCGATCTTGAAATGAAGCTTGACTATCAACGCCGCGCGCTCATTGGACGAGGGCGGCAATTCAACAAAGGCAATTACATTTCCCTGATCTCCCATGCCGGAGGCAAGGGCGTATCGACGGTGGATACCGAGGTGGCGGCGAAGATCCTGCTCAAGGACGGCCCCTACGCGCAGACGAACATGATCCTGCTGACGCCGGAACTGGATACCCTGGCGGTAACCGATCAGCGCCGGTCGGGGCGTGCAAGAACCTGTGCCCCGGTCATGGTGTCATTGCCCGAAGGAACGTTTACCGGGCCGTGCACGATCGTCGATATATCCGAAGGTGCGGTGCGTATCCGCGTGCGCGACCGCGGTGCCACGCTGCCGGCAATGCAACCGGTGGTCGAAGTCACCCTCGACATCGATCTTGGCGAGTCGGAACGGCACTACACCATCAAGGGGGCGGTCATCCGCCGTTC
Organism: Propionivibrio sp.; assembly: GCF_049316945.1. Taxonomy (GTDB): domain Bacteria; phylum Pseudomonadota; class Gammaproteobacteria; order Burkholderiales; family Rhodocyclaceae; genus Propionivibrio. The sequence continues at coordinate 273 of NZ_JBMOJE010000119.1, read as the reverse complement.
TCCCGAGATCTGCGTGATTCAGCTGGAGTGGTTGTTGAAGGATGGAAAATTCAACAGCCTGGGTCCGCTGGACCTTCTCCAGTTGAAGGCCGGACTGCTCAACTACGGCTAGCCGCACCTTCCATTATTCCATTACCGTTCGCGGGTCGCCTGTCAAAACGCAGCAGCCGGCCTGGAAGGCCCGTCAATAGGCGATCTACGCATGGTATGCCGTGACAAGCCCGTGAATGCTGCCTCCTGGCGGGCACCCTCTGAAGATGCCCGTCCTGCTTG
>NZ_JBMOJE010000118.1:0-14674 GCF_049316945.1 Propionivibrio sp. | reverse complement strand
GTATGCTGCGGACGAGAATACTTGGGATTGGGTCTTTGAAATGCCTATCCTCGCCGACTGGTGATGTCCACCGATTGCCACGTGGTGTCGCCGCTGTTCTTCCCGGGCGGCGACATTGGCAGCCTGTCGGTGCATGGCACGATGAATGATGTGGCAGTAATGGGCGCCACCCCGCTCTATCTGGCGGCGGGCTTCATTCTGGAAGAAGGTTTTGCACTGAACGACCTGGCGCGCATCGTCGAATCGATGGCCAAATCGGCGCGCGAGGCTGGCGTGCCAGTGGTTACCGGCGATACCAAGGTGGTCGAGCGCGGCAAGGGCGATGGCGTTTTCATCACCACCACCGGCGTCGGCGTCCTGCCGGAAGGCCTTCAACTGGGCGGCAGCCGGGCACGGCCCGGCGACGTGGTGCTGGTTTCCGGGTCGATGGGCGATCACGGCGTGGCGATCATGAGCAAGCGCGAAAACCTGTCTTTCGACGCCGAGATTGAATCAGACAGCGCCGCGCTGCATGGCCTGATCGCCGCCATGCTGGCCACCAAGGCCGACATACGCTGCTTGCGCGACCCGACGCGCGGCGGCCTGGCGGCAACGCTGAATGAAATCGCCGGACAGTCGGGCGTCGGCATGATGCTGCACGAGAAGACTATTCCGGTGAAACCGGTAGTCGCCGCCTGCGAATTCCTCGGCCTCGACCCGCTCTGCGTCGCCAACGAGGGCAAGCTGATTGCCATCTGTGCCAGTGCCGATGCCGAACGCCTGCTGGCCGCGATGCGTGCACATCCGCTGGGATGGGAGGCGGCAAAGATCGGCGAGGTGATCTCCGACGACCATCATTTCGTGCAGCTCACCACCACCTTTGGCGGCCGGCGCATTGTCGACTGGCTGGTCGGCGACCAGTTGCCACGTATCTGCTGATCCTTAAAACCGCAGCCGGATGTGATGCTAATGTCGCAAACCCTCCTCCGGGGTGAAGTGCGCGCCTAGTGTCCGGACAGGGTGGGTCTGATTCTTTCGGACGAATTCACTGAGCCTGAAGCGCTCAATTATTCGCCGCAAAGATGCCCCGAAGGTTAAAGGGCCTATGGCTCAAACCCCTTGGATTTCCGGGATATTTCAGTGTGGATACCGACGGTGAAGTACTGTTTTCAGTGCAGTCACTGGAATCTGATCTCCATTTTGACCCGCATGAACGCCGTGTCAAGGCGTAGGCGTGCCATAAAGACCTGGATTTTTCATCAACTTGAGGTAGAGCGGTGGGTCAATATCGTGACCGGATTTACTTGCCTATTGCTCCGACTTCATTGCCGGCTGCGTTATTTATTCCTGAAGCAACTCCACTCACATTTCTTGCACTGGCCTTGATCGACGTAGCGCCCTGTATCTGCGTGCTGCTCTTGACGTTATTTGCGGAATTAGTAACTGTATTCTCTTCGCCGGCAGTTGCGGCATTGGTATTTTTGTTTTGCGCATCAGGACTGGCCTGAGTGTTTTTATTGCCTTGAATTCTCATACCAAGCGGGTTACTGGAGCGCTGCACGGCCTCTGTTCCCTGCGCGTACGCAGCAAAGGGCGACAACGCAAAAATAAGTGCAATCAGGATTTTGCGCATGTCCGTCTCCGTTTAGCAATGACTATCCAGGAATAGAAAAAAACCCAGAGGACAATCTTCCCTCTGGGGTTTTCAAAACAAAGTCTCGCTTACTTGCCGCCGATCGTGCCAACGTCGTTGGTCGCGGTGTTGTTCTTGCCGACTGCAACGGCATTGACGTTCTTGGCGCTAGCCTTGATGTTGGTGTTGCCTTGAATCTGTGTGCCGCCTTTGATTGCGCCAACAGCATTCTTGGCCGTATTACCTTCACCGACAGCAACGGCATTAACGTTTTCGGCGGTGGCCTTGATGTTGGTGTTGCCCTGGATTTGGGTAGCGTTAGGATTGGACGAACTCATTGATTTCGCACCGCCGGAAGCTTGAGCAAAAGCAACGGTGGAAACAGCCATGATAGCGATAACAAATAGTGATTTACGCATAGTAGAAACCCCTTTTAATGTAATTAAAAACCCCTCACGAACCCTTCGCTTCGGGGGTACAACTCAAAGCACCGCTTAACCGATAATGCGGAATTGCACTCTCCGGTTCTTCGGATTGGTTGGATCCATGCCTTCCAGCGTTTCACTGAAACCCTTGCCGACGGGCATGAGACGTGTTGGTTCGATGCGATAACGTTCAACCAGGTAATTCACGACAGAATAAGCGCGCTCACGCGACAACGTGATGTTGCGAGCCGGATTGCCCGAAACGTCCGTATGCCCCTCAACCAGCAACCGAATTCCCGTATCCTTTTGCATCAGACCCGCAATCGATTCAATGAAAGGAATGGATTCAGGAAGAATCTCCGAACTATTCACGCGGAAATTGATCGGGAAAGCGATTGCGTTCTCACCAACCTGCATCGCCTGCTGCTTGGGAGCACTCTGCTGAGGCCTGGCCTGCGGTTTCGGCGCCGGCCGGTAATCGGCTTGGGGTGCGGGTGACGGGCGGTAATCAGACTGCGGAACGGGGGCGGGTGCCGACTCCTGCTGGGCTGGCGCCGAGTCACCAAATACGATTGATCGCGTTCTGGGCTGCTTCTTGCCCCCCGCACCATCACCGCCTGTCAATTGGCGCTCCAATTCCTCAACGCTAGGCGCTTTTTCATACAGCGTCACGTCGCCGGCCGTTGCTAACCCAGAAGACAGAACAAGTAGCCCAACCGCCAAGCCAAAAACGTGACATTGCTTCTTACTTGCAAACATTAATAATCTCCTTCGAGGTGACGATCACTTCTTTGGCATTTTTTTGACCGGGCTGTGTTGATCCGATATTCATGTTGCAGGTTCCTGCTTTTTTACTGCCTATGTTGACTTGGGACTGCTGCTGTTGCCGCGTATAACCGTCGGTATTACCGCTTTGCTGATAGCCGCGTGCCAGCGCCTTGTTAACTTTAGTCTGACCTGACGTATTGAGATGTGTCCCCTTGTTGATTTCGGCAATCGCCGGCGCAACGAAGGCCAGCGCTACCACCATGAAAAAAAACTTTTTTAACATTGAAGCTACCCCTGTTGAATTATTTGCACTCAGGATCGGCACCTTGTACACCGATGTTGATGCAGCCTTTTTTACCTCTACCCGAAACAACATTCGACACATTTTTGACGTCGACCGTCACATTGCTACCTTCCCGCGAGCCTTTTTTCACGCTGCCGATATTGGTACGAGCAACATTACCGCTACCAGTAGCGATGGTATTAACGTTTTCAGCATTGACATTAATGTTGGTATTCCCGCGAACAACTCCGCCCTGCTCCTGGGCTTGAGCGACAGATGCAGCGCCTGCAAGGCTTAATCCCGATAAAACACAAACTAACAGGTTCGTTTTCAATGATATCTCCCTAAGGCAGCCCAAAAAATATACACACAATGCATTAATATAGCTCGTCGCCTCACTATTTACAAACAAGTAAATCAATACATTTTTATAGCAAAACGCATCTTGTTTAGATTGGTTGACATGTGTCAGACTATAAAAAGAGAAAAACTTGGCTCCAGTAAATTCGGCAAAGTTTTTTTCAAAAAATCAGCTACCTTTACAAGGGTACTTGTAATTTTTCGGGGGGGCACCAGAATGATCAGTACATTTGAAAGATCGCGTCTCGTTTTTGCTGGGATTTGCATTACGAGCGTATTGGCGGCTTGCGTTACCGATGCACCAAGGCCAGACACGGCAACGGCCGTCGCCGCCGTAAAGACACCGGTGACCAAAGCCGTAACGAACTTCACCCCGGCCCTGCGTTGCATGGACGATCTGCTGCTGGCCTACGGCAAGAAAGACATCGTTATCACAACGGCCGGCATCCCCGACTCGACCGGCAAGGTCATGGCCGGCACCAAGGAAATGCTGATCAGCGCCGCCTCGAGGATGTCGATCAAGAGCAAAGCACTGGCCTTCATCGACTACGATACCGAGCGTAACGACCTCCTGGCGCTCTTCCAGGACATGCAGGCGGCCGGCGCCTTCCAGCACAAGCTCCCGAATTACTACATTCGCGGCGCCATCACCCAGCTTGACGAGAATGCCATCGACTCGCAACGGGGCGGCGGCATATCCCTTCCCTGGCTTGACCTGGGGATGAGCAAGGACCAAGTCTCGTCGGTCGTCTCGATGGACATGAACATCGGCGAAACAACGACGCGCATGATCATGCCGGGCGTCAATGCCAGCAACTCCCTGATCGTCACGCGCATGGGCGATTCGAAGGAAGCGGGGGGCAAGATCGGCAAGGTCGGCTTCTCCTTCAACATGTCACTGAACAAGGCGGAAGGACTCGGCAGCGGCGTCCGCGCCCTGGTCGAACTCGGCATGATCGAAGTCATCGGAAAACTGACCAGCACCCCCTACTGGAAGTGCCTTGAAATCGAGAAGACCAATCCGCTGATGCTCGAACAGGCCATGGAATGGTATGACGTAATGACCCCGGAGGATCGCATCAAGCTGGTACAGCGCAAGCTGGCCGGGATGAATATGTATTCGGGCCCGATCAATGGCGTAACCTCGCGCGACCTTTCCGGTGCGGTCGGTAAATACCAGGCTGAAAACGCGCTGGTTGCGGATGGCCGCATCAATTTTGACCTGTACTACGCGCTACTCGATGCGGACCAGCCGATCATGGCCGACCCCAACGCGAAATCGATTGCCATTGCCGCCGTGCCGCGCGGCGAAAACCAGGGCATGATGACAGTGAAGCTCGACAGTGACCGGGGAACACGTCCCACCTACCGGCTGAAGGAATTACTCCAGGCCAAAGTGCAACTCGGTGCGGATGGCATTCTGTACTGCTACTACAAAGACACGTCGGGAACCATTGCCCGGATACATCCAAACCGCTTCAGCCCGGATCCGTTCATGAAAGCGAATCGTTCCATCTCGTTGCCACCGGAAAACTCGCCCTTCCAGATCAAGTTCGACAAGACGGGGCGCGAACAAATCGTCTGCTACGGAAGCTCGCGCGATCTATCGCTTCCGGCCAACCTGAAGGGCGCCGACCTGACGCCGTTGAAAGTAGGATCGATGGACGAGATAGGGAAAGCTTTCCGTGCCGCCAACCCCGGGGTGGCCGAAGCGAAGCTCGATATCGTCATTCAATAGACTCAATTGATTCAATAGAAACTGATAGCCTTTTCGGGAGATGGGTCGTGGAATTACGCATTGCCGCAATCGCGACCCTATCCCTGACGCTATCCTTCTGTGCGCTCGCTCAGGCGGGTGAGATCGTCATCATCCAGCCCGCGAACAACGAAACGCGCAACGAGAAGAACCTTGGCCGGAGCATGGACAAAGCGCGCCAGCAAAGCGGAAAGCAGGCGGCTCCGCTGGTCGTCGAAGATGGCATTCTCGATCGTGGCAACAACGCAGAACGTTCCAGTCGCGACGCCCAGGATTATTTACGCCAGCCGACACAGCCGCATCCGGACGATGAAAACACAACAATCATCCTGCGCAATGCGCCGCTCACCGACGCGGAGAGGGCGCGCCTGAAAGCCGCCGCTTACGCTCAACCGGCCGGTTCGTCGGCCACCAGCCGGGCCTGTGGTGATGTATCGATTTCTGTTGGCACCATTGGTGACAAAACCGTTATTGAGCGCAACATCAACGTCAACGAACGGGGCAACTCAGCCGTTAATGTAAATTGTAGAAAATAACGCGAAAGGGTTCGTCATGGAAAAGTCACAACTTTGTCTGTTTGCCCTCGTTGGTTTCCTGTTTATTGGCGGCGGGGCTCAGGCTCAAATCAGTGTCACCACACCGGGACAGGATGTGAGGATCGGCAAGGACGGGAGCGTTAATGCGCGCTCCGATGGCGCCGCCAGCACCTCGAGTCGGGGCAATGAAGCCAGCGTGACCGTCGGCGGCATTTCAGAAGACGCCGATGTTGAGGGCGTCACCGTCATCAATGGTCGCGTAGCGATTGACGGCAAGGATGTTCCGCCCAACGTCACGCGCTACAAGTCACCGAAAAGCGGCAAGGTCTACCTGATCCAGCGCAAGGGAGGTTCGGTCAGCGTCAGCGACGCAGGAGACGGAAAATGAACGCCTTCGACAAGCCTCTCCCTCACCCCCGACCCCTCTCCCCGAGGGCGAGGGGAGGTTCGAGAGTCGCTAGCGCGACTTTCACGTTAAATACCCTCGCTTGCGCACTGGGCCTTCTGGCAACTTTTCCGGCAACTGCGGAGATCGTTTTCCTTGAGGGTGGCCGGGCCGTTTCGGTCGGATCGGCCTACGTGTACGCACACCCGGCCCTGCACTCGATCGTTTTTGCTTCGCCGCAAGCCCGGGAGATGGCCATTTTGCCGCCTTCTCCCTACTTTGTTAATTATCCGCCCCTGCTGCTGCGCGCTTCGTCGCCTTACGGCGCCTACCCGCCGGTCGTCTATCAATCGGGAATCAACGCGACGGCGCGCCCCAGCAACCGTGACGTGACGACCTACAACATCGGGCGGGCGCATGCCTTCAGCCAGGAGTATTACTATCCCGAGACCTACGCCAACACCAATCAGGGTGGCCCCCCGGCGCTTTACGCCTGGCCCTACAGCGTGATGCCGTATTACCCACCGGCGAGCGGAACGGGCGGATTCAACCAGCCCGTTCGACCCAGCAACCGGGACATCACAACCTATAACATTGAGCGAGCCCATCGTTTCAGCATGGACGCCTACAAAAGTCCCTAAATGAATCTACTTCGTGCCCTGTGTTGCTTACTGCTGGCGTTTGGCGGGTTTCTTCCGCCGGCGAGCGCTGAAGAGGGAAGCGCCTATACCCTTGCTTCGGGACAGACGGCTGATTTCAGCACGATCCTGGGTAACCGTAACGACAAGGTTTCTGTTTTCGAGTACGGGGGGCGCGCGCTTATCCAGATTATCGATTTCCCGAACCTGCCCGAACAGGGAAGGATGTTCAACCGGGTGGTCGCGCTCATCGAGCGGATTGGCGCATCGCGCACCCGGGTGATGAACAACGATGAACTCGCTCAGTTCATCCGGTCGGTAGGCAAGAATGAGGCGACTTTTGCTTATGGCAACGATTTTCTGGTGTCCGAACTGGTGGTTTTTTTCAATCTGGCGGACATGGGCGGCATTCAACTGAATGCCGAAGAAGTCGCTTTACGCAGGCTGTTGCTGGACTATCGCCTGATGGTGGAACGAACCGGTTTCTTCCAGGCGATCAGGCCGCAAGCGGTCATTCTGTCGATTCCTCAGGAAACGCTAGCCAGCAACGGGGGGCCGCAGGTCACCTCGCTGGCCAGAAAAACCATCCTGATGCACGAAATAAGTCATGCGGTGTTTTACACCAACCCGCTTTACGCCAACTATTGCCGGCAGTTCTGGAAAAACGCGATGTCCGAGGGGCAGCGCGCGGCTTTCCGGAAGTTCCTCTCCAACAGCAGCTACAACCCGGACAATGAAGAGATGATGGTCAACGAAACCCAGGCCTACCTCCTCTACACCCCCGATCAGCGAGCCTTCAATGCCCGTCTTGTCGGACTCACGGAGAAGGAAATCGAGAGCCTGCGGGCAAAATTCCTGGGCGGGTTTCCCGAAGCGCCTTTGGCAGAACTAAGAAGATGATTCGCGCGTTGTGCAAATACAACAGTGTGAATTTCCCATTTCGGACCGCCTTTGGTCGGTTGTTTGCTCTGTTTTTGCTTGGTTTTATTGCCATTGCCAGTGCCCAGGAAAGAAGCGATGTGGCCATGATTACGGGGCTTCAAGGCACGGCAAATTTGCTTACACCCCAAGGAATACAAGCTCTTCAGCCCTTCAGCAGGCTACAGCAGGGTGACCAGTTGTTGGTGGACAACCCGGCACTACTGAAACTCATTTTTTTTGATGGTGGCCGTCAGGAAATTTGGCAAGGGACGGGAAGAATCGAGATTATGGAGTCGGAAGGCAAAGGATTTGGCTGGTCTGCCCCTGATGTTATTGTTAAAGTTCTATCGGTTCGAATGGTGAAACAGATTGAAAAGACGCCGACAACCGGTGCATTACCACGAGGAGGCAATACTAGGTTGCGCAGCATCGGTGGAGAGTCTTCGATCAAAAGGGTCGAGGATTCATATCGCAAGATGCGCATGGAGGCCGTTCAGGGAGATTTGAATCCGGAGCTATTTCTGCTTTCTGCCCTGTTCGAGATGCGAGAGATTGACCGGGTCGAGCAGGTGTTGTCGGATTTGCGGGCTACGCGTCCGGCAGATCAGGAAGCGCGGATGGTGATAGCGCTTTACCAGAAGGCTGTGAGAAATTTTAAAGAGGGCGGCGGAAAATAATGCCGGTTTTTTATTTTTTATGGGGGTATTTGATTATGAGCAATAAATTCATGCGTTATCTGGCAGGGGCAGCCATCCTGACAATCAGCGGCGTTGCATCGGCACAGACCAGCCCTAGCAGCCCTAGCACTTCTACCTGTGCTAGCCCGTTGAGTAGCTATGCCTATTATGTAGGCATCGGAGATATTGCCCAAGCACAGTACATAGTTTCAAATCACCCGCAGTGCTTCGGAGGAAGTGTCACTTCGCAGGCAACAATCAATGCGAGCACGATTGCCCAATCCAGTGCGATATCCAATTCGTTATCGAATCGCCTGCTCTCTTCCAGCGGACCAACACAAGTTGCCAGCAATGGCGTTACCGGCATGGCCGCCGGGGCTCAGCTTGACAAATGGAATGTCTGGGGCAACCTGACCTTCAACAATACGAAAGTTGACTATACAAATGCCGGCAACGGCATCACCAAAAACAGCAACGATATTGTTACCCCTATCATCGGTGCCGACTATGCTATTTCATCGACTATGGTCATCGGTATTTCAGCAGCCTTCGATGATGGCGACGGTACGGGACGTACTAATAACAACGCCTCTAACAGCATCAGCACAAGCGGTTACTTGATTGCGCCCTATTTCGGAATGCAGCTAAGCAAGGAACTGGCTCTTGACGCCAGCGTGGGGTTTGGCAACGGCAAACTGAACGTAGATGACAGTATAAAATCAGAAGCAGACCGCCTGTTTGGTGCGCTCAATCTTTCCTATAACCAGTGGTTCCAGAACATTCAATTGACCGGCAAGCTGGGTTACCTGCATGCCGAAGAGGACTATGGCAATTCCAAGACTAACGGTACCGTCAATCTCTACACGAAGAACAAAAACAAGCTCGATCAATTCCGTGCTGGCGTTCAGGTAGGCTACTGGATGAATGGCGTGATGCCCTATGCCGGCATCACCTTCACCACGGATGATCGTTCCTCTTCAAACATTACGGTTGACGAAATTGGCAAAAACGCCACGCTGTGTACGTTGGGGGTGAATTTTTTCGACTTGCCTAACAAAGCTACCGGCGGAATCGCCTACAGTCAGGAATTTGGTCGTACCAATTCAAAGAACGATAGTCTGATGGCGAACATCAACGTCCGATTCTGATGCCCCGTCAGGGGTTTTTCCCCATTAAAGCCGCGCTCCAGAGCGCGGCTTTTTGCCTTCTCGGGGCTGCTTGCGCAAGCCCGGATCATTTTGGAGGTTCAAGACAGCACGTAGTCAACTGGGGCGAGGAGCGAGGTTTTTCAGCCAATTCAATCCCTTCTGGAGCCTTCGATCTGTTGGCACTGGTAAAAAGGAAGAGCCGCACTGATTCGCTGACCATCTACATCGAAGGCGATGGTGCGGCATGGATTACCGCCTATCACCCGCCACGCGATCCAACCCCCTTCAAGCCAACCGCACTGGCCTTGGCTGCCATCGATCCCGGCGATGCAGTCGCCTATCTTGGACGTCCTTGCCAATACCTTGATGCACCCGCCCTGGCAAACTGCTCGCCAATCTGGTGGACGACGCAACGCTTTGCTCCGGAGGTTCTAACGGCGTACGGCCAAGCCCTCGACACTCTGAAAGTACAAACCAGGGCCGTAACACTCAGGCTGGTTGGCTATTCCGGTGGCGGCGTAATTGCCGCGCTGCTTGCCTTGCGCCGCCAGGATGTCACCTCGCTGATCACCGTGGCTTCACCACTGGCGGTCGGTCAGTGGACCCGGTTACAAGGCATCTCGCCGCTGGCCGGCTCGCTCGACCCGCTACTCGCTCCGGGAAAACTCCCTCCGGCAACGCACTGGATCGGCAGCGATGATGAGATCGTTCCTCTTTCTGTCATCGAACAATTCGCTCTTGGCAAGGGTGGTCAGGTTCGCCCGGTAAAGGGCTATGATCACGATTGCTGCTGGACCCGTAACTGGTCTTTACTTCTCGAGGAATCGCCATGAAAAGTTCATATCTACTGCTTTTGGCTGCGTCCCTGATTTCCCACCCGGCGCTGGCACAAATGCGTCCGCCGGCCTTCGCTGGCGGCATCCCTGGCATGGCGCAGTTCCAGGCGATACAAATGCAGCGGCACCAGGCGCGTACGCTGCTTTACCAGGAAGCCCTTGAGGAACTGCGCCGGAACCCGGCGGCGGCCGACGTGCCGGAATGCCCTCCCGGATCGCCGGCTCAAGGAATGCTCTGTCTTAAACGGCCCGATCCGTCGCCACCGGTCTCAGCCGCAGTCAAACCACCGGTTCCTGAACTTGTCTCGCCAAAACCAGCCCCCATCGCCAGCGCAAAACCGAGTGCTCAACCTGCACTCATCGCCATAGCTGAAGAAGCGACACCCAAAGCGGCCCCCACTCCTGCCGCGCCACCTGAACGTCGGCGACTGGCTGTGCTGTTCGGGAACAATGATTACAAGGCGCCTATTCCCGGTCTGGAAACCCCGATTGCCGACGTCGAGAAGATTGCTGCGGTACTTCGCAGCCACTTCGGCTACGACGCAAAGGTCGTAAAGAACGCCTCGAAGGCGCAAATCATTGAGACATTGAATGACATTGCCGCCAATGCAAAGGAGGACGATAGCGTACTTCTTTTCTACGCCGGTCACGGCTATCTGATGGAAGACACCAACATGGGCTTCTGGATTCCCATTGATGGTTCGGTCAAGACAGCTGGCAACTGGGTTTCAAACAAGGACATTTCCAAACTACTCGCGGCCATTCGCGCCCGGCAGCTTATTTTAGTGTCGGATAGCTGCTTTTCCGGCTCACTGACTCGTGAACAGAAGGTCGACTACAAGGAAGCACCAAAGCCAGAGGAGGTTCTGAGGAAACGCTCGGTGCTGGTATTCTCCTCAGGCGGTGACGAACCGGTCTCTGACGAAGGCAAGGAAGGGCACTCTATCTTTGCCTGGAGCCTTATCAAGACGCTCGATGCCGTCAGCGGCACCACACCGGGACAGGAAGTCTGGCGCACTGTTCATGGTCGGGTCACCAAGGAATTTACTCAGGAGCCCCAATACGGCGCAGTGCTATCGGCCGGCCACACCGAAGGAGGTGAATACCTCTTTCAGCCTCAGCCGCGTTGAATTATCAAAATGATCAAGCAGCAAGAAAAACCAGAGGCAAATCTGCCCTCTGGCGCTAAGCCGAAAAAAATAATTACTGTCCGCCGATCGTGCCAACGTTGTTGGTCGCGGTGTTGTTCTCGCCGACTGCAACGGCATTGACGTTCTTGGCTTTGGCCGTGATGTTGGTATTGCCTTGAATCTTGGTGCCGCCTTTGATTGCGCCAACAGCATTCTTGGCCGTATTGCCTTCACCTACCGAAACGGCGTTAACATTTTGTGCGTTAGCCTTTAAACCTAAAAACCTCAGTTCTTTACCGCAAAGGCGCAAAGGACGCAAAGTTTCGCAAAGAAAATCAACAGTTTGGCCTTTATCGAGCCTGTTGATGCCACTCACCCAAACGGTGAATGGTGAAAACGCTGCAACCCAGTGTTTTCTTTGCGATCTTCGCGTCTTTGCGCCTTTGCGGTGAGGTTTTTAGGTTAAACGCACCTTGTTTTTTGGTTGACGCTCGGATGTCGGTCAGCCACATTTCTCCGCAGCAAACGCGCCATGCTGACGCAACCGATCGCCTATCTGCTCAAGCCGATGAACGATCAGTCGTTACTCGACGCTATCGAGCTGGCGCTAAAGCAACGAGCCATCAAGTGACGCCCGTAGAGCTATCAGTCAGTGTTGGCATGGCCTAGCGCATCGGCAATCCAGGCCTCAAGCAGGGTATAGGTCACGGCCAGAACTACCGGGCCGATAAAAATCCCGACCAGGCCAAAGCCCAACATGCCACCAATGACGCCGGCAAAAATGAGCAGCAGCGGCAAATCCGCTCCTTTTTTGATTAGTATGGGGCGCAGAAAATTGTCCAGTGTGCCGACGATCAAACTCCACACCAATAGAAATGATCCCCAACCGGTATCGCCCATCCAGAACATCCAGGCGACGGCCGGAAAGAGTACGAGCCCCGGCCCCAACTGGGCGATACACAGCATCAGCATTACCGCCGAGAGCAGTGCCGCGAAAGGAACTCCGGCAATCGCCAGACCGACGCCACCGAGCACTGTTTGAATGATGGCGGTGACCCCCACCCCCAAGGCCACGCCACGGATGGCTTGCCCCGCCAGAATAATGGCATTTTCGCCGCGTTCGCCAGCCAGCCGACTGCCAAAACGCCGCACGCTGGACGCACCTGCTTCCCCGCTGGCGTAGAGGATGGCCGACAAGATCACCACCAGCAGAAATTGAATGAGCATGAACCCCAAGCCGCCGGCCTGCGCAATAACCCATTTACCGGCACTCGCGGTATAGGGTTCGACCTCGGCTATGATGCCCTGCGGACCGGCATCTGCCAATTGCACCCAGAACACGGTGACTTTTCCACCAACCAGAGGCAAAGTCCCCACCCACTCGGGTGGGTGCGGCAAACCCGTAGCGGCGAATTTTCTGGCCAGATTGGTAATCTCGTCAGCGTGCTCGGCAATGGTGCTGATCGCCAACCAGAGAGGAACGACCAACAGGAGCAACATGGCTAGCGTCATTACGGCAACGGCCGGGGCGCGCCGACCGCCGAACCGCTGTTCAAGCAACTTGAGCAGCGGCCAGGTGGCAACCACGACCATGATCGCCCACACCGTAGCCGCCAGAAACGGGCGTAGAACCCAGAGTGAAGCGGCAATCAGCAGCAGAATGCAAATAATCGCCAGCGTTGTACGGGTTAAATCACGTTGAATTTCGGCCATAGCGTTCTCGTTGAAAATATGGAAGATGAATTTTACCGCAATGCAAAACGAAACCTTGTGGTTCAGTATCCCAAGGGGGTTTTCTGCGGGGCAAATTTCCTTCGCTCAGGCCAGGCTTCAGTTCGACAGCAGAGCAGAATCAACGCAGAATCAAAGAACGTCGGGCTGAAGCCCGACCCACAAGATACTGGGGGTGACCAAAAAGGATAATGTAAAGATATTCCAGACGAAATCCTTTTTTAACTGGTTTCAAGCGTCAAGCAAGCGCCGATATAATGCCTGGATTCTTTTTACCTGGCTCAGGTAGCTGCCATGCTCCGCGCATCCAATCGTTCCGACCGCACCCGACTTTTCCGCTTCGACGGAGGTACCCTGGTTCCCGTCGCAATGCAGCCAGGTAACAATAAAGTTGCTACCTCAAGCCTTACCCGAAGCCCCGACTGTTGAAATGACCATTTTGCGTTTTATTCTCACCGTGTGCCTGGCTGCGACTCTGAGCCTTCCTGCTTCTGCAACGCCGCAGCTGGTGGCACCGACAGAAGTGCGCGAGTTACTGGAGCGCTACCTGCCGCTGGCCGGGCTGGAGAGCAATGCGCAGGACGCTACGGGGATAACTACGCTTGAACGCCGGCTGCGCCAGGAAGCCAGCGAACTGCTCGCTACCGAAGGCTACTTCTCCCCGAAAATAGAGCTGCTTGAGAGCGCAGACGGGCTTGTCCTGCAGGTCGAACCGGGGCCGCAAGCACACATCGGCAGTGTGCAAATAGAGATCCGCAGTGCGCTTGCCGCCGAGCGCCGCCAGCATTTGATCGACAACTGGGCGCTACCGAGTGCGGCTGCTTTCCGGCAGTCGGTCTGGAATGATGCCAAGCAGGCTTTGCTGCGTGAATTGATGGCCGTCGACCATGCCTCAGCGCGCTTGCTATCAAGCCAGGCGGAGGTCGATGTCGAGGCGGCGCGTGTCGATCTGCATCTGGTCTACGATGCCGGCCCCAGTTACCGTTATGGCGAAATTCACATCGTTGGCCTGCAGCGCTATCCAGCGGCCCTGGTCGAACGCTACAGCGGGCGACTGCAACCCGGTGCCGCCTACCGGCAGGAAGACCTGCTGGCCGTGCAGGCAGCGCTGCAAAACACGCCATATTTCTCCTCGGTATCGGTCGAGCTGGAACGTAACGCTTCGCCCGCAGACGGGGATAGCGGGGCCCCTGATGTGCTCAGGCTTGAAGAAAGCGAGGCTGCAAAAGAGTCCGCCGCGCCAAGCGATGAAACGTCGCGGGTGCCGATCATTGTCCGTCTGCGCGAGCGAGCGCCTTACCAGATTTCTCTTGGCGCCGGCTACAGTTCCAACACCGGGGCGCGCGTCGAGGGTAATTTTCGCAGCGCCGATCTCTTCGGTCGGGCGTGGGAACTCAACACCGGCGCACGCATCAATGGCTTGAACACGATGAAATCGAGACGGCCGCGTTGCCAACCCCGGTCAGGC
>NZ_JBMOJE010000117.1:0-14875 GCF_049316945.1 Propionivibrio sp. | reverse complement strand
AACTAATTTCCTATAAATACTGAATAAATACGGACTGGATCAGGAAGTCTGAGCCAACAACCGCGAAGCGCTCTCGCACGCGGTCTATGGGCAGTGGTGGGGCCTGTTTTCGGCTCGCCTGCGCCATTTCTTCAATGCCAACACGCGTACCGGGTCACGCCGCAACATCATGGCGCACTACGATCTGGGCAACGATTTTTACCGGCTGTGGCTCGATTCGACCCTGAGCTACTCCAGCGCCCTTTATTCCGGCGACGCCAAGCGCTCGATGGAATTTGCCCAACTGGCCAAGTACCGCCGTATCCTGAGCCGCCTCAAAGCAAAACCCGGTCAGCGCATCCTCGAAATCGGCTGCGGCTGGGGTGGTTTTGCCGAAACCGCCGCCCGCGAGGCCGGCGTCGAGGTGGTTGGCGTAACCCTCTCGCCGGCGCAGTTCGAATACGCCTGCCAGCGAATCTCGGGTGCTGGACTGGAGGGTCAGGTGCGGCTTGAACTGTGCGACTACCGCGACCTGGCCAGCGAACAGTTCGACCACATCGTTTCGATCGAGATGGTTGAGGCTGTCGGCGAGCGCTGGTGGCCGAACTATTTCAAAACACTGCAGCGGATGCTGGCCCCGGAAGGCCGCGCCGTGGTGCAGAGCATCACCATCCAGGATGCATTATTCCCCCGCTATCGCAAGGGCACCGACTTCATCCAGCAGCACGTTTTCCCCGGCGGCATGCTGCCCAGCCCGTCGGCTTTTCGCCGGCAGGCAGCCAAAGCCGGCTTGGTAGTCCGCGATGAATTCGCTTTCGGTGAGGATTACTCGCGCACCCTCGCCGCCTGGTCGGCCAACTTCGAACAGCAGTATCCGGCCATCGTGGCGCTAGGCTTCGACGAGCGCTTCCGTCGGCTGTGGCGTTTTTACTTCGCCTACTGCCAGGCCGGTTTCAATAGCGGCTGCACCGATGTCATGCAGTTTGAATTGGCGCATCGGCCGTGAGACGGATGATCCTGCTGGCGCAGATCAAGCGACCGGAAGGATGAGCGTGATTGGCGTGCTGGCTGCGGCTGAGCCGATGCCACGTCGTCAGTTCTTTGCTTACGGCGCGTTTGGCTTGCCCTTGGCCATGGCGGCGCTGCCGGTGTATGTGCATGTGCCGCGCCTCTACGCCGAAATCCCGGGAATGAGCCTGAGCCTGCTTGGCGTCCTGTTGCTGGCGGCGCGCCTGGCCGACGCCGGGATTGATCCGCTACTCGGTGGCTGGAGCGATCGCACGGCGAAACGTCAGCGCCTGATCCTGCTGGCGCTGCCCTTGCTGGCGCTCGGCATGGTGGCCTTGCTGCATCCTCCGCAGGTCGGCGCGCCGCTGTGGCTGATGGGGTCGATGCTGCTGACCTATTTCGCTTTTTCGCTGGCCAGCGTCGCGTATCAGGCCTGGGGTTCCGAACTGGGGCGTGATTCCGGCGAGCGCACGCGCCTGACGGCGAGCCGCGAGGGCTTCGGCCTGATCGGCGTGGTGTTGGCGGCGGCCTTGCCCGGACTCGTCTCAAGCGATACGGCGCAAGGGCTTTCCTGGCTGGCGTGGACCTTTGTACCGCTGCTCTTCCTGCTCGGAGCGCTGACCTTGTTTGGCACGCCGGCCTCCGTGCAGCGTCAGCCGGCTGGCGGCAAGCTGCTTGGCGATCTGTGGCGCGTTCTCGGCAACCTCCGCTTTCGTCGCTTGCTGGCCGTTTTTGTGGTGAACGGGATCGCCGCAGCGTTACCGGCGACGCTGGTGCTTTTCTTTGTCGCCGACGTGTTGCAGGCCGAAGTGTGGAGCGGGGCTTTCCTGGCGCTTTACTTCATCAGCGGCATCGCCTTCCTGCCGCTGTGGGTGGCTCTTGCTCAGCGCTTTGGCCGGGTTCCGGCCTGGGTGGCCTCAATGCTGCTAGCCGTCGCCGCCTTTTCGTGGGCGTGGACTCTTGGCGCGGGTGATCTGCAGGCTTTCGCCGTGATCTGCCTGCTCTCCGGTGCAGCGCTGGGCGCGGATCTCACGCTGCCGGCGGCGCTACTAGCCGATATTGCTGAAGGTGGTGGCACCGAGCAAAACAATTCAGCCCAGGCCGGGGGCTACTTCGGCTGGTGGAATCTGGTCGCCAAGCTCAATCTCGCGCTCGCTGCCGGTCTGTCGCTGCCCTTGCTTGATCTGGCCGGCTACCGACCCGGCGACTTCGAATCAACGGCCGGCCTGTCGGCAGTTTATTGCCTGCTGCCGCTGCTCTTCAAAACCATTGCCGCCGTGCTCGCCTGGCGCTGGCGGAATACTCTGGAGTCATCATCATGAAAACCCTGTTGCTTGCTTTCTGTACCTTTGGCGTGCTCGGGCTGGGCGGCTGTGCCGGCACGCCGGTCGAACGCTACCGGGCGCAACAACCGGTGCTCGATCTGGCGCAATACTTCAACGGCACCCTCGACGGCTGGGGAATGTTTCAGGACCGCTCGGGCGAGGTGATCAAGCGCTTCCATGTGGTGATCGACGCCAAGTGGGAGAAACGCGACGGTGTTGATGTTGGCACGCTCGATGAAAACTTCAGTTGGTCGGACGGAACGACATCGCGCCGGGTATGGACCATCACCCGCGTCGACGCGTCGCACTATGTCGGCCGCGCCGATGACGTGGTCGGCGAGGCGCAGGGCGAAGCCGCTGGCAATGCCCTGCGCTGGCGTTATGTACTGGCGCTGCCGGTCGATGGCAAGGTGTGGAACGTCGATTTTGACGACTGGATGTTCCTGATTGACGACAAGATCATGCTCAATCGCTCGGCGATGAGCAAGTTCGGTTTCCGCCTTGGCGAAGTGACGCTGAGTTTCACCAAGCGCTGAAGCCGTGAATCCGAAGATCACCGACTGGCAGGGCAAGCGCGTCTGGTTACTCGGCGCATCGAGCGGCATCGGTGCCGCGCTTGGCCAATTGCTGCTGGCGCGCGGTGCCCGCGTGGCACTTTCCGCCCGTAGCCTGTCGCGGCTGGAAAAGGTGGTCGATGGTGCCGGAGAAGCCTTGCTGCTACCCTGCGATGCGTCCGATGAAACGAGCCTGCAAGCCGCATGGAATAAGCTTCTAGCCGCGTGGGACGGGGTGGACGTGGCGATCTACCTGGCCGGCGATTACGTACCAATGCGCGCCTGGGAACTGGACGCCGCCAGGGCGCGACGCATGATCGAAGTGAACTTCGTCGGTGCCGTGACCTTCACCGCCTGCGTCGTGCCGCAACTGCTGCGTCAGGGCCATGGCCAGATCGGCTTCGTGGCCAGTGTCGCCGGTTATCGCGGCTTGCCAAAGTCGCTGATCTACGGCCCGACCAAGGCCGCGCTGATCAACTTTGCCGAGGCACTGTATATCGACCTGGCGCCGAAAGGAATCGGTGTGCGCCTGATCAATCCGGGTTTTGTCGCGACGCCGCTGACCGCACAAAACGACTTTTCCATGCCCGCCCTGCTGACACCGGAAGCCGCCGCCAAGGCGACGCTGGCCGGTTTTTCCGGGCGTGCTTTCGAGATCGACTACCCGAAGCGCTTCACGCGGGTAATGAAACTGCTCGCCCATTTGCCGTACTGGCTGTATTTCCCGCTGGTGCGCCGAATGACCGGCGCCTGAAGGAATATGAGATGCGTGACATGAGCAACGCGAAAACCCTCGATTCGCTGATCGCCTTTTACGAGAACCTGAGCCCGGAAAGCGTCACCCATTTCCCCGATTTCTACGCCGAAGACGCCTGGTTCAAGGACCCCTTCAACGAGGTGCGCGGCGTGCTCCCGATCCAGCGCATTTTCACGCACATGTTTGGCCAGGTTGCAGAGCCACGCTTCAAGATCATCGAACGGATAGTCGACGAAAACGGTGCGCTGCTGGTGTGGGAGTTTTACTACCGCGTGCGCCTGTGGGGAGACGGCAAATCGCAGGTCATGCGCGGCGCATCTCACCTCAAGTTCAATGCCGAGGGCAAAGTGCTCTGGCACCGCGACTACTGGGATGCGGCCGAGGAGCTTTATGCCAAGTTGCCGGTCATTGGCTGGTTGCTGCGTAGATTGAAAAAATTAATGGCTGCAAGCCAATGAATACGGGCTTCTTTGAGGCATAAGCAGCAGGATCGCCTATTCATGCGCCTTTCACGACATGCGGCCTGAAGAGCGCCTATTGACGCAGGTTGTATGGAAGCAGCATGGAAACCGTAGGCTGACAGGACAGACCACGGTTTCCTGATCGCCCCTGAGCTACCCCAAAGCCCCCCGCCAAAACGACGGGGCTTTTCTTCGTTTGATTCCGGCAACTGCGCAATCATGTCATTATCGGATTTGCCGTTACTCAGGTTCCGTTATAACCCTATTGGCAAAGCCTTGGAGAGTCTGAAAATCTCATTTGCGCAAGCGGGTGTTGCCGTTCGCCGTGCCCTGGGCGATTTCATCGCCACAATAATATCTGTGATGCCGTTTTTGTACTGCAGAGCAAAACAATTTAGCAGATGCAGTGGGTTTTAACTAGAATGTCCTCATGGATTTGAAGATTCTCGGCACGATTGAACACGTTGAAACCATTGCCGAGGGCAATGGTATCCGGGAGTTGGGTGGGCTGAGAAATCAGTTTGGGCAAGGGAACTGGAAGAAGAAAAAGGGTGTCGCAAAAGTACTCTTTCCGGATGGTGCAAGCGCTTATGCCGAGATTCACTGGTACGAGGCGCATGGAATTGGCAAGGTTAAATTGAAGGTGAAGAAATGGATATGAGATTTTTGGTCTGCATTTCTCGCGAAGGGTGTGGAGACTTCTCTACCAGCGACCTTACGTTAGGGCGTCTCTACGAAGCCATTGAACCGGAAGATTCTCACGGGATGGTGAGAGTGATTGATGATTCCGGAGAAGACTACCTGTACCCGGCAAATCTTTTTGAATCCGTTGAGGTTCAGGCTTCTACCGCCGAGCGTCTTCACAACCTGTTAGCCGCATAAAGCCTTGAATGCAAATCAACAACAAGGATCGATGGGGTCAGACTCCATCGATCAATGTAGTTGAACGTTGTTTAGTACCAAAATCATTCGAGTCTGACCCTATCGATACTTCGGTTCTCAACGGAACATCCCCTGGCTTTAGCCATGGGAGGTTTAGATCAATGAACAGTGGTCTGTCCCCGGTTTTCCGAGATCAGGATATCCATAACGGGTTAACAGGCTTTCCTCTAGACTGAAATGCACCACCGTGTAATGCACCAACTCGATTAGCAAAGACCAATAGGGGTCAGACCACGATTACCGCCGTGCCTCTAGAACGGAGATTTTAGTAATTTTGGATTCTTGTTTGCCTGATGAGCCATTAAAGGGGCCGCATTCGGTTTGCAAAAAAAGCCGGCGCTGGCGTGACGGCGAAGACAACGTTAATCTACGTTTTTTTCGGTGTAAATATGGAAAATTCACTGCCATCCGTTTACGTTGAAACTTCCATCGTGAGCTATCTTTCTGCACGAGAGAGTAGTTCCTTGATCGGCGTGGCTCATCAACTGGTCACTCGGCGGTGGTGGGTTCGTCGCAACCTTTACCGTTGTTTTGTTTCCGACGTGTTATCAGAGAATGTAGGGCTGGAGATCCGACTGCCGCCCGCCGCAGATTGGACGCGGTGCGCGAGTTTTCGTCATTGGCCATCAGCGAAAAAGCCATTGAAATTGCCGAATCACTGCTGACCCTGGGCATTGTCCCGAAGAAGGCGGCTGAAGATGCTTTACATGTCGCCATCGCTACCGCTCACAGCATGGATTTCTTGCTGACATGGAACTGCCGGCACATTGCCAATCCAGTCATTCAGGCACGCATCGCAGAGCATCTGGAAAGTATTGGTTTGCTGCTACCCTTTATCTGCACACCGGAAGAACTGCTTGGAGAAGAAAATGAATGACGAAATCATCATTGAGGTAAGAGCGATCAAAGAGGCTTTAGCCGAAGAATCTGGTTTTGACATCCGGCGCATCGCCGAAGAGATTCGAAAATCCGAAATTCAAAGCGAAGCAGAAGGTTGGAAACACATCACTGCCCCGTCACAGCCTTTGCCTGCCTCTACATTCCAGCGGGCTCGCTTCGCTCGCCGCTGAATTTTGGTCGGCTAAAGGGGGGCTGCATCGCATTCATTTTTCGCTGAAATAAGTGCGATGCTGACCACTTTGATCTTCCTGCCGCTCGAAACCTTGTCGGCGAACCCTGAGCCCACCAGGTTCCCGGATTTGAATAACCATCAGTCATTGATCAACCATGCTATTAATCGAACTCGTTATCCTTTTGCTGTTGTTTGCCGTGGCCTTGGGGTGGATTGCCCGGCACTTCAAGTTTCCTTATCCGATCGCACTTGTCGTCGGCGGGCTCCTGCTTGGTTTCATACCGAAGCTGCCGCAGTTCCCGTTTGACCCGCAGTTGATCCTGATCGTGGTTTTGCCACCCATCCTTTACCAGACGGCTTTGCTGACTTCGTGGAGCGATTTCAAGGCCAATATCCGCCCAATCAGCCTGCTGGCAATCGGACTGGTAATCGCCACTACGCTGACCATCGGCGCGGTATTCAAACTGCTGGTGCCGGGTGTTCCCTGGGCCGCCGCCTTTGTCCTCGGCGCCATCGTTTCTCCGCCCGACGCGGTAGCGGCCACCGCCATCCTTTCCAGGCTCAATATTCCGCGCCGAATTGTCACGGTGCTGGAGGGGGAAAGCCTGGTGAACGATGCTTCCGGCCTGGTGATCTACAAATTCGCCATCGCCGCAACGCTGACCGGGGCCTTCTCGTTGTTCGAGGCGAGCGTTCAATTCTCCATTGTGTCGCTCGGCGGCATTGCGTTGGGCATCGTGTTCGCCTTCCTGTTCATCGCCATTCACAAGCGTCTTGGCGATCCATTTATCGAGGTGCTAACCGCGCTTATCATCCCCTACGCAGCCTATATCGTCGCTGAGTCAGTGCATGTGTCGGGGGTCCTGGCCGTCGTCGCGGCCGGGCTGGTGCGGGGGCGATATTCGCCGGAGATCGTGTCCGCCGAAATGCGCATCATTGGGCGCTCGGTCTGGAAACTTTTCGTCTTCCTGCTGAACAGTCTGATTTTCATCCTGATTGGCATCCAGATGTCGGATGTAGTGGAAAAGCTGTCCATTTACGCGATGGCTGAACTTTTCTACTGGGGCGTCGCCATAAGTGCTGTGGCGATCATCGTTCGCTTCGCCTGGGTGTATCCGTTTACCTGGCTGCCGCGCTGGCTGAGTGGCAGCTTGCGTGAAGACGAGCCAACGCTGGGCAAGCCGGAGTTGAGCATTGTCGGTTGGTGCGGCATGCGCGGCATCGTTTCGCTGGCCGCCGCGCTGGCTCTGCCGGTTACGCTGCCCAATGGCGCCCCGTTTCCGTATCGTGACCTGATTATCTTTCTCTCGTTTTTTGTCATCGCGGCAACGCTTATCGGACAAGGGCTAACATTGCCCTACCTGATTCGCAAGCTCAAGGTGGGTTCTGACTGGAATATCCAGAGGGAACAGCAGCGCGTACGCGCCGGAATGAGCGCAGCGGCACTTTCGGCCATCGACAAAATCATGGTCTCCGAAGGCGCTCCGATGGAGTGGGCCGATCAACTGCGGGCTGAAATCGACGACCGGATATCGGTAGCCGCCCCGGAAGGCCTGGAGCAGATGCCGCGTAACGAATTTGTGACGCGCCTGCGCCACGCAGCGATCCTGGCTGAGCGAAAGGAATTGATTCGCTTGTGGCGCGAAAACGAAATCGGCGATGAAGTCATGCACCACCTGGAGGAGATTCTGGATTACCAGGAAGCTCACCTCAAGTAGCCGCTATTGGCCGGAGGCCAGGGCTATATCGCTGCCAGTCGCATGCCTGAAAGCCGCATGAATAAACGACCTACAAGCCATACCGCTGAAGAATGGCGTATTCATTGGCGATCCAGCATGCAGGCTTGTAGAACGCCTTTTTGCTTGGCTTGCAGAGACGAATATTTGAAATATCGTAAAGGGATTTACGGGTTTTTCACTTCCGCTGGCGGTTGCTTGCCGTTCGACTGGGAAAAGTCGAGCTCTCTGGCCTTGGCTGGGGTGATGATCTCCAGCAGGTTGACCACTTTCTTGACCCCGGCAGTGGTGCGCGCAACGTTGATGGCCGAGTTGGCCTCGGGCTGGGTCACCATTCCCAGCAGGAAGACAACGCCGGCTTCGGTGACCACCTTTACATGCACCGGATTGTATTTCCCGGAATCGACCGAGCGGCTCTTGACCTTGGAGGTGATGAAGGAATCGTTGCTGCGATCCGAGAACGAGCTGATGGGGCCGACTGTTATTTCGTTATAGACACCCTGCACGTTGGGTACTTCGGTGACGATGCGTTCAGCCTCGGCCTTATCTTCGGCGGTAGGCACTTCGCCGGTCAGCAACACCTTGCGGTTGAAGCTCGTGAAGTTAAGGTGTGCCTTGTCGCCAAACTTCTCGCCGAGGCGGGCGCTCGATTTCCACTCGATGGTTTCGTCTTCGGTTTGCGTGCCGAGCGAACGCCGGTCGAAGGTGGCCAATGCACCCGCCGTGGCGCCGGCTACAACCACAGGAACGCAGCCCTGCAGCAGGGAAAGGACGGTGGCGCCAAGCAGCAGCCCGGCAATGATGTGTTTGTTCATTCGTCTACTCCTAAAAGCAGGCAGTCAATGCCATCGCACAAACAGTGGATGATCAGTAAATGGACTTCCTGAATGCGTGCCGTTCGGTCCGAAGGCACGCTGATATGGACATCGGTGTCGCGTAGCAGCTCAGCAATTTCACCGCCGCCTTTGCCGGTTAACGCGACAACGCGTAAATCGTTGTCGTGAGCGGCGTGAATGGCCTCGATGATATTGGCTGAATTGCCCGAGGTCGAGATGGCCAGCAGTACGTCTCCGGCCTGCCCGAGCGCGCGCACCTGTTTGTCAAAAATAGCCTTGTAGCTGTAGTCATTGGCGATCGCAGTCATGATCGAACTGTCAGTGGTCAGTGCGATGGCCGCCAGCCCCTGGCGCTCCATTTCAAAGCGACCAACCAGTTCGGCGGCAAAGTGCTGGGCATCGGCAGCCGAGCCGCCGTTGCCGCAGGCGAGAATCTTGCCGTTGCCCAACAGGCAGCCAACCATGGCCTCGGCGGCCTCGGCAATCGGTGCCGCGAGCATTTCGATGGCGTCGAGTTTGGTCTGTGCGCTTTCCTGAAAGTGCTGGCTGATACGTGAAATCAAATCCATGGTAATGAGTGCCGGGTCCGTGAAATAGGACGCTAGTCTAACATCAGAGGATCAGATAGACCTCAAACTCGACTCGCCGCCAGGGATCGGGGTCGTCACGCAATTTCGAAACCCGCGCTTCCAGCTTCTCGCCGCTATCAAGCGCCTGCGCCACGGCGCGGTTCTCGGCGCGTGGAATGTAGCCGAGTTGCTCGCCGTTCCAGTCGACGCGTACCGCGTTGCGGTCATGGTGATTATCTGGTTCCCGGGTCAGCATCAGGCGGTCACCCAGCCGGATCTCGTTCCATACTTTGGCGACGGCATAGTATTGGCTGCCGGCCAGCGGCGAACTCTGCACGAGGATTTTCACCGACTCGGCACTGAGCAGCGGCGAGGCCACCAGGCAGGCGATGAGAAGACTAACCCGCAGCAAACGCATCACGCACCCATTCAATGTTTGCACCATCGAGCAAAACGCAGTCGAAGCGGCAGTCGCACTCGGCTCTTGTGTTGGCAAGCAGATAATGCTGCGCGGCAAGAATGATGCGCCGCTGCTTGGTCGTGGTAATGCTGGCGCCCGCGCCACCGTAGGCTGCATTTCGGCGCAGGCGAACCTCGACGAAAACGAGCACTTTTCCGTCCCGGCAAACCAGGTCGATTTCACCGCCACGACAGTGAAAGTTGCGCGCCACTACGGTGAAGCCGCGCTTTTCGAGAAAGTGTGCGGCCAGATCCTCGGCAAGCTTGCCGGCGCTGGTCGTGGTATCGTTGTTGCCCATTGAATTTGTGACCGCCATGACGGAAGAATCTCCCGCATTATATGTAGTGCCAACGCCGATAGGGAACCTTGGCGACATGACGCAGCGCGCCATTGATGTATTGCGCCAGGTATCGTGGGTTGCCGCCGAGGATACGCGCCATAGCGCCCCTTTGCTCAAGCACTACGGCTGCACCGCCCGCCTGCTGGCGGCGCACCAGCACAACGAGGAAGCCGCCGCCCAGCAGGTGATTGCTCGCCTGGCCGCCGGCGAGTCGGTAGCGCTCATTTCCGATGCCGGTACGCCGGCCATTTCCGACCCCGGTGCGCGTTTGGTGGCGCGGGTGCGGACAGCCGGTTTTCGTGTCGTACCACTGCCCGGACCGTGCGCTGCCGTCGCCGCGTTATCGGCCTCCGGCCTGACTGAGTCGCATTTTCTGTTCTACGGATTTCTGCCGACCAAGACCCGGCAGCGTGAAGAAGCCCTTCGCGCTGTGGCCACCCTGCCCTATGCGCTGGTTTTCTATGAAGCACCACACCGCATCCTGGAAACGGTCGAGGCACTGGCTGCGGTCTATGGCCCCGAACGTACGCTGGTGATGGCGCGTGAGCTGACCAAACTGTTCGAGACAATCCACAGTTGCCCGCTCGGCGATGCGCTCGACTGGCTGATGGCGGACACCAACCGCCAGCGCGGTGAATTCGTTCTGCTCGTTTCAGGTGCGCCGGAGGCCGGTGACGACGGCGAAGGCGAGCGCGTTCTCAAATTGCTGCTCGACGAAGGACTGCCGGTCAAGCAGGCGGCGAAACTGGCGCATTCAATCACTGGCGCGGGGAAGAATGCGATGTACGAGTTGGCGCTGAAAGTGAAGAAAGATTAACCACCGGATTCCCTGATTGATTTTTTGTTGTACGGCGCAGTTGCTGCGTTAGCACTTCACTGGACGCAGCGGCCTGTCAGAGCGAGGGAATCGCCGCCTGCAGTACCGTCTGCGTCTCTCCTTGCCGGGTGCGGTTGGAGAACCACCACAGGGCACCCTTCTTGATCGTCCAACTGGCCTCCTCTCCGGAAAGGAGCAGGGCGGCGGTCTGGCCGAGGGTTGGTTGATGGCCGACAACGAGCACGGCGCTTTTTCCTGAGCCTTTTTCGCCGCCATCCGGCCAGCCGACAGCGGCGAGAAGATTGGAGACATTGCTGTCGGTGCCCAGCCGCTTATCGGTAGCGAAAGGCCGGCCGAGCGCGCGCGCGGTTTGCTGGCAGCGCAACGCCGGGCTGACCAGTATGCGCAAATTGTTCGGGGCGTGCTTGTCGAGCCACTCGGCCATTTGCCGAGCCTGCTTTTCGCCGCGCACGGTCAGCTTGCGCCCCAAGTCGGGTGAGCCTTCCACGGCTTCGGCGTGACGCCACAACAGGAGATCCATTCGTGTTTCCTCTGGCAAAGGGCGCATGGTGGCCCCGGATTGTTTCATGGATATTTCCAGGTAACGGTTCAGATAGTGTATCCTAGCACTACCTAGCATTTGCAGTGCTTACAGGCGAGCTTTTTTAAAAACCCATCATTCAGCCCACCAATTCTGTATGCGCTTGACTGATTAGCCATGACACGAAAAACCGGACTAAATGCTGGCCTATTTTGTGACTGTCACTTAAATCATGGAGTGCCTGAACGCATTACCCGATCCGTTTTAATTCGTCGCGTTGTTCCCGTAGCAGATTCGACAGTTCCCGCAGTTGCGCCCTGAACCCGCCCTTGTAGGCATTCTGCGATACAGTCGTTCTACCTTTTGCCGACTTCGGCCCGGTCGATTGCGCCCACGGTTTCCAGCGCCTGATTGCCGCCGATTGTTGCGCCCGTCGCTGGGGTGTCCAAGTAGTTGCCATGCTGTGCCTCCAATACTTTGTTTCGCGGAATTTCTTTTTCTTGCGTGCGCGGTGCTGCCGTGCCGTTGTTGACCTGCATCGGCCCGGTTGTCACGTTGGCTTGCCGCGCAAAGCACACAGGTGGATTCTTGATCGCCGCCAGCGTTTCCAGTGTTGCCCTGCTTTGGCTTTGAGCTCTCATCGCCATTTTCAGGAAGACTTCGAACGTGCTGAGTTGATCTTGACCAGCCGCCCGTTGCGCGAGGTTGACGAAGATGCTTTCCAAAGCGACCGCCTGCCCCAGCAGCATGCTTTCGACTCGCACCATGTTCCCGCTGCGCACATCCTTCATGGAGTCAATGAGTGGTTCTATGAAGTCGACACAATTTAACCCGGATGATTTAGTGAACGTCGATACCACAAGTGCCGCGCCGATTTCAGGCTGCATCATAAATTCGGCCTTGGCTGACCTTGCTTCTTGCTCTTTGTCGGTGCCAAGAATAGAAGGCGTTTTGTTTTTCGTTGTCATCAGATTTTTCTTTCTTTTTGCTCAAGAAGTGCGGTTTTTCACGGTAACTTTCTCAGCCAGAATTCCGGCCCAGCGCAACATCAAGTAGGTCATCACGGCCTCTGGCTCAATAACCACGCGGTCGCCATCGTCGCAGTCTCGCTGCCGCCGTGCTTGTCCGGGTGACAAAGCCGAATCAGCCTATCGAGCATCCCGGAAGGAAAATTGATTCCACCGGCAAACCCATTGCACCTTTCCGAAAAGTCCAACTGCGATTTCAGATACCGGCCATCGGAGCGTGCCTTTTTTAGTTGCCGCTTCAGGGCTTCGATTTTCTCATGCTGCAAAATCAGTGCGCCGTGCATGGCCTGCACCCCGGCATCGTCTTTGGGCATCATCGGCTTTACCCGGTTTGGTGTTTCGTCATCGGGGATCATGGCTTTCCCTCAAACGCTTCGCACCTATGTGGATTTTCAAGCCATAGCGCCCCAGGCCGATAACCCTTGACCGCCGATAGCGCCCCGCCCGGTTTCGCCGCTGAGCACGCGCCTGTGTAGCTGAGGTTCGAGCACTGGCGACAGGTGCGCCGATCATCGGCAATGACAGGAGTCAGGCCACGCTCCAGCACAACGGCCTTGTAGCACTCAATCGCAGCATCAACATCAGCCATCGCCGCGTCAAGTGCCTCGTTGCGGTCGCCCTCCGAGTCATTCTGATAGACGTACTGAACCAGCTTGCGCAGTTGCTCCGCTTCGTCCGGGTTCGGTATCCGCAGCATGGTTTCATTGCCGACTGGAACCGCCGCCACCGCGCCCTTGGTGTCGTTCGCCGCCTGGACTGTTTGAGGGTTTGCTACGGCTACACTTGCTACACTTGCTACACTTGGTAGCGTTTTAAGTGCAACTGTAGCAACTGTAGCAACTGTAGCTGTAGCAACTGACAAAACAGGTTGCTCCTTTGGCACAGTAGCAACAGTTCCTCGCTCGCGTTTTTTAATCAGCGCCGATAAACTCATATAGCCACCACGTCAGTCATCAGCGCCGGGTTCAATTGAATTGTTATCCGTTTCCCTTCCTTGACGATGCGAACGCGGTCGAGGTCGGTAAGCTCGCGGATCGCAGCATCAAGTGCCTCGCCATTCCGAATTGGCCCGTGCTGGCGAGCATTACGCTTTCCAACGAAGTGCGTTCTCTCCCTTCGGCAATGCTCGATCAGCCAGCTATCCAAACGAGCCGCCGCCGCCATTTCAGCCGGTAGTGCAAGCTCGCCAAAGAAACGTTTGGATTCCGTCAGGTTCCACGCTGATATTCTGCTGGCCGAATCAAACGAATCCAGACTGACCGTGCTTGCGCCGTGCTCGAACACTTGGAATAGCGCCGCCAGGCGTACCGCGTTGTCAGCCGATTTACTGGCAACATCACGAACATCATGCAGGTCGCCACCGCTGGCTAAACTCCTTTCGATTGCATCGTGATACTCAACCCATGCTTCTTTAGCGACAGGTGCTAAATCCAGCATCAACGGAGTCAATACCCCGTCATCATCAATTGGAACAGGTTGGTTCAGGATTTCAGTAATCCGCCGATTGAATGCAGCCAGCGCAGGCCAGTTGTCAGGGGCGTCAGCAAATGGACGTGTGCCTTGTGTGGATTCCGGCCATGCCACCAAGAACCGTGCGAGAAAGCCAGTACCCCGCGCGAGGTCGCCGGACTGTTTGAAGAACGACCTTAGTGTTTGCTCCTGCACTTGCAGCGCCATCGTCAGGCGTGCGCCACGTACCGTAAATGATTCTGATGTTTTGCGGTCAATGGTCAGGTTGTTGCCGTCCCAAAGTTGATTTAACGTTGCCAAATTGCGCATGACAGAATCGCCGCCCATGCCGTGCGAACCAAAAACGATTCCACCTTCTGCACTGACTATGCCGCCCGACGGCCATTCTTTCGCTAGACTGTAAGCCAACTTCTCAGGTGTCACGTCAGAGTAAATCAGCCTCGGTATTCTTGGCGCTTCCGGCTTCTCGAATTCCAGATCATGCAGTGACGATTCCATGATTGAAGTCGATTTACCCTCTTTGGCAAGCTGGCGAATCTTGTCTTTGATACCACCTCGCTTCGCTTCCCATACCTCGCACTCTGCCCGGTAGTTTTTCAGCACTGGCTTTGCGGACTCGGCTTGCGCCGTTTGGTAGTCGATGATCGCCCTGGAAAAGAAACCGTCGCAGGTCGATTTACGTTCTCCTGAGTCCGCGATGATTAACCAGTACGCACTGACTGGCCCGGTCAGTCTTTCCGCTCGCTTGACGTCGACGTGGGCCTGTATCGCCAGCGACAATGCCGACAATGCGCAAGATGCCACCATCGGGAAAGGAGCCTGTACGAAACGTGCTACTTCTTCTACTGCGAGACGAACCATCTCCGGCAGGGCGTCAAGCGGATAGGGCTCGGGCTCCACTTTTTCGGTCATCGGTTGCGGGTCAGGCCAGCCGTTGCCGTCGCCCGTAGCTGCGTTGCCGCTTATTGGCAATGGCTTTG
>NZ_JBMOJE010000116.1:0-15323 GCF_049316945.1 Propionivibrio sp. | reverse complement strand
TGGCTCCATTAAGCCGCGATTCAAATGGCTCCATAGGGGCGCGAGATAACACCGGCCGATGCCGCCAGATGATCTGCTGGCCTATGTACAAATTTGGCTAGAGAAACGCCCCGCGCAAACATGGTCGCATGATCAAATCTCCAGCGTAATAGCCGCTGCCGAGGGCAATTTTCTCTACTTGCGCCAGTTCTGCGATGGGAAAGGCTACGCGCCATGAGACAATCTCCATACGCCCAGCATGATTGTTCGCACAGCCTGATTGTTGCTGGGGTGTCCACGGCCAAATTGGAGAAATCTCAGGATTTTGACTGTAGCGTATTAACGATTTTTGGCTACTTCTTAGCCCGTAGTGCTTTTCGCCTACCTTTGGTCTCCCAAAGGCTCGTCTTTTCTGCTCGCGCAACAATGTCATCCACTTGTTGAAGCCGAACCTGATTTTTTCGGCTGTACCAAGCAGTCAAAGCAAGTTAACCAGATTCCCTTGCCCGAGAGATCGAAGTCTCGCTCACAAACCCACTATACTTGCGCCTTCGCGCCGTGAAAAGCTTTGCGCAGATGTGTGCTTGGGAACAATTGGGAAAAATTGGGAAAAAAAATACCCCGAATCGGGGTATTTTGAAGTACTTTCAAGTATTAGAAAGTACTGTAAGTCATTGAATCTATTGGTGCCCAGGAAGGGACTCGAACCCCCACAGTGTTGCCACCACTAGGACCTGAACCTAGCGCGTCTACCAATTTCGCCACCTGGGCAGTTCAGAGAAGGCCGAATTCTAATGGAACATAAGAAAATGTCAATAAAAAAACTATCGAAAATCAGAAAAAACGATCCCCATTTTGACCGTGAAGTTGCGAAATACGAGCAGCCTCTGCCATCGCGTGAGTACGTCCTGCAAGTGGTAGAAGGACAGGGCAAGCCGGTCAGTTTCGAGGATCTCTGCGCATTGCTCGACATCCATCAACTGGAATTTGAAATGTTCCAGCGTCGTCTTGGCGCAATGGAGCGCGAGGCGCAACTTATGCGCAACCGCAAGGGCTCGTACATTGTTCCAGAGCTCGCCAGCCTGATTGCCGGGCGTATTGAAGGGCATGCCGATGGTTACGGTTTTCTGATTCCGGATGACGGCAGCGATGATCTTTTCCTTGATGCCAAGCAAATGTCAAAGGTTCTGCATCGTGACCGGGCGCTGGCGCGGGTGATCGGACTGGATCGCAAGGGGCGGCGCGAAGGCGCCATTGTCGAAGTGCTTGAACGCGCCAACAGCATGGTTGTCGGCCGGGTATTGATTGAGCACGGCATTACCGTTGTCGTGCCAGAAAACCGGCGCATCAACCAGGATATTCTCGTCCCGCCGGACAAGAAAACCAAGGTCAAGGCCGGGCAGGTGGTAATGGTCGAGATCATCGAACAGCCGAACCGCCATTCGCAGCCCATCGGGCGGATTGTCGAAGTGCTCGGCAACTATGCTGATCCGGGCATGGAAATCGAGATCGCGCTACGCAAACACGATCTGCCTTTTGAGTTCTCGTCCAAAGTTATGGAAGAAACCAAGGCGCTGCCGGAAAAGGTCAAGAAATCCGAATGGGCCGGACGCAAGGACATACGCGACCTGCCGCTGGTGACCATCGACGGCGAAACGGCCAGGGATTTTGACGACGCCGTATTTGCCGAGAAAAAGGGGCGTGGCTGGCGGCTGGTGGTGGCGATTGCCGACGTCAGTCACTATGTTCGACCGGGTATGGCGCTTGATCGCGATGCGATGGATCGCGGAAACTCCGTCTATTTCCCGCGCCGGGTGATACCGATGCTGCCCGAGAAGCTTTCCAACGGGCTGTGTTCGTTGAATCCTGACATCGAGCGCCTGGCCATGGTGTGCGACATGGATATCAACAATAGTGGCGAAATCAAGGACTACACCTTTTACCCGGCAGTTTTCATTTCCCGGGCGCGTTTGACATACAACCAGGTGTGGAGTTGGCTCTCGGCTGAAGCTCAGCCGGAGACCGATAATCACCGTGCCCTGCAGCCGCAGTTGCAGGCGCTGTACGCGCTATTCCATGTCCTGCTCAAGGCGCGGCATAAGCGCGGTGCTATTGACTTCGAGACGATCGAGACGATGATGCTGTTCAACGATCAGGGGAAAATTGACAACATCGTTCCGGTTTACCGCAACGATGCCCACCGCCTGATCGAAGAATGCATGCTGGCGGCCAATGTCTGTGCCTCGGCCTTTCTTCAAGAGCACAAGCAGACCTGTCTGTACCGTGTGCATGAAGGGCCGACGCCGGAGAAACTCGAAGGTCTGCGCGATTTCCTCAAGGAGTTCGGCCTCGGCCTCCCCGGTGGTGAAAGTCCGACGGCCAAGGATTACGGCGTGCTGCTCGAAAAGATCAAACCACGCCCCGATGCGCAACTGCTGCAAACGGTGATGCTGCGCTCGCTGCGCCAGGCCATGTACAGCCCGGACAATGTCGGCCACTTCGGTCTTTCCTACGAACACTACACGCACTTCACCTCACCCATCCGGCGGTATCCCGATCTTCTGGTGCATCGTTCGATCAAGGCTGTGCTCGACGGCACGCACTATTTGCCGGGCAAGTGGGACGAAATCGGCTTGCATTGTTCGATGACCGAGCGGCGCGCCGACGAGGCCACGCGCGACGTCAATAACTGGCTGAAGTGTTACTACATGCGTGATCGTATTGGTGAAGAATTTGCAGGAACGATTGCCGCCGTGGTGCCTTTCGGCGTCTTCGTCGCCCTCGATTCGGTCTATGTCGAAGGACTGGTGCATGTCTCCGAACTGGGTGAGGATTATTTCCAGTACGACAACACCAAGCATCAGATGCTCGGCGAGCGCAGTGGTCAGCGCTATCGTCTGGGTGACCGCATGCAGGTAAAGCTGGTGCGTGCCGATCTGGAAACCGGGCGCATTGACTTTGTGCTTGCCAAGTCACCGGCGTCACCACGCATGCCGGCGCCGAAACTCGGTTCAACGCTGTTTGCCAAGTCAGCGCCAAAACCTGCTTCAAAAACTGCTCCAAAAACTGCTTCCAAGCCGCCAGCGAAACCAGCGCAAAGAGCTAAAACCACAGCGGCTGTAAAAAAACCGGCAGCGGCGAAAAAACACCGCTAAGCGTGCGGTTTTCACTTCGGGGGCGCTTCTTTCCAAGCGTTCCCCCTGCCAGCTAAAAATGCCAATCTAATCCCGAAGCAGAGAAAAATTCATGTCACAGATCAGCTTCATCCACGGCTTTCACTCCATCATCGCCAAACTGCGTCATCAACCCGACGCCATTCTTGAAATCTTCATCGATACCGAACGTCACGATGCGCGGGTGCGCGATCTGATGCGCCATGCCGAACTGCACTCTATCAAGGTTGTTCCAGTCGATTCCAAGCGCCTCGAAGGCATGGCTGGTGGCGGCTCGCGGCATCAAGGCGTAGTCGCCAAGGTTTCCGGCGAGTCGCGCCATATCACGCTCGATGATGTGCTGGACACGCTGGAAGAGCCGGCTTTTCTTCTGGTGCTCGATGGCATTCAGGACCCGCACAACCTCGGTGCCTGCCTGCGTGTCGCCGATGCGGTGGGCGCGCATGCCGTGATCGCTCCGAAGGACCGGGCCGTCGGGCTCACACAAACGGCGATCAAGGTCGCCAGCGGCGCGGCAGAGAGTGTGCCTTATATCACCGTGACCAATCTGGCGCGCACCTTGCGCGAGTTGAAAGAGCGCGAAATCTGGTTGATCGGCACCGATGCCGATGCCAAGGAAGACCTCTACACCGCGCAGTGGCCGGTGGCTACGGCCTGGGTGCTCGGTGCCGAAGGTGATGGCATGCGCCGCCTGACGCGCGAAACCTGCGATCAGCTGGTGACCATTCCGATGCTCGGTTCGGTGCAGAGTCTGAATGTATCGGTGGCCACCGGCGTCTGCATGTACGAAGCCAGGCGCCGCCGCGGGAACTGATTCGCACTGAATTTGTCTTAACTTCTTGCATTGTTTTTGCGAGCACATCAAAACGTCAGGAATCAACCTGACTTAAGGGAGTCACATGCCTCAGCTCGACCGGCCGCAGCGCCGCCGCCGCAACATGGCACTGGCCGTTATCGTGGCCGCCTTCGTCATATCCTTCTTCCAGCGTTTCGCCCCGGGGGGAATTGCCCAGGATCTGGCCGCCGCCTTTGGTACCACCGCCTCATCGCTCGGTGTTCTGGCAGCGACCTATTTTTACGTTTATACCGTGATGCAGGTGCCAACCGGAATCTTTGTCGACACCTTCGGGCCGCGCCGCATTCTCCTCTTTGGCGGAATTGTCGGTGCGCTGGGCAGCCTCATGTTCGGCATGGCGCCGACACTGGAAATGGCGCTGGTCGGACGCACCCTGATCGGTCTGGGGGTCTCGGTTACCTTTATTGCCATGCTCAAGTTCATTGCCGTATGGTTTGACGAGAGTCGATTTGCCAGCATGGTCGGCCTGTGCTTGCTGGTTGGCAATCTTGGCTCGGTATTGGCCGGTTTGCCACTCTCATGGATGGCGCAAACGGCCGGATGGCGCAGCGTTTTTGTTGGTGTCGGTGCGCTTTCGCTGCTGCTCGGCATCGCCTGCTGGGTGCTGGTGCGAGATCATCCGGACAGTCCGGCTGGTAGCTTGATCAAGAAACCGCGCTTTGATCGTACGGTGGTTTTGACCGGCTTGCTGCAGGTGGTCAGAAACCGGGCCACCTGGCCTGCGGCCTGGATCAATTTTGGCGTCAGCGGCAGTTTTTTCACCTTCGGCGGGTTGTGGGCGACGCCTTTTCTGACTCAGGCGCACGGCATGACGCGTGCTGTTGCGGCCAGTCATGTCAGTTTGTATTTCGCCGGATTTGCGCTGGGATGTGTGGGCATCGGCGCGATTTCAGATCGTCTTGGCAAGCGCAAGCCGGTACTGATCGTGGGTACCCACCTGTACGCCCTGACCTGGCTGGTCTGGCTCTCCGGCGTTACGTTGCCGCTTGAGGTGAGCTATGCCTTGTTTGCCCTGATGGGGGCACTTACCGCAAGTTTCACCTTGACTTGGGCCTGCGCCAAGGAAGTCAATCCGCCGCTGCTTTCCGGAATGTCGACCAGCGTCACGAATATGGGCGGCTTTCTCGCCGGCGCGATATTGCAGCCGTTATTCGGCAAAGTAATGGATTTGCACTGGGCCGGGGGCGTGACCAGTACCGGTTCGCGCCTCTATACCCCGGCGGATTATCATGCCGGACTTTTGCTGCTGGCCATCACGGCGGCTATTGGTGCCATTGCTTCGTGGCGGATTCGTGAAACGAATTGCCGGAATGTCTGGAAGCCGGCCGCACGCTGAGTGCTCACAGAGGATTAACGATTGGAAGCGATCAAGCCGGTTAGTCTGAGAGGCAATATCCATGCGGCTTCCACGGCATGCCTTGGTGATTAGCCGAATATCGGATTTCGGGATTGAAAACAGCAGCGCTCCGAATGTTACGAAAAAAGATCACAAACCAGCTCGACGCCCGATAGAAAAAGGTCTCCAACCAGCGCGCCTGTTTCCGGAGCACTCTGTCGTTGGCGTTGCTTCTCTATAGCCAGCACCGCGTCGGCCAGTGCTTCCGGGTCGCGATGGATGTGATTGAATTCCTTTTGCTGGTAGTCTGCGAGCGCCTTTTCGACTGCATCCGGATCAAGAATCGAGAGCGGCGAGTTGCAGTGGCTGCATGCGGATTGCGTGCGGATATCGATCGGCGCGCCGCAGCCTGTGCAATGGAAGGTGCCAATGCGAGCGGCCAGCGCGCTGACCTCGGCTGGTGCCAACTGGCGTACAAAACCCTTTTCGATCATGAACTGCGCGAAAGCCGTGAAACGACCGTGATTCTGCAAACAGCGGTGATAGGTAAATCGGCCGCTACGCACCAGGTCGAGCCCGGCGATCAACTTCTCCTTGCAACGCGGACAATGCAAGGTACCGGAAAGCGGCTGGCGCGGGTCGTTGCGGTGCGCGTGGATCAGTTTGAAAAGATCGATGATTCCGCCCGGATTGATTTGCATGCTTTCAAACTGGTCGAACCAGATACCCTGGCAATGGAAGCAAAGATCAAGCGCCACCGTGCCGGAATTTTTTTGCGGCAGCTCCAGTAGCGTCATTGGCTGGGAGCAGGATGGGCAGGGGGATGGGGAAGTTTTTGGTTGGAGAATCATGGGCAGATCATCGTCAAGTACATCGAGCGATTCTACTGTGGTGCGGACCTTGTTGCTGATGTTAACTGGCTGCCCGTTTGCGAGGCGTCCGGGTTGTGGGGGTAGTTTTGACGCTTGCCTGTGTTAACTCAAGGAGGCCGCGCAGAGCGTCATTCACAGCCTGCGCATTGGGAAATGCCTTTTGCACATCGGGTGATAAAACGACCACGTTGGAAGCCTCACGGCAACGCCCGGCATACTTTCCTCGCGCCATGTCACCGAAGTCTTCGCGCTGATATTCAGGACGAAGTTCGTCACTTTCCGTTTTAATCTTCCTCATATATTTTCCTTTCCATCAGCGTCGCTGGTCTTCTGAAAGCCAGAAACCGTGTCCCCGGTTTCCGCTCAGACATCGCCGCAAGGTGCCCGTGCGCGATTTTGTAGGGTGAGAAACGCGAAGCGTTGCGCACCTTCAGGTGGATCAAGCGAGGGGGATTCCGCGTGCGCAAAGAAAAGATTTTGCGCACCCTACCGGGCTGTTTCACCCTGCTCCAATAGAACACCGGCCTGCAAGCCAATGAATACGGGCATCTTCAGATCAATGCCCGGGTGTCCAATAGCCATGCGCCTTCCATGGCATGGATCAATGGAGTCTGACCCCATTGATCCATGTCCACCGCAAGTCCGTTTCAGCTTGTAGCGAAACCGTTTTACCCGGCGCCAATAGAATATCGACCTGCAAGCCAATAAATACGGCCATCTACAGATCAATGCCCTGCTAGCCAATATCCATGAGCCTTCCGAGGCATGCTTTCGTAGATCGCCATTCGACACGCCTTGCAGGCCGGTTTTTGGTGGCCCCAAAGCAAAGCGCCCGGTCATGCCGGGCGCTTGCGGATGTTGACTCAGCAAAGAGCAATCAGAATCGATGGGGTCAGACTCCATCGGTTTTCGGTTTAAAGAATTAAAAGCGGATCAATGGAGTCTGACCCAATTGATCGCGGTTTCCTGAGAATCTTATGATGGCTGCAACTGTACCGCTTGAGTTCATGCCTGTCTACCGTGAGTCCGTTTCAGCTTACAGCGAAACTGTTTCACCCTGCTCCAATAGAACACCGGCCTGCAAGCCAATGAATACGGGCATCTTCAGATCAATGCTCGGGTATCCAATAGCCATGCGCCTTCCATGCCACGGATCAATGGAGTCTGACCCCATTGATCCCCAGCTGCCGAGCGCATTGACCATGCGCACGAAGTTGGCGTTCGCCTCCAGTGCGGTCTGGTCGGCTGCGGTCGTGTAAATCTCGTATACCGCGCCGTTGCAGTCGCTCAATGCCGGCAGGTTTCCTTCGCTCACCGGTGAACGCCGCTTGCCGCAGGCGCAATGGTGCCCAGGCAGATTCCCGTGTTCTGTGAAGTGTTTTTCACGCGCTGGCGGTCGAACGGCATTTTGCAGCCCACTTTCTTTCGGTCAATGGCAGCGCGGCAGGCAATGTTAGAATGCCCGTCGACAAAAACAGTAGATACAGAGAACAGGCTATGGGTTACGAACAGATCGCTGCGGTTGATCTTGGCTCCAACAGTTTCCGTATGCAGGTCGGGCGTGTTGTTGAGGATCAGATTTATCCGCTCGATACACTTAAAGAGTCGGTTCGGCTGGCTTCCGGATTGAATCGCGAAAAGATGCTCGATGAAGCATCGCAACAGCGCGGGCTTGATGCCCTGAGCCGGTTTGGCGAGCGTTTGCGGGGCTTTCAGCCCGACGCCGTGCGGGTGGTGGCGACCAACACCCTGCGCGTGGCCAAGAATGCAAAAGAGTTCATTCCGCAGGCCGAAGCGGCGCTCGGCTTCCCGATTGAAATCATCGGTGGTCGCGAGGAAGCGCGCCTGATTTATATCGGTGCCGCCCATGCGCTGCCACTGGCCAGGCACAAGCGCTTGGTGGTCGATATCGGTGGCGGTTCGACCGAATTCATTATCGGCAAGAAGCTCGATCCACTGGTCATGGAGTCGCTGTTCATGGGCTGCGTCAGCTATTCGCTGCGCTTCTTCCCGGGTGGCAAGGTGGATAAGAAGAGTTTCTACGAGGCTGAAGTGTCGGCCGCGCGTGAAATTCAGACGATCGCCCAGGATTACCGGCGTTTCGGCTGGACCGAGGGCGTTGCTTCGTCGGGTTCGGCGCGTGCCATTGCCGATCTGCTCGAATGCAACGGACTCAATCCTGATGGAATCATCGGCATTACCCGCGAGGGTCTGGCCAAACTGCGTGCCTTGATCATTCGTGCCGGTTCGGCTGAAGAACTGAAGCTTGCCAGCTTGCGTCCCGACCGCCTGCCGGTATTGCCGGGCGGTATCGCCATCATGTCGGCGATCTTTTCCGAGCTAGGCGTTGAACACATGACCTATTCCGAAGGCGCTTTGCGCCTCGGGGTACTCTATGACCTGCTTGGGCGGTTCCATCACAAGGACATGCGTGATGCGACGGTGCATCAGTTCATGCGCCGCTATCAAGTTGATATTCCGCAGGCCGAGCGTGTCGAACGGACTGCGCTCGATTTGCTCGGCCAGTTGATCAAAGTCGACTTGAATGAACACGAAAATGATATCCGCTTCCTGCGCTGGGCGGTGGCGCTGCATGAGATAGGAATATCGATTGCGCACGGCGGCTTCCACAAGCATGGGGCTTATATCGTGAGCTTTGCTGATATGCCAGGATTCTCGAAAAAGGACCAGGAACGCCTGGCACTGCTGCTACTCGGGCAGCGTGGCAAACTGGAAAAGATTCCGTTAACGCCAGCCTCGGACGCGGCTTGGCGGCTTGTTTTCTGTCTTCGGCTGGCCGCGCTATTACACCGCTCGCGTGACGATCAGCCGCTGCCGGTCATCTTCGTCAAGCAGTCGGGTACGGGATTCCAGATCGAGCTTCCCGCCGACTGGCTGCTTGCCAATCCGCTCAGTGCGGCGGCGCTGGAGGACGAAACACTCATCTGGCAACGCATTGGCCTGGTATTACGCATCAGGCGCCACGCTTTACTGCCGGTGCTTGAGTAAGCTGCATGGCTAACGCCGCGATCGCCACCGTCGAGCGCGAAGGGCGGCTTCAAGTAACCCTTTCCGGTGACTGGACGCTGGTCAACTTGCCGACACCGATTGCCGGGCTGGATGCGCGCTTGCAGGCACTGACCACAAGCCATACCGACTGGGATCTGCAAGCCATTCCACGCATCGACAGTGTTGGTGCGATTCTTCTCTGGCGCGCCTGGGGTCGGCACTGGCCGGAATCGCTCGATGCCTCGCCGCAGCATCGTTCCGTACTTGAGCGGGTAGCGGCCGTCCCGACCGATTCTGCGACCAGGCCACCGATATCGCGCCTTGCCTTGCTGCTTGTGTTGGGACGGCTTGCTCTGGCCGGATTGAAGAACCTGCGCGAAATGGTGACGCTGATCGGGCAGTTGCTGCTCGATGTTTCCTATCTATTTTCCCATCCGAACGATATTCCGTGGCGCGAGTTTTCGGCCAATCTCTACAAGAGCGGCGCCCAGGCGCTGCCGGTGACGGCGCTGGTCGGTTTCCTGATCGGTGTTGTCCTCTCCTACCTGTCATCGTTACAACTCAAGACCTTCGGTGCCGACATCTACATCGTTAATCTGCTCGGCATCAGCATTATTCGCGAACTGGGTCCGGTGCTGGTTGCCGTTCTGGTGGCCGGACGTTCCGGTTCGGCGATGACGGCTCAGATCGGCGTCATGCGGGTCACCGAAGAGATCGATGCGTTGGCGACAATGGGCGTCTCGCGCAGTTTGCGCCTGGTCCTGCCCAAGGTGGCCGCGTTGGCCATCGCCATGCCATTGCTGGTGGTCTGGTGTTCGGCGGCGGGGATTTTTGGCGGCATGGTGTCGGCCAATCTGGAGATGGGCCTGGCCTATGGCTTTTTCATAGAGGCGCTGCCCAAGGCGGTGCCGGTGGGAAACGTCTGGATCGGGATCGGCAAAGGCTTCTTTTTCGGCATGCTGATCGCGTTGATCTCTTGCCACTTCGGTTTGAAGGTGCGGCCGAATACGGAAAGCCTGTCATCGAAAACAACGACGGCGGTAGTCACGGCGATTACCATGGTGATCATCGTCGATGCCGTGTTTGCAATCTTGACCCGCAATCTGGGCCTGCCGGTGTGAAAGTGATGACTGCCACTTCCATTATTCCGGATAGCTTGCCTGTCATCCAGATACGTGGATTAAGCACTCGGTTTGGGGATGCGGTGATTCATCGCAACATCGATCTTGACCTTGAGGCGGGTCAGATTCTTGGGCTGGTGGGTGGTTCCGGCAGCGGCAAGACAACGCTGTTGCGCGAAATCGTCGGCCTGCTGGTGCCGAGCACGGGGTCGGTAAAGCTCTTCGGGCACTCGGTGTTTGATGACGACCCACTGATTCGCCGTAGCCTACGCCGCCGTTTTGGCATGCTTTTCCAGCAGGGCGCATTATTTTCGGCACTTTCCGTGTTCGACAATATCGCTTTCCCCTTGCGCGAGTTGCGCCTGCTCGACAAGGAAATGATCCGCGACCTGGTCCATCTTAAGCTTGGCATGGTCGAACTCGAACCGCGTCATGGCCAATTGATGCCTGCCGAACTTTCTGGCGGCATGGTCAAGCGGGTGGCTTTGGCCCGTGCCCTGTCGCTGGAGCCTGAACTGCTGGTGCTCGACGAACCAACGGCCGGCCTCGATCCGGATCGAGCCGAAAATTTTGTCAAATTGATCCGGATGTTGCAGAAGGAGCTTGGTTTCACTGTCGTCATGGTGACCCACGATCTCAATACGCTGGCCGGTCTGGCGACACGTGTGGCGGTACTTGACGAGCAGCGTATCATCGCCTGTGGCACCCCCGCGGAAGTGCTCGCTGTCGATCACCCGTTCATCCGCAATTTTTTCTCTTCCGGGCACGCTATGGCGGTCATGCAAAAGGGATTCGTTTAATCATGGAAAATCGCTCACACGCCCTGATCGCCGGGTTGTTTACCCTGCTCCTGGGTTTTTCTGTCGTTGCTGCGCTGTGGTGGTTCGGTGGCAAGCATGAATTGACCAATCAGTATCTGGTGCTGACCACGAAAAACGTGACCGGACTCAACGTCCAGGCGCAGGTCCGCTATCGCGGCATCAGTGTCGGCAAGGTGGAAGCCGTCTATCTCGACCCCGCCGATGTACGCAACACACTGATTCGCATCAACATCGACCAGTCCATCCCGGTAACGCGGGGAACCATTGCCAAGCTTGGCTTTCAGGGCATAACGGGTATCGCGCACATACTGCTCGAAGATACCGGGAAGGATGCCTTGCCTCTGCAAGCCAGTGGCGAAGAACTGGCGCGGATTCCCATGCAGGATTCGCTGATCCAGGAACTCTCCGATGTTGGTGGTGAAACCTTGCGTAATGCCCGTGATTTTCTGGCCAGTGCCAATGAGCTCCTGAGTCCGGAAAATCGCCAGAATATTTCGAAGACGCTGGTCAATCTTGATGCCACGACCAGTACTGCCAGGGAGGTAACAGCTCAACTGCGCCAGTTATTGACCCCGGAGAATATTCGATTGATGCACTCCACATTGCTGCGTGTCGAGCAGACGAGTGGTCAGGCCGGGCCTTTCATTGCCGAAGCTCGCGGGCTGGTGGTGCGTTTGCAATCGGTCAGCGAAAAGCTGGAGACAACACTCGGCGATCCGGCGAACGGTGGCGTCGGGGCGCTGATCCCGCGCATCAACGAACTGACTTCCGAGCTTTCCTCAAATTCGCATCGGCTCAACCGTGTCCTGCAGATGCTCGAAGACTCGCCGCAGAGCCTGATCTTTGGGCATCCGAATGCCTTGCCCGGGCCGGGTGAAGCGGGCTTCACCGTGCCAGTCACCACCAGGGGACAACCATGAACAGAGTTTTCATCCTGCTCGCAGCATTGCTGTTGAGCGCGTGCGTTGGCGGTGCGAGAAATGTGCCTCCGGCCATCGTTTATGATTTCGGATTGCCAGCGGCACGAGTGGTTGCGGACGGGGCCTGGTCGAGACTGGCGCTTGAAGTCAGATCCCCGTCCTGGTTCGATTCACTCAACGTCGATTATCGGCTGGCCTACGAAGACCCTCTAAAACAGAGGGAATATTCAGGCAGCCGCTGGGCGGGCGCACCGGGTTTACTTCTGGCTCAACGTCTGCGGCAGCAACTCGGGACGGCGAGCGCTAACGGGAATACGGCGGTTGATTGCCTGCTCAGGGTCGAGTTGCAGGAGTTTTCGCAGATATTCGATTCGCCGCAGCAAAGCCGTGGTGTTTTGCAGGGTAGCGTCAGCCTGATCGATGCCAAACGGCACCTCGTTGCCGAGCGGCAGGTGTCCATCGAGAAGCCAGCAGCCACTCCAGACGCGCACGGTGGCGTCAAAGCGCTGGTGGCGGCGAGTACAGAACTAGGTCTGCAACTGGCCGATTGGCTAGCCACTCTGGAGAAAAACAATGCCCTCAAGGCTTGTCGTTCAGCGCAAGTAGTGACGGCCAGGTAATCGCGCTGTGCCCCAAAGGGCAAGCGGGTACAATCAACCTAGAAAAAGCAGTTCGTCCACGAAAAACACAAAAAACACGAAAAGAATCAAGGAGATACCAGGCTGAAAATTGCTTCAAAAGGGTGAATAGAGAAAATGCATCAAGCTCTTGATTTTTTTTCGTGTCTTTCGTGTCTTTCGTGGATAGACTAAGGTTTTTAGGATCAATTCAAATTGATTTGATGCGACAAGGTTGAACAAACATGGCCACTGTGAAAAAGGCGGGTACTCCCGTCCAGAGCAAATCCTCCACCAGCAATCTGCCGCCAGCGGCACCCGAGTTGGTGGCCAGGAAGCGCAAGCGACTGGCCAAGGCTTTTTCGCGTCCGCTCGACAAAAAGCTGAAGAAACCAGAACTGGTTCGCGAAAAGTTGTCCATGACCGAAGGCGAGTCTGCCCAACTGGCCGAACTAAAGCAGCGCCTGGTCGTGCAGGGGATTGCCATCAAGAAGAGCGAATTGCTGCGCGCCGGCCTGATGCTGATCGCTACGCTGGATGACGACGCATTGAAGGACTTGCTCGCAAAAGTTACCGCTACCGGCTGATTTATTGCCCGCGACCAAGTTCTTTCGTTCTTTTCTCCGGCTTGTAGCTCTTGAAAATGGCGCGAGCATCCAGTTCTGCACGTTCCTGCGTGCAAATCGATTCATCGTCATCGTGAGCGCTGAAATAGTCATCGGCCTGAGCGCGCATGACAATTCCTATGGCTGTCTCATCGCTCAGGGTGTAGATCTCGGTCAGTAGCGTGGCGACTTCGTCCAGGTATTCTTCGTAATTCATTCAGGTAGGCTCGGTTCGGATGTTGGCTGTACACAGTTTCTGACGCTGTGCGACGGATTACCTTGAAAGTCGCGCTAGCGACTCTCGGACTTCCCCTCGCCCTCTGGGAGAGGGGGCGGGGGGCGAGATGGGGAATTCGCGAAGCATGCTCCGCGCCCATCGAGCGATTCCGGCTGGTAAGCCGGAATGCGCCCTGCAAGGGAGGGAAACGGGCAGGACTTTCATAATTTTTGGTGCCTTACAAAGCCATGCCCGTTTGGATGGATTTTCGACAGTCCAAAATGGTATTATTCGTCCCGGCGGGTC
Organism: Propionivibrio sp.; assembly: GCF_049316945.1. Classification (GTDB taxonomy): domain Bacteria; phylum Pseudomonadota; class Gammaproteobacteria; order Burkholderiales; family Rhodocyclaceae; genus Propionivibrio. The sequence continues at coordinate 1,491 of NZ_JBMOJE010000116.1, read as the reverse complement.
TCCCCGCATTGCAGGGTGGTGAACCTGGTCAGGTCCGGAAGGAAGCAGCCACAGCCATTTACTGCGAGTGCCGGGGGTAAGGCTCGCCACCTTCAATTTCTGGCGGCGTTCTTGTGCAACGCGTTGCGTCATGAAAATCGTTGCATGAAGCGACGATCAATCCGGTCCTTCCAGCGCCACACCCAATTCCCGCTGGTACTCAGCGCTCCCCAGGCTGCCAGTGCGTGGCGCTTTCCGGTGCTGATCAAGTAAAGCGCGTTGCCTTGGGGTTCCCACCTTTGCATGGTATTGCCGGTACACGCTGCGCGCAGATTGTTGGCCAGGACCGGGCCGGCACGTACGGCAAAGACGCCGGACTTTGGTCTTGGATCGGCATAAGCGGCCACGTCGCCAGCGGAAAACACAAAGGGATGGGATGAACTTTGCAGCGTTGGCGTTACCCGGATAAAGCCATTTTCATCGCAGGCCAGACCGCTGGCGGCTGGCCATGCCGGTGCTGCGGCACCGGTAACGACCAGGCAGGCGTCGCAGGCAATTGTCGTAGAGTCGGAGAGCCTGATCTGCCCCGGAAAAAATTCTATCGCGCGTCGACTGGCAAGGTGCTTGATACCGCGTTGTTTGAGCAGCGATACGGCGTTCTTTCGCAGCCGTGCAGGAAGGCCCGATAGCGGTTGAGCGTTGCTGCCGATCAGAGTGACGCGAGCGTTGGCGAGCTTTTCAAGGGCGAATCGTTGTTGAATGGCGAAGGCCAGTTCCGTGCCCGCTGCGCCATCGCCGACGATGGCCAGTTTAAAACCGGAAGTTGCCAGACGAGCGCGCTCCAGCAAGCCGGGCCAGGCAGTCACAAAACCTTCTATCGGCCGGATCGGCAGGGTGTATTCGAGGGCGCCGGGGGCGAAACTCAGATCAACGGTTGGACCGCTGTCGATGGAGGCAATGTCAAAGGGGATAGTCTGGCCATTGGCGCAACGTACCTGTTTAGCTTCGATGTCGAGTTCGATGCACGCGCTCTGCACAAAACGAATTCCGGCACGTTTGGCCAGCAGGTCGATCTGGATGGCGCATTGCTCGATGCTGTAGTGGCCGGCGATCCAGCCCGGCAACATGCCGGAATATATCTGCCGAGGAAATGGCGAAACAAGCGTCACCTCGGTATCTGGAATCGGTTCCCTGGCCAGTGCATCGAGTACATGCACATGCGCGTGACCGCCTCCGATGAGCAGCAAACGTCTCATGGCCGGGCTTCGAAACGCAAATCGCCGCAGCGGGTTTCGCGCCATTCGCTGCAGCCTTCAAGGGTGGCAAGTCGCGCCAGATCCTCTGGTCGATCAACGTCCCACAACGTTGCCGGTTCAGCCCAGCGCAGGCCGAGTTCGGTCAAACGTTCGCGTGTCTGAGCCATGACCTGTTCGCTTCCCCAGTCGATATTTTCGAACAAATTCAGACTTCCTGATCCAGTCCGTATTTATTCAGTATTTATAGGAAATTAGT
>NZ_JBMOJE010000115.1:0-15328 GCF_049316945.1 Propionivibrio sp. | reverse complement strand
CTGTTCGCGCTGACTTTGTGGACATCACAATATCCTAGAGGTCAGGTCGTCTGACGGTATTGAATTCCCTGATGGGCCTCATTTACCGAAAAATGGTGCGCTGATTACTCAGCGCACCTGTACGGGGAAACCTCCTCAGTCCACCAGATCGGCAAACAGCGCCGTACTCAGATAGCGTTCGCCGAACGACGGAATGATCACCACGATCAGCTTGCCCGTATTTTCCGGCCGTTTCGCCACCTCCACCGCTGCCCACAAGGCAGCGCCAGACGAGATGCCGACCAGCAACCCTTCCTCGCGTGCGGCGCGGCGGGCGAAGGCGAAGGCGTCCTCGTTCCTGACGCGGATCACCTCGTCGAAAATCCTGGTGTTGAGCACTTGCGGCACGAAGCCGGCGCCGATGCCCTGGATCGGATGCGGCCCCTTGGCGCCGCCCGAAAGTACCGGCGAAGCATCAGGTTCGACGGCGATGGCCTGGAACGAAGGCTTGCGCGACTTGATCACTTCGCCGACGCCGGTAATCGTGCCGCCGGTGCCGACGCCGGAGATCAGGATGTCGACCTTGCCTTCCGTATCGCGCCAGATTTCCTCGGCCGTCGTCAGGCGGTGGATTTCCGGGTTGGCCGGATTGTTGAACTGCTGCAGCAGCAGATAACGCGGGTCGGATGCAGCGAGTTCCTCGGCCTTCTTGATCGCTCCGCCCATGCCGTCCGGGCCGGGGGTCAGGATCAGTTCGGCACCGAAGGCGCGCAGCAGCGCGCGGCGCTCCTTGCTCATGGTCTCGGGCATGGTCAGCACGATCTTGTAACCGCGTGCGGCGGCGACCATGGCCAGCGCGATGCCGGTATTGCCGCTGGTCGGCTCGACCAGGATGGTGTCCGCCTTGATCTGGCCGGCCTTCTCGGCAGCGGCGATCATCGCCTCGCCGATTCGGTCCTTGACGCTGTGCGCCGGATTGAAGAACTCCAGCTTGGCCGCCACCGTGGCTCCGGCCCCTGCCGTCAGTCGGTTGATGCGGACCAGCGGGGTGTTGCCGATCAGATCGGTGACGCTATTGGCGATGCTCATGATGATTCTCCTGGAAGGGTTGAGTGGGAAGTGGCTACGGTAATTCGATAAAGATGATGGAAACCGCTTTCGACGCAGAGGGCGCAGAGGCGCAGAGAACGCAGAGATGAATTCGCTGTAACCCACATCGATAAACGTTTTTTCGACAGCATTTGCTTTGTATTTCCATGTTTTCCTCTGCGACCCCTGCGCCTCTGCGCCCTCTGAGAGGTTGTGAAAAATTCATTTCAGCCTGATATCCTCGCTCGTCACCCCGGCGAAGGCCGGGGTCCAGCTCGTCAATCTAATTGTTTTCATGGATATCAGATGAACGAACTGGATTCCGGCTTTCGCCGGAATGACGGTCCTGGATGACTGCGCCAAATAATTCACAGCCTCTGAGTCGAAAGCGCTTGCTTTCAATCAGCACGCGTCTGCGCCTGCGTCACATTGCTGCCCGGCGGCACGCTGTGCGTCAGCCAGACGTTGCCGCCGATGCTCGACCCGCGGCCGATGGTGATGCGTCCGAGCACGGTGGCGCCAGCGTAGATGACCACGTCGTCCTCGACGATCGGGTGGCGGGCGCCGCCCTTGACCAGGTTGCCGTGTGCATCGACGGGGAAACGCTTGGCGCCGAGCGTCACCGCCTGATAGAGGCGGACGCGTTCGCCGATGATCGTGGTTTCGCCGACTACCACGCCGGTGCCGTGGTCGATGAAAAAACTGCCGCCGATAGAGGCGCCAGGATGGATGTCGATGCCGCTCGTCGAATGCGCGATATCCGAGATCAGCCGCGCCAGGAAGGGCGCGCCCAGTTCGTAGAGGGCGTGCGCCAGACGGTAATTGATGATGGCGCTCAGGCCCGGATAGCAGAGCAGGATTTCGGCAAAACTGGTCGCTGCCGGATCACCCTCGAAGGCAGCGTGCAGATCACTGACTAGCAGGGCGCGGACGTGCGGCAACTGGGCGGCGAAACGGCGGGTGATGTCGATCGCCTTGTGCTGCAACGCCGCGTCGTTCTCCGCATCCTCGGTGGATACGAAGAACAGCCCGCGCCGCACCTGTTCGGCAAGATCGGTCAGCACGCTGTTGAGCGTGTTGCCGACGAAATAATCGACGCTCTCGTCGGTCAGGTCGCGATGTCCGTAATGCGTCGGAAAGAGGGCGCTGGCCAGGCCGTCGACGATCTGCGCCAGCACCTCGCGAGATGGCAACTCGCGGATACGCCCCTTGTGGCGCACGCTGTGCGTGCTTTCGCGGGATGTGCGCAACTCGCCGACGAGCACGGCCAGATCCCAGTTCGATTGGACAGTTTCACTGTTGCGGAGGTGTTGGACTTGTCGTGCTTGCATGGGTTGGTCGTTGCTCAAGAAGCAGATCAGTAAGGAAGGGCGTAATTTATCAGCCGCCTTCTGCCATCCCAACGACTTAATTGCTATATCCATATCAGCACACCGAATATGGCCTGCTCGGCACGCCTTGTCGTTGCTCTTCTTCTTCGGTCATATGCTTGCAGGGAATAAGCTAGTTAGAACAAGTTCGTTCCATAAGACTGGAGATTGGCTTATCTTGAGTTCATGGCAACTGCCGCCCAACCTTGATGAAGACGCCTGACCATGCCGCTCTCCGATTTTGTTCGCTACTTGAATACACAGCATCCGCTGCCCGGTGCCGGCCTGCGCTCGACAACGCCCTTCGTTTCCGAAGCGGGCCGGGTGTTCGTGAACTTTGCCAACCTGCGTCTCGAATCGTACTTTTCGCCGATCATCGATACCGCCACTGGCAAGCTGACCGGCCACGCCGCCGGTCTGTACACCATTGGCCTGAAAAATCATCAGTTGCTCGAACCCGAGGCCGTCTTCGTGCTGCCGGGCGATGACGCGGAGTTCATCTATCTCGACCGGCTGGTGCGCACCCTGCATGCGCTGAATTACCTGACCTATCTGAACCGCCATGCGCGCGGCACGCTGCTACTCAAGGTGCATCCGCGCCACGTGGCCAGCGTGGCGGCCGATCACGGCCTGGCTTTCGAGGAAGTGCTGCGCGCTTGCGGTCTGCTGCCAAAGCAGATCACGCTGGAGATCGAGATCGACGGGGTGGACGATGCCGCGCATCTGGTGCAGGCCATCGCCAGCTACAAGTCACGCGGTTATGGCATTGCCGTCGGCCGCTTCGGGCGGCGGGCGATTGACTTCAACCTGCTACAGGAAATCCGCCCGTCCATCGTCAAGTTCGATCCGCTGCTTTTCTCCTCGACGCGCCCGCTCCAGCGCATGGTCGACCGGTTGCATGAGCTTGGGGCGCAAGTGATGATCGGAGGTCTGGATGCGGCAGCGCTGCGCCGCGATGCGCAGGAAGGCGGTTTTGATCTGCTGCAGGTGAATGCTCAGGAAAGGGCCCCATACATGTCGCCCGAGTCGCCCTTATTGTCGCAGGCGGCCTAGCTTCGGCTTCGAAACCACACAGGTCAACTACATCATGTGCCAATTACTCGGGATGAACAGCAACAAGCCTACCGACCTTTGTTTTTCCTTTACCGGATTCAAGGCGCGTGGCGGGGTTACCGACATTCACACGGATGGATGGGGAATCGCTTTCTTTGAGGGGCGAGGGGCTCGGATTCTTCATGAACCTCACCCTTCCTCAAGCTCACGTCTTGCCGATCAGGTATGTGTGCAGCCGGTACTGTCGACCAACGTCATCGCTCATATCCGCAAGGCTACTCAAGGCGAGGTTCGCCTGGAGAACACGCATCCGTTCACCCGTGAGTTATGGGGGCAACAGTGGGTTTTCGCGCACAACGGCAACCTTGAAAACTTTGCGCCCGACTTGAAAGCCAATTTCCAGCCGCAGGGTACGACCGACAGCGAGCTTGCTTTCTGCTGGCTGATGCAAAATTTGCAGGAAAAATTTGGAGCACAACAGCCCGACCACGCGCGTCTGTTCGATTGCTTGCGCCGATTGACCATGGACCTCACCCGCTACGGGGTGGTGAACTTTCTGCTGTCCAATGGAGAATGCCTGTTTGCACACAGTTCCACGCGTCTTAGCTACCTCGTTCGACAAGCGCCTTTTGCTAACGCCCACCTGATTGACGAAGACCTTAGCGTCGATTTTGGGAGCAGTATTGATTCGGCGACACGTACCGTGGTCATTGCCACCGCCCCATTGACTGACAACGAGCCGTGGGTGTCGATGCCCGCCGGCAGTCTGTGGTGCTTCAGCGATGGTGAAGTAGTGGCAAGATCAGCAACGGTTGCGGGAGTGAATAGCGCTGATCGGGAAAATACAGGCTCCGCGATGCGTCGATTTTTCAGCCAACTCGCGCCAGCTATGGATAGCCTGGCCGAACCGGTGCCCCAACTCATTTAACGCGTCGCCTTGGCCAGCGCCTGGCCTCTGTCCCAGAAGCCTCGTCAAAAGGCGTTCTATAAGGCATATGTTTGAAGAGCCAATGAATGCGGCACTCTTCAGGAATATCACTTGTTGAATGCCTGTTCATGCGGTTATCCGACTTGTAGTGTGTGCAAATCTCATTTGCGCACGTGGGTCGACCGTTTAAATGGTTCGCTCAGTATCTCTTGGGTACAACCGGTAACAGACCACGGTTTCCTGTTTCCCCCGCTCTGAAAACCGTCCCCTATTATTCGAAAAACGTGTCCCCTATTGCCCTCAAGACATCGCCACCATGCGCCCGCGTGCGGTTTGGTAGGGTGTGAAACGCGAAGCGTTGCGCACCACCCGGCGGATCGAGCACGTCGGCGCGAGGGGATTCCGCGTGCGCAAAGAAAAGAATTTGCGCACCCTACCGGGCTTGGGTACAACCGGCGGAAAAACCGGGTCAGACCACGGTTTTTAGTGTGGGGAAAACCTGGGACAGACCACGGTTTTCTGTATCCCCTGCTCTGAAAACCGTGTCCCAGGTTTCGTTGCTCGGCCTATCAGGCCGACCGGACTTCTGCCAACAAATCAGGGTGTCGATCCAATATCTTCAGCAGCTTCACCAAAGCAAGGGGTGGCTTTGTCTTGCCTTTCTCGTATCGGGAGAAGGCATTAACGCCACCACCGAAGAGGGTACTGGCTTCGCGTTGGTCGAGATCCAGCTTTTTGCGGACGCTAACAATAAACGTTGGATCAATAATCGCCGCATTGACTTGTTTGATGAAATCGCCCACCTGATCGCCATAACGCCGAGCCGCCGACATGTCTAAAATCGACTCGGCACAAGCCGGGCAAAAGTCACCAGTTACGTCTGGAACGATTGTCGTTTCGCCTTTATACGTAAAAGACACGTCACGAGTGTCGTGCACTAATTCCACCGCGCCACAAATAGGACATTTCATTTTCATAGCTCCTTAAACGACACAATCAGCACATCATCCAGAACGGTCAACTTCAGGTACACATCGCCAGCTGGTAAGCTTGGCCGGTATACGTCTTGCCAGATTGTATGATCCGCGTGCGTTGTCATGCTCTTGTAAAAGTCGGCAGGCGTAAGCGCCAAAACCGTCTCAATAATTCCGCTTTCATCAAAGCCGAGCAGTCGACCTCCGTTCACAGCGCTCTGCGTTATCCTCCCCTTGCCGCCGACAATCAAGGCTTTAACGGCAGACAGCAGGCTATACGGTTTGTGCTTTCCCATAGCAGCATATTAACCTATTAGGTTTTTTAAGCAAGAAAAACCTGGGACCACAGTTTCCTGTTTCCCCTGCTCTGAAAACCGTGGTGTCCCCGGTTTTGCGGTTTTGAGCGTCGCTCACGCGACTTTCACGCTAACGCGTCGCCTTGGCCAGCGCCTGGTCAATATCCCAGAGAATGTCGTCCAGCGTTTCCAGGCCGACCGAGAGACGGATCAGGTCGGGCGGCACGCCGGCAGCGATCAGTTGTTCCTCGTCCATCTGCCGGTGCGTCGTCGATGCCGGGTGAATGACCAGCGTCTTGGCGTCGCCGATGTTGGCCAGATGCGAGAGAAACTGCACGCTGTCGATGAACTTCTGCCCGGCCGCCGCACCGCCCTTGATGCCGAAGGTAAGCACCGCGCCGCTGCCGCGTGGCAGATATTTCTGGGCCAGCGCGTGGTACTTGCTGGACGGCAGGCCGGGATAATTGACCCACTCGACGCTCGGATGCGCTTCAAGGAATTTAGCGACGGCGAGCGCATTCGAGCAGTGCCGTTCCATGCGCAACGACAGCGTTTCAACGCCCTGTAGCAGCAGGAAGGCGCTGAACGGCGCGAGCGCCGGGCCAAAGGTGCGCAAGCCTTCCATGCGGCACTTGGCGGTAAACCCGAAGTCGCCGAAAGTCTCGTAAAAACGTACGCCGTGGTAGCCGGGGGAGGGCTCGGTCATGCCGGGGAAATTGCCGTTGCCCCAGGGGAATTTTCCCGATTCGACGATGACGCCGCCCATCGTCGTGCCATGCCCGCCGAGGAACTTGGTCGCGGAATGCACGATGATTGCCGCACCGAATTCGAAGGGTCGGCACAGGTACGGCGAGGCGAAGGTGTTGTCGATGAACAGCGGCAGGCCAGCTCCGTTGGCGATGCTCGCCACGCGCTCGATGTCGAGCACATTGAGCGAGGGATTGCCGAGCGTTTCGGCATAAAGCGCTTTGGTTTTTGGCGTGATCGCGCGGGCGAAGTTTTCCGGATCGTCGGAGTCGACGAAGATGGTGTTGATGCCGAGCTTGCGGAAGTTCACGTCGAGTTGCGTATGCGTGCCGCCGTACAGCGTTCGCGCGGCAACGATCTCGTCACCGGCTTCCACGATGTTGAGCAGGGCGATCATCTGTGCCGCCATGCCGCTGGCCAGAGCCACCGCCGCTCGACCGCCTTCCAGTGCAGCAATACGTTCTTCGAGCACCGCGACCGTCGGGTTGGACAGGCGCGAATAGACGTTGCCGAAGGTTTGCAGATTGAACAGGCTGGCGGCGTGCTCCGGGCTGTCGAAAACGTACGAGGTGGTTTGGTAGATCGGCACCGCGCGGCTGCCGGTCGCCGCATCGGGAATTTGTCCGGCGTGCAGGCTGAGGGTGTCGAATCCGAATTGGTGGTCGGCCATGGTGTTTCCTTTCAGAGGGGCCGGCGGGCGGAGATGATACCGGTGTTCACGCCCATCCAGTTGAGGCCGCCGAACAGGCGGGCGTATTCGATCTTCACGCAGCGATCCACAATCACCGTGAGTCCGGCGTCTTCGGCGATCTGCTTCGCCTCCTCGTTGATCACGCCGATCTGCAGCCATAGCACCCTGGCGCCAATGGCCACGGCGTCCTGTGCAATCGGCACGCAGTCCTGCGGCTTGCGGAAGACGTCGACGAGATCGACCGGGAAGGGGATCGATTTGAGATCCGGATAGCTCTTTTCGCCAAGGATTTCCGGGTATTTCGGGTTCACCGGAACGATCCGGTAGCCGTGTTGCTGCATGTATTTTGCGGCGAAGTAGCTGGGTCGGTGCCATTCAGCCGACAGGCCGACGACGGCAATCGTGTGGCTGTCGCGCAGCACGCGGCGCAAGGTGACAATGTCGCTCATTTTTTCCTCTCTGGAACGGCTTGGACCGGACTGGTTCGCAAACTTGTTATCCTGGAAAAAGCAGTTGACCACAGCGACACGGCGGGCACAGCGTAAAACAATGGCTTGCAATGTTTTCATGAATCACCCTTTGGGTGAGCCATGAAATCCTGAAATGCTGAAGTTTTTCGTTGTGCCCGCCGTGTCGCCGTGGTTTGAACTACGATTTTTAGGGTTATCTATTGCACCAGACCGGCGGGCGCTTGTCGATGAAGGCGGCGATGCCTTCCTGTGCGTCACGCGCCTGCAGGTTGGCGACCATTACGCCCTTGGTATAGTCGTAGGCTTCGGCCAGCGGCAGGGCGGCTTGCCGGTAGAAGGCTTCTTTGCCGATAACGACGGTGTGGCGGGACTTCGAGGCGATCTTGCCGGCCAGCGTGGCGACGGCGGCATCGAGTTCGGCTTCCGGCACGGCCTCATTGATCAGGCCGAAACGCAGTGCGGTGGCGGCGTCGATCAGGTCGCCGGTGAGCAGCAACTGCATGGCGTGCTTGTGGCTGACGTTGCGTGACAGCGCGACCATCGGTGTCGAGCAGAAGAGGCCGATGTTCACGCCGGGGGTGGCAAAGCGGGTGTTGTCGGCAGCAATCGCCAGATCACAGCTGGCCACCAGTTGCGCACCGGCGGCCGTGGCGATGCCATGCACGCGGGCGATGACCGGTTGTGGCAGCGAGACGATGCGTTGCATCAATAGCGCGCAGGCGTCGAACAGCGCTTCGGCATAGGTCTCGGTATAGCCAGCGGCACGCATTTCCTTTAGGTCGTGTCCGGCGCAAAACGCCGGGCCTTCGCCGGACAGTACGACGACATGTACCGCCGCGTCGGTGGCGATGGCGTCGAATTCAACCTGTAGCGCGTCGATCATTGCCTGCGACAAGGCGTTGCGCGCCTGCGGCCGGTTGAGGGACAGGAAGGCAACGCCGTTCGCGTCGTTGCGCAGGACGAACGAGGTTTGTTGGGACGCTTGGGCTGCTTGGGTTTGGCTAGGGTTCATCGCTTTTCCAGGGTTGGATTGAAGGTCGTCCGACCCGGCCGGCAGGGTCGGGTGGCATTCAAGGCGTACTTCATGCTCACGCCTGTTTGCGTAGCATACCGGTTTCATCTACCCGGCGCAGCACCGCCAGTTCCCCTGCGCTGGGTTCGGGAAGTACGTGGGCGCTCGGTGATACCTTCAGCGCCCAGCCGGTACTGGCGATGATTTCGTCGATGCTGGCAAAGTTGAACCAGCCGCTCAGTTCGAATTCCCTGGTTTCCGGATGCGGGCGCAGGATGCCCAGCGTGGTGACAATCGCCGAGGGGCCGCCGCCGACGAAGCCATGGCGCTGGCGTGCATCGCCGCCTTCGAGGTAGCCGGGCGATGAAATGTAATCGACCTTGTCGACGAAGCGCTTTTTCTCATGGCCGACCATGATTACTACGCGTTTGGCGCCAGTGGCGATGTCGTTGGCGCCTCCGGCCCCGGTCAGGCGGGTTTTAGGCGGCGTGTAGCGTTCGCCGAGGGCCTCGCCCCAAATGCCGGTGGTATTGACGTTGCCGAACTTGTCCACCTGCGCGGCGCCGATCAGACCGACGTCGCAGCGCCCGGAGGCGACCAGGCAGCCGAGCGCGTCGAGGGCGTTGGTGAAGCTGACGGCGTTGGCTGAGAGGCGATTGCACTCGATCCCCCAGGGCAGGCCGCCGACCGGCGTCGCACCGTAAACACCGCCTTCGGTCATGGTGCGCACATTGGGCGCGTGGTGGGCCTGGGCAAAATAGCCGGCGAGCATCGACAGGCCGACGCCGAAGATGGCCAGTTCGCCGTCGCGAATCTCGCGCCCGGCGGCAATCGCCATCATTTCCTGGCGGGTGTAGGGCAGGGCTTTTGCTTCTTGAGTGATGCTCATGCCGCTTTCCTTTCCGGCGTGTTGAGCGAGAGCAGTGCCTCGATCTCGGATTGCGTTCTTATCCATTGGCGGTATGGGTCGAGCAGGAAGCGCGTCGGCCCGTCGTTCAATTTTTCGATCACGTCGCGGCCAATCAGGTCAAGGTAGTCATCGATGTCGGTATAGGAATGGACGAATTTTTCGAGGTAGCGTGCCGTGCCTTCCTCGGTCGCCAGCCATTCGTTCATCAGGCGCATGTGCGCCTCGTCGACATCGTGCACACCGGGAGAGGCCTGCGGCCAGGCTGCATAAGGCCACCATACGACGGCCTCGACGATGATGCCGGGGATGCGTACCAGATTGGGGTACTGGCGCATGCAATCGGTGTCGACGATGTGGTCGGCAATCAGCACCACCTTCTTCGCCGCGCGTGACAATTCGAAGCGGCTCCATTCGGTGCCGATCATGATCGCGTTGCCGTCGACGTCGGCCAACGTCACGTGGATGGCGGCGAGGTCAGGGTTCAGGGGCGAAAAGGCGCCGAGGACGCGACCGGAAAACGGGTCGGTGATAGCCGGAATCTTGTTGGTGGCCGGATAAGCCTCGGGTGCGAAGGCACTGCGCTGGGCGATGTCGGAGCCGATATTGACGGTCGCCGGCACGAACGGCCACTTGAGCGCGCCGCCCAGCAGGCGAAGTGCCATGGCCAGATTTGAGTAATCTTCAAGTGCCAACCGGCCGCTTTCGACGGCGCGCCGCAGGCCGTTGGCAAAACCGAAGCCTTCAAGGCCGGAGAAGCCGCATTCGGCCTTATCCACCGCGCCGGCGGCGGCCAGCAGATTGAGCTGCTGCGTGTTGCAGTGGAAAATGGCGTGCAGTTCTTTGCGCCCTTGGCGGAGCAGTTCGCGGCCAAAGGCAATGGCGTCGGCACCAACCGGCAGGGCAGCGCCGCTGGCGTACTGGATGCCATCGGCAGCGTAACGGCGAGCGGCTTCGGGCAGGGAAATCAGTTTGCTGGTACTCATTGGGGATTTTGTGGCTTTCGTGGCTTGTTGTTTTGGAGAACTCAGCGGCTGTGGAAAAATGCCTTAACACCCACCGCAGAGCCGCAAAGGCGCAGAGAAAACGCAGAGGAACCCTACTGTTTTTAAAGGTTTTCTCTGCGAAACCTCTGCGCCTTTGCGGCTCTGCGGGCGCGTAGCCTGGCCTCGGGCCATGGATTCTTGATATTTTCATAGCCTCTTAGCGTTTGCTCAGTTGCGGTGCGTGGCGGTGACTCTCGGCTGCCAGCGATTTGAGGTCTTCGGTCAGCAGGTTGAGCGGCTGGCCGTAAGGCGAGACGCCGCGCAGGCGGCCGTTTCGGTCGAAGAGGAAGACGCCTGCAGTGTGATCCACGGTGTAGCCTTGGCTGGCAGAGGGCTGTTTTTCAGCGACCAGCGAGAAACGGCGGATGAAGTCGGCCGTCTGTAGCGGATTCCCGCGCAGCGCCAGGAAATCGGGACGAAAGGCGGCGACGTAGGCACCGAGCATCTTTTGCGTGTCACGTTCCGGGTCGATGGTGGCGAACAGCACTTGCACATGGCGTGCGTCGCTTCCCAGCGCATTGACGGCCACCATCAACTCGGCCAGCGTCGTCGGGCAGACGTCCGGGCAGTGCGTATAGCCGACCGTCAGTGCAACGGCCTGGCCGCGAAAATCGGCAAGGCGGCGCAGGCGTCCGTGCTGGTCGCGCAGTTCGAAGTCGAGTTTTTGTTGCCCTGCAAGCTGCCGTGCCAGTGGACTGGTGTCGGCGTGCAGCGCGCTGCCGTTGCGTCGGCGATATTCGGCGAAAGGCTCATTTTCATAGGCCGCTTCGCTCACGAATCGGCCGAGGCTGACAAAATCGTCCGGAACGGGGAGGCTACCGACGTGGCGGTAATTCAGTGCACCGTTAGAGCCAAAGAAGGCGAAGGCCGGCGTGCCGACGATGCGCAGGCGCTGGGCAAGAGCAACCGGGGTGATGCGCTTGCTGTCGGTGTCGACGATGGCTCCGGTGGCGGCCAGATCAACCCGCACCGTGCGGAATTGGCGGCCGAAATCGCGTTCCGCACGCCGTTCGGAAAATACGTGCTGCTTCATGTCGCGGCAACCGCTGCAGTCGGGCAGTTCGAAATAGACGGCGAGGTGGCGACCGTCGCCTTCGGCACGCTTCAGTTCGGCGGCGAGATCAAGCCCGTCAGCCGAAAACAGCGCGGCGAACGCCGGGCCTGAAGTTCCCAAACATAGAGCCGTAAGGGCAAGGGCAGCAAATCGGGCATTAACAGCCAATGCACGCCGGAAAATATTGAAAATCACCCTGACCCTCAGCGCAGCCAGAACAGCGCCCGGTGGCGCAGGGCATCGAGGCCGGTCATGGCCAGCCAGGTTATGAGTCCGGTATAGACAATCCCGGCGACCATGCGCGGGTAGTCGGCGAAGTCGGCGTAATACTGAACGAAGCGGCCCAGCCCGGCGTTGGCGCCGAATAATTCGGCGACGGTGAGCAGGATGAAGGAGAAGCCGAGGCCGACAGCCATGCCGGCGAAGATGTGCGGCAAGCTGGCCGGGAAGATCACCCGGATCAGCGTTTCCAGACGCGAGAAACCTAGCACGCGCGCATTGTCGCGGTGCCGCGCTTCGACTGCCTGGGCGCCGGCTGCGGCATTCTGGAAGATCGGCCAGAAGGCGCCGATGAAAACGATGAAGGTGGCCGAGAGGTGGAAGGTCGGCAGCACGGCGATGGCGTAGGGTATGTAGACAGTTGGTGGTACCGGCGCGACAACCCGGGCGAAGGGGAAGAAGGCACGGCCGAGCCCGGGAACGATGCCGGCAACGAGACCGAGCACGACGCCCGCGATGAGCGCCAAGGCATAGCCCGGCAGCAGGATGAGGAAGGACGAGACCGTGCCTTTCCACAGTTCGGGCAGCGACTCCCAGAGCGCGCGGGCAACGATGTCGGGGGCCGGCAGCAGCGGATTGGTGTTCGCGTCGATGACCAGTGTCGACGCCTGCCAGGAAAGCAGCAGGAAGGCCCACAGGGCGAGCGGTTCCCACGCCGGCAGATAGCGCGAAGCCGGTTTTTGGGCGGCAGAAATCGTGGAGGTTTCCACTTCGAAAGCGATAGTCCTGGACACGTTGGATTCCTTCACGTCAGACGGTGGAAAGACCGGAAAGCACATCCGCGTCAAGCCGTTCGGCGATGTCTTCGCGCAGCAGATGGAAGGCGTCGGAGGCGAACAACTCAGCGCGCTGGCGCGGGCGAGCGAAAGGCACGTCGATTTCGGCCAGCAGGCGACCGGGCGAGGCACCGAGCACTGCGACGCGGTCGCCGAGGTAGAGCGCTTCATCGACGTCGTGCGTGACGAAGACGATGGTGCGGCGTGGGCTGGTGCTTTGCCAGACTTCGAGCAGCAGATCCTGCAGTTTGCCGCGATTGATCGGGTCGAGTGCGCCGAAGGGTTCGTCCATCAACAGCACCGGCGCTTCGAGTGCCAGCGCACGGGCAATGGCGGCGCGCTGCTGCATGCCGCCGGAAAGCTGGAAGGGGTATTTCGTGGCCGCATCAGCCAGACCGACGCGGGTCAGATAGTCGAGCGCTTTCTCACGCCGTTCACTGCGCGAGAACCTGGGATGCGCCTTGGCGACGGCCTGGGCGACGTTATCGAGCACCGTGTACCACGGGAACAGCGAGTAGTTCTGGAAGACCACTGCACGGTCGATGCCTGGACCGGTGATGTCGACACCCTTCCAGATCAGCCGGCCGGCGCTCGGCACTTCGAGGCCAGCGAGCAAACGCAGCAGGGTGGATTTCCCCGAGCCGCTCGGTCCGAGCAGGGCGAGGAAGCGCCCTTCGGGCACTTCCAGCGCGACCCGGCGCAGGACGATGTCACCCGCGCCATAGGCGAAGCTGACATTGTCGATCGCCAGGCCGGCATTGCCGGAAAGTTGCGTCAGGCTCACAGCGTGTCCCGTTCCTTGAATTGCTTGAGGCGAACCTGCCAGAAGGGGTCCTTGGGGCTTTCCTTGGCCAGCGATTCGAGCGCGTTCTTGTACACCGACGGTTCGAAAATCGGGTCCAGCGGACGCTTGCCTTCGATGAACTCGGAACCGACCATGGTCAGCCAGAATTTCTGCACGCCTCTTACATTGGGGTCGCTGCTCTGATCCAGGTTGGGCGAGTAATAGCCGCCTTCGAGAATGTCGCGGTCGAGCTTGATGTATTTGGCAATCGCGTCGATTGTTTCCTTGCGATGCTCGGTAGCGTACTTCTCGGCCTGCAATACGGCACGCAGGAAGCGTTCAAGCACCGCGCTGTCTTTCAGCTTGGCGCTATTGACGACGATGCGGCAGCAAGGATGGCCGGCCTGCAGATCACCCGAACGGATGACGACTTTCAAGCCCTGCTTTTCCGCACGCAGATCGTGCGGACCCCAGACCAGGCCGGCGTCAACCTGGCCGGACTTGACAGCTTCGAGCACGGCGGCGGGATTCTTCAGTTCGAATATCTGCACGTCGGTCTTCCAGTTGAGCTTGGCCTCCTTGAGCGCGCCACGCAGTACGGCGTCGCCCGAGGCGAGGCGCACAGTGGCGATTTTCTTGCCCTTGAGGTCGGCCAGCGTGCGGATGCTAGCGGCGATCTCCGGCTTGGCCACGAGAGCGGCGTCCTGGCCCATGACGCCGCCGATGATCTTGATGTCCGAACCCTTCGAGTAGAAGAGCAGGGGAGCGGTGGTGCCGAAGGTGCCGACATCGAGCTTGCCGGCGATCACCGCGTTGATGCCGTCGGCCGAGTTCTGGAACTCGATCAGTTCGACATCAAGGCCTTCCTTCTTGAACAGGCCCTGTTCCTGGGCGACGAAATACTTGGCGTGGCCGGTGACCGGCAGGTAGCCGACCTTGAGCGATTCGGCCTCGGCCTGGCCCAGGGCGCCGGCCAGCAGAACGCCGGTGGCGACGAGTTTGACTAAGGGGATGAGCAACTTCATTTGGTTCTCCTGTGATCCGTGTCGTAATCGGGTATTGGCTTGCTGCGTCGCAATATAGCGACGGCCCGGCACCGAGGGAACGATGAAGTTCTTCTTTAGATATATCGGATTGCAGAGGATTGAGTGAAAGGCGGTTTGCTCATGGGGTTTTCGTGATGGCCACAGTCCCGTCTTGAATAATCGTGCAAGACCACGCGCTCAAAGCCGACACGGAAAGACAGAGGGGGCCTATCGCCCCCTCCATCTTCAAGCCTGCCGAAACTACCTCCCACCGCCCCCCTTGATACGCAGCAGCGCAGTGACCAGCGCATCGAGATCCTCGCAGGTGTTATACGGTGCCAGCGAAGGCCGCACCGTGCTTTCCAGCCCGAACCGGCGCAGGATCGGCTGTGCGCAGTGGTGGCCGGAGCGCACCGCGATGCCTTCCTTGTCGAGCAGGGCGCCGACGTCCTCCGTCTTGAAACCCTCCAGAACGAAAGACAGCACGCCGGCCTTCTCCTTCGCCGTGCCGATGATGCGCAGGCCCGGCACCGTCTGCAATCCGCATGTTCCATAGACCAGTAGTTCGTGCTCGTAGCGGGTGATGTTCTCGATGCCGATCGAATTGACGTAGTCGATGGCCGCACCGAGGCCCACCGCATCGGCGATGTTGCCGGTGCCGGCTTCGAACTTGGCCGGATCCGGCTGATACAGCGTCTTCTCGAAAGTGACATCGGCGATCATGTTGCCACCACCCTGCCACGGTGGCATCTCGTCGAGAACCGCCTGCTTGCCATAGACCGCGCCAATGCCCGTCGGGCCGAACACCTTGTGCCCGGAGAAGACGAAGAAATCGGCATCGAGCGCCT
>NZ_JBMOJE010000114.1:0-15449 GCF_049316945.1 Propionivibrio sp. | reverse complement strand
AAACGCCCTGTTGCCAAGAAGGGACATGAATCCGATCTAAAAGAACGCACACTAACTAATCTCTACAATTCCAGACCGGATTGGCTAAACAAGGCGCATCTTTCCATCGACACCGCCGTAGCCGCCGCTTACGGCTGGACCGATTACAGCCCAGCCACCACCGACGATGAAATCCTGAAAAAACTTCTTGCTCTGAATCTTGAGCGAAGCAAGGCAGCCGAACCTTGCCCAGATACGAAAGAACCAGACCCTTCGGAGAAAACCGCGAAACCGAAGAAACCCAAGAAAAATCAGGCGTTATCAATTTCTACATCAACTCCTTCAGCAACTCAGGATGACGCCCAAGAAGATGCCCTGACACCCGCATAAACAAACGATCTACAGCGCCAATGCCCGGAGAGCCATTATTCATGCGGTTCTTCGGGCTTTACTTTATTGCTTGATAAACACAACAGAACTGTTTAATATTTTTTTCATGAACTTCAAACAGATGAAGAAATGGCTTGAGCAACAAGGCGCGACTTTCATGCCGGGCAAAGGTTCGCATCTGCATGTGTTTCTCAATGTAAACGCTCGATCCTGCCGATGCACAACGCCGAACTGAAGACCGGAACAGCGGAAGGCATCAAGAAGCAACTTGGTATTAAAGGAAAATGAATCATGTTTGATTACCCTGTAGTTCTTGAAGCCCAACCAGAAGGGGGCTTTGTTGTCACCTTTCCGGATATACCCGAGGCAATCACCCAAGGGGAAGACGAAGATGAGGCGTTGCTCTATGCCGTCGAGGCGCTTGAGTCCGCGATGTTGTTCTACATTAACGACCGTGCTCCGCTTCCCGTGGCGTCCGCAGCCAATGGCCGCCCAACGGTTCGCCCATCGGCTTTGGAGTGCGCCAAACTAGGCGTTTATCAAGCAATGACCGAGCAAGGTATCAAGAAGGCGGAATTGGCTCGCCGCTTGGGTTGGCATATGCCGCAAGTGGATCGACTGTTCGACCTTTCCCACGCCTCGCGCTTCGACCAGATCGAGGCCGCAGCGCGTGCGCTTGGGCGTCATATCGAGATTCGTGTGGCGTAGTGGATTCATCAACGAATAAAAGTGGCTAGGCTCACTTTCCATCGCTGCACGGATGGAAACTGAGCCTAGCCACTTTTAGCTTCAACCTTGCCATGTATTTCAAAGGAGGCGGTAAAAGCTTTGATACATGATGGGAAAAGAATAAGGGCCTTAACCCATCCACTGTCCCGAACCTCCCGGAACCTGCGTCTAGCGCCCATGAAAGTCTGTTAAAGCCCTTGAACAAACTATATTCATTCCATCCGAACCCGTCAAGCCACAATAACAATAATAGGGGAGCACGGTTTTCTGTTTCTTCGGTTCTGAAAACGGGAAACCATAGTCCCTATTGTCTTATGGGCGAGAGCCGTGCCCCTATTGTTTTGCACTACTTGATCGTCTCAAGCTCCTTGGCTCGTTTGGCCGTGAAGCTGGCCACGCAATCCGCCGCGACCAAAGCATCGTTCTGGCCTCCGGAATCTCCCACCATTGCACATTGCTTATCACGGGCTTTAATCCACTGACGCTGAGCTGAGCGCAACACCACCTTGTCAGCCGTGTTGGCTATAGCCACTTTCCACGCTACGTTCAGGCGCTTATCTTGTAAAGCGGCCTCTCCGGCGGCGCAATCGGTCATGTCCGGCATCGATACCGCCTCTTTCATGCACGCGTTATAGGTTCCGGAGAGCATGGAGTCTGCAAGTGCCGGAGCTGGCTGCGCAGCGGGAGCAAGAGGAGCAGCTACATGCGCCTGAACGACAGGCTTAGATACCGTGGTTGGAACAGGGGCGGAGATCCCATAAGAAGCCTTCAGGGTGTCGAGTAACTTGTTCGACACGATGAACAACCCATTGTTGCGGTCTCGCCACTCAATCACATAGCCCACGGGCAAATCTCCCCGGCTGTTTTTCTCAGTGGCTTCGCATGCGCGCTGAGTCAGATCAACACCAAGCTCTCGTACCGGTGTCATGGCCAGAATACGAATGTCGCCGTAGACTATAGGGTATTGCTTGTAATACCGGGCGCGGGAATCGACCAGCATGTTCATTACTTGTTCAGTGTTGCACTTGGGCAAGTCAGCGGCCATAACGGTCGCCGACTCAACCAATGCGACGACAATCAATATGATCTTAAGAATCATTCACTTTTCCTTGAGGTTATTACCAGATAATAACCGCGATACGGTTAAGGTTAAGAAGTATAAGGTAAAAGAATGGGGAACAGCCAGATGCTGTAAGCCGTAATGGGCGATCTATCCAGCGGGTTAAAGTTCCCTGACAGGAGTTGTCCGTACGCCTTTCTAGCATCGGGAAGCGTTGGCATTCTGCCGGCGTGCGTATTCCACACCAATCTGGACACCCATTCCACGCGAACCGGAGTTAAGCGTTCCGCGCGGGGGGGGTACGCTCGACAAGATTCTGTAGATTCTCTGAGTTAACGGTCGTTCCAAACCAACGGGTTTCGTCGCTGGAGCTTGCACCATCCCAAGGCTAGGCAACGGGCCTTGCGTTAGGGGATTGACATGCTCTACTAGCGTTGGTAACTTATCATTACCTTCTGCACCCACACTGCGGACAATCGGAATAGGCCCAGTGTGCATAGACTCGGTTTTGCCACCATCCTGGCCGGGATCAACAGAAGGAATCTCTTCTTCTGATTCGGTAGATTTCGCCTGATTGTCATCATTTGACGGCTGGGTTACACTGACAAAGCTCTCCCGAGCGTCTGCTGTCTCCGTCCCGGTGAAATTGGCGGTTTCAGGAAACGGGGCATCGACACCGGACGATGCGGTATCTGCGCGATACCAGAGCATTTTTCCCCGCCTCTTTCTTTGCATGGCTTTCCTTTGGGCTTCTGGTCTTCCATATATAGAGTTGTTACGCCGTAATAACCGCCGCGCGGTTGTAATTCAAATCAAGTCGCTTGAGGACGTAACGTTCTGCGCTTTGACGCCCCGAAATATTGAGAACACGGAGACACAAACATGATTAATCTGCGGCGCGATACGGACTAATAAAAATAGGAGCGGTTTGCAGAACCAACAGAAAACCGTGGTTTGTCCACTGCTGTTTATTTGCGAAGTCTGGATTTCCTTTATTCCCGCCTGCAAGGGAATAACGGGAGATATCTGATTAGTTATTAAATATCAAGATAATTTCGTGCTTCTATGCTTAATTCGCTACCTGCTTGTGAAATTACTTCGTGACGCAAACTTATAACAATTTCATCAAGATTTATTGGGAGCGATTTCTCATCTGGGTGTAGTGGCATCTCACAACCCCCGCTATCAAAGTTTCCATCGTAGTCGCGAGTTTGCATCCAAAGTGCAATACGAACGGCTTCAGTCTCCTCTTGTAGCGCATCCTCGATTACATCATCAATCGTGCTTTGTATTTCTTCCCAAAATGGATAATCTGAACCTACACGGTTATACACACTTAATTCATCCAAAAAAGTTCTTAAGCCACCTTCCTCCATCAGTGGATTAACATCAAGTTGGCGAACTTTCAGCACAACCCTTTTTAGGAGTGCGTCAGTCATATCATCTTTGATTTGTTCTGCGAAGAGAAGCGACGCTTCCCTATAAAACCCTGCTACCGACTTTTCTTCTTCCAATGCCGATGAGTCAGTTCTAGCTAAAAAAGCTTTAGCCAACAATGGAAGCGCACAACAAAAAAACTTCGGGTCATTTTTAAAAACTTCCGAGTTAACCAATTGTTCTGCAAATTCGTCAACCGCAGATTCAACCAATTCACGCGCTGATGTTTTGTGATTAAAATACCCATGTTTTCTAATTTCAAAAGCAAAACAACCAGCCTCTGCGACTTCCAAGATTTTTGTTGCTTCTTCAAATGCAGTAGAAAAATACAAGTCCTCAAAATATCCTGCGTTATCGTTAATTTCTACTTTATTTTTTTGCTCAAATAAATCTTGAAACACAGAAAGAGCTTCGTTTATTGTTGTAACTAACATGGAAAGATGCTCATAGATTGATGTGCCTAATGTTTGAATTCACTAGCGCTGTGCTGCTTTATCACGCGGCGGCCGGTGGAATGTGGGTTGGACGAAGCCGCACGATTTATCCTTCAATTTCACGCGCTCGTTTATGAGGGGGATTTTGCACAATTTCGTGAGGATATGCCACACCCAATAAAAGGGGATACGGTTTTATTTTTCTTAAAATATGAAAACCGTGGTCCCCTGTTACCGTCACGATGACGGAGCAGGGCACGGTTAGCGGCCTTCTGTTGATTTTGATCATAAGGTTGGATAGAATCTGATTGCCCTGTGGAAATATTGCGCTCGGACGTTTCGGACGTATGCGCCTCGCCAGCTTCGGTTGCAGTAGGTGGCAGGATGCGGATTTTCCATAGGGTTTTTGCTGCCAGCTGTTCCTCACCGTCGACGTGTCTTATATTCAAATCGTTCTCGACTGAGGGGGCAATAGCTGACCCATCCTGACAACTTAAGCATTGATCATACAGCGGGTTTGCTGGCGTGGTGTTTGTGGGATTTATGCCACGAAGGTCGTGGTTGCTCACGTCCAGGCCGGAATTGCTGAAGGTCTTTGATTATTTCGTTGAGCGCGGAAGCGACCTTTCTGGCCGTGGGCAGGGCCTTGAGAAGCCAGCGTCCCAATTGAACTTTGAGCCTCCCAACCCCCGCGCGGGCCAGGCGCTCTATAAAAAACAGAGCTTACAAATCTGTTTCTTAGGAGTAGGCAATGGGCATTTTTTGTTAAAAGACGTCGGCTGCACAATCTTCTTGGGGGTGTTGTAAAAGAGCCTTGATGTCCTGGCCTTATCTAGACCCCTGATAACCCAATCAGGGTATTCAGCCAGTGTCTTACCATTTTCTGAATTTCATTACCGGTTATTGTTGCCATTCATATATTGGCGGACGGAGCCGAAGATTTTCGGTGATTTTTCCAGGGTCATCTCCCATGTTGCACCGGCTGTTGCTATACTTAATTCACGACTGGCGTGGGTTATCAGGCTGACTTAGCCAAGCCGAAAGGATTGATGAGCTAACTAGGGTCGCCAACCTAGCCCGCCAGCCGCTTTATCTCACACGAACCGCCACCTTTGGCGGTTTTTTGTTTGATGCTGATATATGGCTACAAAGGCAAGCCAGAGGATGCCCCGCGCGTCGTCTTCCTGTTCGTGCAGTACCAGAAACTAACCGCCATCAAACCGGAGTCCGCCAAAAAGACATAGCCTGAGAGCCGCATGAATAGGCGCTCTACAGCATGTATGGAAATCAGGCCGCCGAGTGCGTCTTAAGCCAGTCTTTGACGGCCTCATTAACCCGTGTCTGCCAGCCCTTTCCGCTTGCCTTCAGCGCAGCCAGTACGTCGGCGTCAAAACGGATGGTCGTTGGCACCTTGGTAGGCGAACGACTGGGGCCGCGCCTGCGATTGGCTAGCTTTTCGCGTAACTCTGGCAACGAACGGCTGACGACAGCGTTTTTCCAGTACGCCTCAACGGCGGATGGATCGTTTGGATCGTAAGGACACTGCGCATCGGCGATGTTTTCCGGCGCGGCGTCGATTAATTTTTTCCACGCTTCAGGGTTATCTGGAAAACCATGTGGCAAAGCGTTTGATTTCATGTCGAGTGGCCTTTCGAAGGCTGATCACGTGAAGATCATTTCCCCGCTCGGTACAGGTTAGGAACACCACCGCGCCGCGCAAGTAACCGATCACATTAATGCGCAATTCGCCATAAGCCAGTCGCGCATCCTCTTCGGAGATCACAGGGCCGTCAAACACGGCATCGCAGCCCACGAAATCCATTCCATGGTCTCTAATGTTGCTTTGGCGTTTCGCTTCGTCGTAAGTGACCACAAGCAAATTGTACTAACAAATTCACTGTAATTCAAACAAAGATTCACTTTCCGACAGTATCGATTTGCGATACTTTTTTTGCAGGGTTACTTATGGGTAAGTTGCCCAACATTCACCCCGGAGAAGTTCTCAAGGAAGAATTTCTTGATCCGATGAGCATTACTCCCTACCGCCTGGCAAAAGCTATCGGGGTACAGCAGATTCGTATTGGCGAAATATTATCCGGTCGCCGTTCAGTGACAACAGATACCGCTTTGCGCCTGTCGCAGGCTCTGGGTACGACGCCGGGGTTCTGGCTTGGATTGCAAGCCGACTTCGACACGGAAGAGATCGAGCGAGTTCTGCATGGGAACCGTTACATTTGACACGCTTGACGCAACGCGAAGGCTTCGTGACGCCGGGTTTGACGAGACGGTTTTCCGAGCTCTATCGGATGCGCAAGAATGACTTGTTACCAAGGGCACTTTGACGACAAGTATGCACTGGTTCAGTGGATGCTTGGCGTGACAATCGCGCTGTCGATAGCCAACTTTACAAAGCAGTTCCTCTAGCAGGTTTCTTGAGCATTTGTCGGAAACACGGTCGTATCTCTTCGTACATTGGCGGCAAGGGATGGTTGGATCGTTTGCTTGATGGGAGTGGAATGAATCGAGAGGTTCACGTTCCGTTCTGTGAGAGGCTGGGGGTGCAACTCCCCCTGCCTACTTGCCATCGTGTCCATTGGTGCCTTGACGTCGCCCTCAATAATGACCAGATGCGGGCTCGCATGAAAAACGCCGGCGCCAATCTCGCCATCATCCTGCGTCTTGTCCTCAATCTCTTTCATCTTGATTCCTCCCGCAAGGGCGGAATCCACAATCGCCGCATTCTCGCAGCCTCCTCTGATTCCTATCGCTCCAGCCTCCTCGGGATACCAACGGTTTGATGCAATTGCCCTGTAGTTGAATTGACATTGATATTGGTTGCGTCTAAATTTGGTGTGTCATCCGCACCCGCCGAGCAGCCTCTCTTGCAAGAGTCTCGGCGTATAGCGTGATTCAGCGATGAATCAAAAGCATCGGAGGCCACTTGAGGGGCACCCATTTCGTCTTGGCATCGTGTAGGGACGAAGTGCGTAGGCTGAAATGCTTCATATGCCGCATCCAGCGCACCCCCTCTATTCCCATCAAATTCAGGGTGATAATCGGTCAGCATCCAAGCGTTGCTGCCGGGCTTTTTAACTAACGAAACAATATCCCCCCGTCGATACCTTTAACAGCAACCATATCAGCAGCCCCTGACGGGTCTTTAATTAGGCTGCCAGAAGCAATAATCGCCACGGCTTTTATGATGTACGCAATGGCTTGTGCTTTGGTAATGAGGTTTTTTTGTTGCCTCGCCTCGACGACATGAGTCATTATTCCGAATCCTGGATTATTCCGAGTACGCAGTCGGATTTGGTGTAGTAGCTGTTCAATTTCAACGAGTTTTAGCGAGCTTGAATGCTGGATTACTCTGCATAATCCTGCTGTCTTCTTAGACTGGCGATGTCGCCAAAGTTACGAGGAGACAGGCAATGATAGATCGGTACTACAACGGCGCTACGTCAGCACAACACTCAAATGTTGGCCCACTGGCGCCCCATCTCGATGGATTTGCAGCACGTCTTACGCGGGAGGGTTACGCCCATACGACGGTGCAATCGAAACTGCAACTGCTCAATCAGCTCAACCACTGGCTCAAACGGCGCAAGCTTCAAGCTTCGGACTTTGACGAGCAGCGCGTCCATCTCTTTCTGAAGGCACGTCGCCAGATGGGTCCTCGGCGCGGCGATGCGGTCACCTGCCGACAGCTACTCGAATTTCTGCGAGAACTCGGGTGCACGCCGAGCCTGCCTGAGCAGATCGACACCACCTCGCTCGAATGTATTCAGAGTGACTTCGTGCGCTTCCTCCGAGCGGAGAGAGGGCTAAAGTCTGTCACGATCGCGGCCTATTTGCGTACAGTGCGCTGCTTTCTGTGCCAGCGCTTCGGACAAGACGAATGCCGGGCTGAAGCGTTACCTGACAAATCGCCCAGGCCAATTCAACTACCACGCCGCCATTCAAGCTGGATTACCTATCGGCTCCGGCGAAGTAGAGAGCGCATATCGCTATATCATTCAGAAGCGCCTCAAACTGTCCGGCACCTGGTGGAAGCCAGAAAACGCCCAAGTCATGCTGAACCTCCGCGTCACCCGAGCAAATGTAGGATGGAATCGATATTGGGATGCCATCGCCGCTTGAGTCATTCTCAACCGTCACTTTCGATCACCCCCCCCCTTTTAGCTCTCGAATTGACAAGAGGGTATGTTTTGCTTAAATTTAGATTGTCGACGTTTACGGAAAGAGCTGGGATCGGTTCCGTATCTCCATCCGAAGCCGCTGGACACTCTTTGGATGCGTTGACACTCTTGCCGTATGCTGTTATGAGCCAATGGTGAGTTTTGCCATCAAGCTCAAACTTTACAGTCCCTTTGAATTTCCTTTGAACTCGAAAAGATTCAACAAAAGGTGCCAGACTCAGCTTCTATCGGTGCACCTTACCCAGACTCATGATTGCAAAGCGCCTAATCGGTCCCTATACTCTATTTTCCAAGGCCGGGTGACCCTCTCTAAGTCGCCGAGTGGGTAGGCATTCAAATGAGTCCTGCGGGAAGTCAGTCGCGCCTGACGCCGACCTTGGAATCTGTTTGATTTCATGAAAACTATTCCCGCCATTCTTCATGAAACACCACAGATCACACCGTCTCTCCATGCCGCGCAATAACACCCTGTAAGGTATTCAGCCTCTTCCGGCGCAATATCCTTAACAACCACGCCTGAGGATCGGCCATAAACGCTCATGCCAATGCTGCGTTGTGCCTCAATCTGCAAGGTCGTACTCACTTTAGCTTCCATGTAGCTCAACGCGGTCATTACGGCAGGCTTGATATTATCTTCCTGCATCAACTGGAATGATTTTAAGGAAGTTATATGAGGCACCGGAGACAAGGTCAGCCGCTCACTGACTCCACACATAGCCTATTGGCTCTGCCCACTCGTCGTTTTCGGGAGGGTCGCAAGTCTCCGGATATTTTAACTATAACCCAATAATCAGTGAAAATGAGTGGGGTCACGTGATTTGATGGTCCGATGTTCAAGTAAATTGATGGAACATGGACTGATTCGAAATTGAAGCCGCCGCCAGTCATCATGGCTGTTGGGGCGAAATGCCGCACCAACAGCCATGATTCAGCGTATTGCCCCTACACCGCGTCAAGGGTACGCTTCGCCGGGCTGCATACAGCCGCAGCCCGCCCTTGACCCAGCTCCGGGTCGCCAGCGTCATATCCTACGGTTTGAAGACTCAAAACCGATCGCCTTTTTTCATCGAATTTGATGGCGTTTCGACCCATACCGCATATGCCAAATAGTACAACCCTTGATTCTCGGTGCCTAAATGACCGACCATCATCTTCATGATCATTATTTGATCACGATAAACGAAGGGTTACCTTCACTCCATTACCGATCGTGATTACTTCAAATATTCCATGAGTTACATTTACCACCATCAATGACCGTGATCAAAATCGCTCGTTTTACCATCATGAATGCTGACCGTACTCAAAAACACACAAGGTACGACCAGTCGCTCACTGGCTCCACCACCAACCTGATAGGTTGCTGCCACTCGTCGTTTTCGGGAGGGTCGCGCACCTTGTGCGATACCACTATAACCCAATCGCCAGCGCTCCTTCAATCAGGAAAATGAGCCTGGCGCCATTTGGCTTAATAACCTACTGGATGACGATGGCAGGCGGTCTTGACGGATTCGTCAATGGGGTTGCATTTAAATTGTTCTCGACTGAGGGTGCGCTTGTTGACCATAGACACCAACCGCGCCACATCCCCAGTAATTTCTAGGTCGAAGAACAGCCCGTCTGTGTCAATCTGGGTGACGGGACCCATAAATCATCCATCGCCATACTGTGCATCTTGTCTTTCTTCCGCGTTGCCGGGGCTTTGTGCTTCTTGGATAGCAACCCGTGCGAGTTAGCTAAATCACATTGTCAAACAAACATTCGCATAACCAACAAATGTCTTGCGGAAGATTTTTTAGATACGTGATTTCATCGGCCTCGCTGTCAAACAAAGGAGCGTCGTCATCGTCGCTATAAATTGGCCTGGTTACGAACGGAACATCCTGCTTCAGTTCCGCTTCCTCAAAATCTGCCAACCCCAACTCATTCCCCAAAGCCCGCAGCGCGGTTGCCAGCGAAGCCCAGGGTTCGAATTGAGTGTCACGCAAGAAACTCTTGGTTTTTAGCCCGTCATCGTACCGGCCTCGAGAATTGACTCCACAGGTGTCTGGGTCGAACCACGTTTCCTGTATGTCGATAAAAAGCGCCGGTACGATTGTGCTGACCTTTGCCGTAAGCTGAACAAAGGGGAGCCCAGAACACCGCAGAGCTTCGATTTTTTCTTCTTTGTTGTCATTGAAATACCCGTCCTGCGGATCGCCGATACGGTGCAGGTGGAATTCACAGACATTCTCATACCCGGACCAGAGGTGAGGCTTTTCACAATAAAAGCCATGCAAGGCAAGCAGCGGCGGCAAGCGCGCCCAGAAATCCTTCGACGGTTGTTTATTGATCTTCGCCAGGTCAGGCCAACGCAATAGACCATAGGGAAAGCAGGCATGCAGCCTTTCTTCATGTGCAGCGTTCATTTATCCATTACCCCGTTCAATTGGTCAGTTGAAAACATCCGCTTCGGCGAGAGGCACTACGGAGATGCCAAGTGCGCGCAGTGCCATGGCAATTTGCTTGACGATCAGTTCGACGTTACGGCACTGGAGTTCTTCGCGCTTGGCGAACATGGCTGGCATAACTGCATACGGTTTGATGAGCTCGAGGATTGCTTTGTCGCTCAGAATGCGCGACAGGTAGGCCGCTGCGTGGATCACCTCATGCACGATTGTCGTCTCACTCAAGCCCTCGCTTATGAGATGAATATCGGCAACGAGTCCGCCCGCCTGTAGACTTTTTTTCCTCGGTATAACACACCCGGAATATACGTACTGCGGTCGGCTCCGCGTGACACGTCGATAGGTTTCCTGGCAAGAGTGAATGTAGCAATGCAAAAACCATTGGGTTACCAGCGTCTTGATGTGGAACATCTTGATGTACGACCCATTTGCATAGAGTGTGTGAAGAAAAAACGTAGGTGCGCTTGTCTCAGGATTGATTTCACCATACAAACGCCTGCGCCAGGCAAGGTGTTTCTTCTGGCGTTCATCAAGAACATCGCAGACAGAGTTGCCGGCAAGTAATGCGATTTGTTGAGTACGGCTCAGGCTCGGTTCGGTCATTTTCCCCTCTGCTCGATGGTGTCTTCTCTGCTGTAGATTCCCTACTCTTTGCTAGAGCCAACATTCCCAGGGCAATCTTTCCGTTCAAAGTCATGCCTATCCCTCAGTCTTGTGATACTCATTGCAAACTGGGCAGTATAGCCGCCATTGAATGCCCGCTCAGCAGTTCACGGCAGATGTATAAGGGCGCGGTGCCGAAAGGGTGTTTTGGCCGAGGATGAAACCGCCAGTCCACCATTTCGACTGGCAGCTTGATGATCATAAAGCCGCCATTGCCCATGAAAACATCATCTGTCTCTTGTGGGTCGCGACGCGACCGTCATCTCTTTGAATTCATCGGCGGAAAGCGGTCAGTGAAATTCCGACTCCTGGAAGCGGCCAGTCGTCATCGAGTGTTCCGGTGATCGCGCCCGCCGAGAATGAAGGTGACGCCTGCCGCTCGTGCATATTCGGCAACCAGGCGACCGGTGTAGCCCGTCGCGCCGTAGATCATCTGTTTTCATCGTTCAGTGCTGCCAGCTCTTGTAGACAAATTCGAGACTATAACCGTCAGGGTCGAGGACATTGGCTGCGTAGTAGCGCGGGTCGTAGTGCAACCGGGCTCCAGGAGCGCCATTGTCAGTTGCGCCCGCCGTCATGGCTTCTGCGTAGGCCGCATCGACTTCGCCCCTCGATTTGGCGACAAAGCCGAGATGTACGGACGCACCAGACACGACGCCTTCCCGCAACCAAAAGAACATTCGGCCTTCACAGCCAAAGCCCTTGAGGTCGGGATGCCCCGGCGGGCCTTCCCGACCGTCGTAATCGTGGCGGTTGGTGATGCCGAGCGGCGTCAGCACCTTGGTATAGAACGCGATTGAGCGAGGGATGTCGCTGACCGAAAGAAAAACGTGATCAAGCATTGGTGATCTCCTCTGATTTAGATGTTATAGCCGCCAGCGACCTCGATCGACTGAGCCTTGACCCAGCCATGGTCGTCCGAAAACACTGGCTCGTAGCCGAGTCGAGGCAGTGTAGATGTAAATTTGCTCGCCGAAAACCGGTCGTTCAGCGAGGTCACCAGAAGCCTGCGCTATTGAAATAGGATGGCCACCTCAACTGGCGGCTCATGGCCGTACTGAGTCAGATCATAGCTTAATAATTTTCATGCCATTCAGATACTGCATCGCACAAAAAAATCATTCATGAGAATCGGATGTTCCTTTGGATTTCCGGCGCTGAAATTCAGGCGAATGTGGAAAAAAACAGGTCTGCGGTTGGACAGTCAAAAGCATATCCGCAATATCCTTGCTGCTGGTTGGCGGATACCAGAAAGTTACCTTTCTGCAAAACCCTGCAATTTGATCTGCTTGCAGTCGGTGTTGAGCGTCGGTCCTGACCTGCTTCTCCTTTGAGTCCTCGCGATCGCAGGCTATGACAACGTTGTTTGCTGCGGATAGAATTTGCGACATGTGAGGCATCTGGATCCAAGATCGACAGCCAGAACCGCCAGTCACTATCGTCGTCGGCGGATCCCTAAGGATCGAATGCAATGCCAGCGCGTCGACCCCGCCCTCCACGACCCAGACGATATCCGCTCTGCCCTGAAGGATTGCTGGGAAAGCCTTGTCGCTGCCAGTCAAATCACGTTTTGGAGTGGGATCCGTAGGTAAATAGCCCCGGCGCGTCGCGCTGAGTATTCGCCGACAATCGTAACCAACGAAAAGGACGGCTCCGTCGATGTGCCAAAGCATCCCGCAATCTTCAGCCTTGTTCAGCACGTCCAGTGTGATGCCGCGTTCTAGCAGATATGCCCGCCCGGCCTGTCTATCGACCTCGCCCCCCCTCGGCAATCGTAGACTCTTGACCTTCGGCACAACCGGCAATGAAGGCTCGCATGAATTCGAGCGCAGCAAGAACGCCAACGCGGGCCGGAATTCAAAACCGGTGAGGTGCTGCGCAAGCGCAACATTGTCTCCGATACCCAATCCGTCAGCCGAGCACCAAATCAAACGACCGTCTTTGTCACTCCCACGAATGCCGTTGCTGAGTTCAACGTGCCGCCCATGGCGTCTAATGCCCAACTCAAAGACCTGCGCCACCCGCTCAGCCGACAAGGTATTTCCATCAGTTGCCGCAAGCCATACCACTGGTTCCTTGCGCCTTTTGAAATGAGCAAGGCTCATGATTCGTGCCCCTCATAAATCCACGCTCTGCTCTCCATTTTCCAGGTCTGCCGCCCCCTTCCAACGATCACGACAATTCGCCGGCACCGACACAGCCACAAAAGTCCTTCTTCCCCGCTGGTTATCACCCCTCCGGGGTCGGCCGCTTGCGGCCGGGGGGCTGAGGTGGAGCGATATTGAATTGGATTGGTGAATGAGCCATCTCTCGGAAGCCCTGTTTTTGCAGTGGTTTCAAGGAGGGGGCCGAGGGGGCAGATTATTTTGGAAGAGTTTTCCACGCCTTCTTGTCGTGGTGCTTTTACTGTTCTTTTTATAGGAGTGAAGAAAACGAAGAAGAACTGGTGGCGCCGGTGACGGGAGAAAAGTTCAGGAAAAAGCCCGCCCCCACGGCCCCCTTTGAAAAAGCTCCTATTGGATAGCGATATTTCAGCGTTCCGCCCGGAGGCGCGGTGCCCCCGCGCCGGCCCCCGGTTATGCATAAAGGCCCTTAGCATGACGATTTCAGGGAAACATTACACAATCGCTCGCCACGAATCTTTTTAAACTCCAACTCGTTGCCCACTACTTCAACAATTCGCTTCCAGAATTTGGGAGAGGCGACTGGCGACATACCACTCGCCCTTGCCCAGTCGGCATATTGTGTATAAAGCTTGGGCTTTGGTGTTCTGGCGTCGGGCATGAGTTCGCCCGAGGTCTCCTCCCACCAGCTCGCTACAGAGTTGGTATCGAGCTTTGCCTCAAGCAAAGCATTTTGAATGGCCTGAGGCGCTTCTGGAGCGAATCGACCGCGTGCCAACAGGCGCATCAAGCCCCGAATTGCCCAATTGAGTACGCCACTTAACTCTTGCCGAATGATCGTTTCAGCCAGTTGTGAATCCCGATTGGCGGCAGGTATGCTGATGTCAAAAGGTACGATATCCCATCGCCGCCAAAAACCCGCCGATTGATCTGTCACGGTCGGGAAGTGGTTGGCTAGCACCAACCATTTCCCACTGATGCGCAGGCTGATAGGGTCACGATATTTTCTGTCAATCTGAACTAATTCGCCTGCGATCAGAGTTTTGATAATTTGTTCATTGATGCCCCGCTGAGGTGCCTCATCGCAGTAAATCAACGGTGCGCCAACCATTCCGGCCAACTTGAAGCCATCTAGTGAATCGAGCTGCACAGCCGCAACTTTATGATGCAACGCTTGCACGACGTTGGCGAGTGCGCCCTTCCCGTTAGCTCCGTTTCCGAGCCAAAGCTGAGCGTGCTGAAAGCGCGCATCAGATAGAAAAGTGTAGCCAATATATTCCTGCACACGCTCTCGCACCGACCTGTCTGGCAAGATCTGTTCGAGAAATGTGTTAAACATTTCTGGCTCATCGGCAAGGGGGTCATAGTCGCATTTTATGCAATGCTGAAAACCAAGCGACTTATCGTGCGGACGTAAGCAAGTCCCATCGCCTTCTATGTGTATGTACCCATTGACCGCAGGGATGATAATTTTGTCCAGCGCGGGAGCTGCAAGAAGTGGCAGATACAACGTCGCAGATTTTATGACGATCTTCGCGTTAGCCGGATTGGCGCGATCCGCATCCTCATTATCTAGCAACCACGCGTAGGCCATTCGCTCGGCTGTACTGTCTTCGAGGTTTTCCCAATGCGTGCCACTCCAGGCCCAAAGCAGGGATCCATTCGTTGCATACAAACCAGATTTTGCGAGTTGCTGCGCAAAGCGATGCGGCACGAACGGCGGGCGCGTTTTGCTCTTATTCTGTTCGCTCACCGAACACCGCCTGTGCTTGTAACTTGCACGCCTTTTAATGCCTGGTGGAGATCACTTAACGGTAATGAAAACACGGCCTGACTGAATTGCTCAGCTAGGCGGATGGATGCGCTAAAGTGGCGCCGAATCGATGACGAAGTCAAAATATAAAGCTCCGAGGAGCTGGGTAAACGGACGGTACAACGTGTCCTTCCGGCAAGAGTGCATGATTTTTCTTAACCAGCTTGCTATCGTCGTC
>NZ_JBMOJE010000113.1:0-15593 GCF_049316945.1 Propionivibrio sp. | reverse complement strand
CTCGACACGGACTCTCACCGTGCTGTTTGCGCGCCTTCACGGGCGCACTCATTCCCGCGTAGGCGGGAACCCCTGGTACGTTTCCCGGACATCTTCCGCCATGTTGAAAACTTCCCGTCGTATATTTTTTCTGGTGCTGGTGGCTATTGGACTGATCAGCGGGTGCGGTGGTGGTGGTGGGACAAGCACCCCAAGTACCTCACCGGTGCTGGTCTTTTCGGATGTCCATTTCGATCCTTTCTATGACCAAACTATTTTTCCGCAGCTGGTTGCTGCGCCGGCCAGCGAATGGGCGAGTATTTTTCAGACATCGCACATAACGACACTTTCGGTCTCTCCCAACGATACCAACTACCCCTTGCTGGTGCTTGCACTCTCAAGCATACGGCAGAACCTGGGAGCCAGCCCGCTGGTGATTTTCCCCGGCGACATTCTGTCTCATGGCTTTGATAAAGCGTTTTATGCGTATTCCAACATCCAGACCCCCACAGCCGAGCAAGTCACCGCCATGCAGACTTTTTCAGACAAAACGGTCGCTTTTTTTATGGAGCAGGTGCGGCTATCGGTCGGAAACATTCCCGTCATGTTTGCCGTTGGAAATAACGATTCATACGCAGATATTGGGCCGGAGCCGCTTTTCCTTTCCAATACAGCGGAGCTTTTTTACAGCAAGTTTTTGAACGGCAGCGTCGATCATCAAGAATTTTTAGCCACGTTCACCAATGGTGGTTATTACGCGGCGGAGCCAGCGGGAACGAATTTGATGGTGATTGGGCTCAATACCGTCCAGATTTCCACGATCGTCACACCCGATGTTATTTTGGAGGACACGCAACTTGCCTGGTTTGAGTCACGACTCGCTTTGGCCAAAGCGGCCGGCAAAAAAGTGTGGCTCTTGATGCATGTGCCTCCCGGTACCTATCCGTATAAAACATCCAAGCTGGCGATCAATGGAAAAATTGATGCGACAAGCGCGCAGATGACGTGGCAGGCGAACTATCAGGATAGATTTCTGCAACTGCTCGCGAACTATCCGGGCGTTGTCGCGATGATCTTTGCCGGGCATACCCACATGGACGAATACCGCATTTTGCCCTCTTCGGAAGCGGTTGAAATATCGCCCTCCATCAGTCCGCGCTCCGGCAATAACCCTGCCTACAAGGTCTTTACCTTTTCTCCCGACAGCCTTCAATTCGTTGATTACAGTGCCCTGAATTATTCCCTCGCGAGCAATCCCCAGCCGGAGCAGTTTGCTAACGAATACACTTTTTTAGCCGGCTATTCCATGCCAGGTCTTTTGGCTAATTCCTTGGCGCAACTTTGGCCTGAACTGGCAACCAACATGGCAAAACAAACCCTTTTCAGAGAGTCCTATTCTTCTGGAAGCGCCTTTAAGCCCATGACCGATGCGAACTGGCAGATTTTCTGGTGCGGCATCGGGAAAATGGGAGTGAACGAGTTTGTAAGTTGTGTGAATGGTACGTAACTATATTCAGCACCCTGTTCCGTCATTCCCGTCTACCCAAAGGGGTCGGCTTCGCATTTTTTCCACGAAAAATGGATGCGATGCTGACCCCTTTAGTGCTTTGAAAAACTGGCGGGAAATTACGGTTGACGATGGGCAGAAGGTGCGGGGATACTTCGGCGAAGGTGGTTGAATTTCCTATCCTTCAACTGCAAATTCAAAAAAAACAGCCAAGAAACCTTGGTCATGGGTAAGCAACTCACGAACGTGACGATTCCAGGGCACGGGGTCCATTCTGGCAATTCCATATTCATAGCTTCTGTTGTTCACTTTCATCGAAGGAATGCCACATGAGCCAATCTTGCGACGACCACAACAACAAACCGGCATTGCAACCATCGATCATCCTTGGTCTCTCGCGCCGCGATTTTCTGCAGGCCACGGTGGCAATGGCGGGATCAGTACTGTTACCTTCGTGTGGCGGCGGGAGTGGCGGCGGGAGTGTCGGTGGGAGTGTCGGAGG
The DNA here is from genome assembly GCF_049316945.1 of Propionivibrio sp. Classification (GTDB taxonomy): domain Bacteria; phylum Pseudomonadota; class Gammaproteobacteria; order Burkholderiales; family Rhodocyclaceae; genus Propionivibrio. The sequence continues at coordinate 13,605 of NZ_JBMOJE010000113.1, read as the reverse complement.
GAGTTCGCCGTCACCGGACTCGGCGCTTCCTCCTCCCCTCTTCGCGAACATCAAGAATCTGGTCGTCGTAATGTTCGAAAACCGGTCTTTCGACAATCTGCTGGGCTATCTCTATTCACAGGGGGCGACGCCGGCGAACTGGAACGGGGCGCCGATTCCCCCGCCCGTGCCTTTGGCGCCGGATGGAAAGCCACAGCAGTTTGCCGGAGTATGGCAACTTGGCAACACCACTTCGCCGTGCAAAGGCACGGCGGGCTGCAACACACATAGCGGAAGCACGGCGCTGGCTTACCCCTACCCGACCGGCACGGATAACCTTCCCGCGCCAGATCCGTATGAGCCGTGGGAACATGTTCGAACCCAGGTCTTCGGCATCGACCGAGCACTGGAACCGGGCGACAAGCCGACGATGTCGGGATTTCTGCGGAACTACGCGGACAGGCTCCTTAGCTACACACCTGCACTGACACTCCCGCCCAAGGCGTCGGTCATCATGGGTTGCTACACCCCCGACCAGTTGCCAGTGCTTTCGGCGCTCGCCCAGAACTTCGCCGTTTTCGATCACTGGTATTGTGCAGTGCCGTCGCAGACGTACTGCAACCGCGCTTTCTTCCACGCCTCCACGTCATACGGGTACGTAACCAACTCGCTGTGGACCAAGTGGGAGACCGCGCCGGCCAACAACAACACGATCTTCGATGTTCTGGAGAAACAATCCAGCAAGCCGGATGCGCCTTGGGGGGTCTACTTCTCGGGTTCCGATCCGGGCATGTACACGGCAACTGGAGACCCTGACAACTCCACTGTGACGGATTACGTCGGGCTGACCGGGCTCGTTCACTACGATGTCGGCACCAAGTACGGGCCCTCGATTTATCCGAACAAGGACAAGGTCGCCAACGCCCCGCAGCGGTTCTTTGGCTTCGACCAGTTCTTCTCCGATGTCGCGAACGGCAATTTGCCGCAATACACGTTCATCGAAACCTTGGGCGGCAGCTTGGAATTTCCACCCTTCCTGCCCGACCCGCCCCCCAAAAAAAGCTTCGACTACCACCCACCGAAACCCCCCGGTGACGGAGGCAATGGAACCCGCAGCGTACTCAATGGCGAGGAAGTGCTGCGCCAGATCTACGAGGCGATCCGGACTAGTGGTGCGAATGGCGCCCATGACTACACGCAGGACACGATGCTGCTCGTCGTGTTCGACGAGCACGGCGGTACCTACGACCACATCCCGCCGCCGAAGGGAATCCCACCTGGGGGCAACTCACCACCGGAATCGCCCGACTTCAATTTCGACTGGCTGGGCGTGCGTGTCCCCGCCATCGCCATCTCGTCCTACACGATGCCCGGAACCATCATTAATGACGAAATGCACCACGCCGCAGTCATCAAAACGCTCTTGAAGATGAATCCAGGCGCCGTCACCCACCTTACCGAGAGGGACAAACCACCCACCGTTGCCGACCTCAGCCTCGCGTGCAACGGCGCGCGGTCTTCCATATCGGCGCCGTGGCCCGAGATTAAGAAAACGGTTGTATAGCAAACGATCAAAGGGGTCAGCTGCGCATTTTTTCATGAAAATAAATGCCATGCTGAGTCCTGTTGTTCTCTTTAGATGAGGGCGTTGAATGTAGAGGAATGGCGTTATCGGAAACGAGCCGTTTACGGGAACATTGCCGCTAAAACGCCTTGCATTGAAGTGCTCAATGTTTTGAACAGTTCAACATTGCACGAGCCATTGACCGGAACAGGCAATGGGTAGTTGGTCATGTCCGTAAATGAAATGCTGGGGTCTGTCGGCCCGTTTCCTGGGCTTGAAAAGTCTCCGCCCTGCGCTCGTGTTGGGTCCATCGTGGGCAGAAGAGATGGTGGGGGCAAAAGCCTGAATGCCGTAGCCAGATTCGGATTATTCAGCGTCACGTTATTCAGAACCAACTGCTGTGCTGCAATGGCATACTTGCGCGAGGTGGCCGCAGGCGTTCCCTCGGCGACTGACGGATCAATGTTGACGGTCACAATTGATACGGTGTAGTCGCTGTTCAAAAATATCTCAAAAGTTCGAAACTGTTGCGGGAAATCCCTTAGCGACCCAGTTTCAACCTGCCAGAATCCATCACAAAGCGGTTGGCCTGCGGCTGCGGGGAACGCCTTCACGGTATTCAGATGTCGATGTCCGGCGATCCACATGAGCAAATTCGGCGTGGCCTGAAGCGTAGCGACCAGGGTCGCCAGGTCTATGACATTCCGATTGGCTGCAACAGGAATCTGTGCTGCAGTCGGTTCCATCCATTCGGTTTCGGCACCAATGGCGGCCACACCGATTGGCACATGGGCGGCGATAATCATCAACTGGTTGTTCGCCGTGCCTTGCGTCAGTTCATTTTGCAGCCACGTCCAGCGCGTGGCATCAAGATATCCCTGGCCATGAATGTCCGTAGCTCCATCGTTTTCTGACCGGGTATCGTCGAGCACGATAACTTTGAGCGGGAACTTTGCATTAGGCACAAAGCTGTAACACGCGAAGCCGGGGTTGTTCGCTGCCAAGGTCGGGTTGACCAGATTGAAACCGTGGCCGACCGGGCTGCTCGTGGTGTTGAAAAATTCCTGAACCCAATCTGCTCTGACCAGTGATCGACGATTCGGGTCAGCGGCGACCTTTGGCGCCCCGGCAGGAAAAGCGGCCACTGTAGCTAGCCCGGAGTAAATGACATTACCGTATGGAGAGGTTCCGTCGAGTACGCCCATATAATAAAATGGACTCACTGACGCGTTATTCATGCTGAACCAGTAGGGGAATACTTCGGTTGGATTAAGCGCATTGCCGATGGCCCAGACGGAGTCGGCAAGGTATGAATTACGGAAACCAAGTGCGGGATTCGCGTCGATAGGAAATGAACCAATGTAAAAATGATCGTGGTTGCCGAGCGCCTGGTACCATGGGATGCTTTTATCGAGGCCGAAAGCCTGGTAACGTTTCTGGTAATCGATGCTGTCAGCGCCAAGATTGGCACCCGAACTCGGGGTGATGACTTGTCCGTCAATCACGTCGATATACCACCGAAGTTCGTTGTACGACGTGTTGTTGCAGGTGTCGCCCAGCGAGATGCCGAAATCGAATGGATTTCGCTGGTGCAGGACGTTAACCGTCTGCATCGCGGCGTCCAGCACCTGCGTAGTGCACATCATCACCGGTGAGTATATTGAGGTGTTGTTATTCTGCCCTTGCACTATTTCTTGCAAATACGTTATTTGGTTCGGCGCTTCTTTATCGGTGATGTGGATATCAGTGAAGGCAAAGAAATTCAGCAGCTTTGCTTTTCTGACCGGTGTCGGATTGCTATAACCAGCCGGCATAATACCTAGCGGCGCTACTGTTCTTTGCACTAACGGCAGCGCTGAGCCGAAGGTCCAGTTGCCATAGCCGTAGGTGGCGTATTGCGCAACCTGGCGAAGTTGCGCCGCAGTAAGGCCCGGCGAGAAACTTGCCGGGAATGAGAGCATCCTGTCCAGCGTCGTCTTGACATCGGGATCAATCGGATAGGACAGTATCGGTGAACTGCTGCCGCCACCGCCTCCGCCGCATCCGAAGGTCAGCGAACTCAGAGAAATGGCGCCTAACGTCCCTGCGGAATATTTCAGAGAATATTTCAGAAACTCCCGCCGTGATATTTCCCAGCCACTGCGATGTAAAGCATCGATTTTATTTGCGTCGTTATTATTCATCTCATCCCTTTGTGCAAGCCAGAGATGCTACACCACGCGATTCACGATTGAAATGAGCGCGATTGCTATATTCAACAATTTTTTTGTTGGTTTGTTTTTGCCTTCGCAAGTGCCGTTACAATTACCTTTTGCATATCAAAAAACAGGGCTTGGAGAATTCGGGCCTGAACAATAACAAGACGCGAACGAACGTTTCCTCGCTTACCGGATGATGATCATGAATAGGGTTTCTGCTGTACGTTCGCTGTTCCTGACGCTGGCTCTGATGTTACTCGCTGGGTGCGGAGGCGGTTCTGCTTCCAGTGTCACAGCACCGCTGAGCGCCGACAACCTTAACCTGATCTTCGTGGTCAGCCCGGATCTGGCTTACCACGCGCCTGGGGATGTCCATCTCGACACGGCTAACCTGAGCACCCAGGGCTTGCAGCGCTCGCTCTTGATGGCGCCTTTCCTGCAACAGCAGGTATTGGGGATGAACAATGTAAGCCGCATCTACGCGCTGCAACCGATGTCGCATTTGCAAACGGCTAACAGCTACCCCGACATGGCGGCGTTGGTCTACATTCAGCAGTTTGCCATGCTCAACCAGATCACGCTGACCAGCGGCGTGAACTCTGCCCCCGCCTACAGTTACCCGATCAATGTCTCGTATAACAACTTGGGACCCATCCCGGCCGATGTTGCAGCGCCATGGTCGAAAGCGCCATGTCCGGCTTGCCAGGGCCTCGTTTTCAACGATACGCGACTCGACAATGCGGCCTTGGTGGGCGCCATCGTCAAGGCCAATAGCCCGGGCTTTCATGTCTTCTCGGCGCCGTGGGAGACGATCAGCGAGTTGCTGGCCAATATCAACAAGCTCCAGGGTTATAACTTGACGCTTCCGGCGAACTTTGTCAGCCCTAACCTGATTTATGCGATCACCATCACCCCGGCAGGAAGCGCCAGCCTGGTAACTTACAACAGCAATCTGAGCCCGCCAGCGACCTACCCGGTGCTTTCTCCGCCGCTGGTGGTCGGACAGTCGTGCACGGCGACGCCTTTTACCATCACGGCGTCGGGTCCTAAGGTAGCGATCAACGCCAACCAGACGCTCTACCTTGTCCGCCACGCCGAGGCCCATCCAACGAGCTATTGGGAAGATGGCAACTACATCGCGACGGGCCAATGGCGGGCGCTGGCGCTGGCCAACGCACTGCCCGGCAAAATTAGCCCGACTCAGGTCTATTCGATCGATCCCGCGCAGGTTACTCCGGCGGGCTCCGCGAGTAGTTCCTGGGGTAATTCCAGTTGGTCGTATGTAAGACCCTCATTGACCGTCGCCCCGTACGCCATCGCCAACAACCTGCCCTACAAGCTGGTCGCAAGCCTGGAACTTCTTGATCCTTTATCGCCCTCGAAAACCGTGGATTTTTTCTTCAAGGACTCGAATTTCGCTGGCACAACCGTGCTGTTGGCGTGGGAGCACGACCACATTCCCCCGATAATTGATGTGCTTCTTGCGAGTTACGGCACCAAAAGCCAAAACACAGCTCCCAAATGGCAGGGAGAAGACTACGACAGTATATGGAAGGCGACGACCGATGGCAGTGGCAATTTGACGGTCGATAACCTGAAGTGCGAAGGAATTTATACCGCGCCGCCCCTGCCGCTCACGGCACCGCAATTCTGAGCGCTGCGTTCAGAAAGAAATCAGGTAGCCGGCATCGCTTCGAGGTAGCATGGAAAGTGCGGGCGACAGGCCAGGTAGTGGTGATTGAGGAGTCAGGATAAGCTGCCCGTTGAATTGAAGGCGGTTGGTATCAAGTTTTCCTTGCCCGGTCGCGGAAAGGACTCTGGACAGGGATCTGATATCCCAGCGCCCAATGCCGCCGTCAGCCACATTGAGGGTAAGCAGGTAACTGCCTAGTTGACCGGCTTGCGGCACCAGGGGGGAAAAAAGGCCGTCAATTTCAACTGTTGCAGTGGCCGCTGAGTGAGGACGCACGCTGTCTGCGCTGGCATGCATTAGCGCGCAGATACGCCATGCCTTTAAACCTGGATGCAGCGCGGTAAAAGGCTCCAGAGGTAAAAAAACGCTGACATGGTCAAGCTCTGGCCCATTGGGGCTAAGACCAATGGTCAGGTTGCTGGTTCTTTCCCCCAGGCTGCCGCTGACAACCCATTCGATTCTGGAAGATAACAGTGCTTGTGGGCGAAAACGCCACGTTACGCGTTCCTGGATAATCATGGAGTCAACGCCGATTGCCGAGGCGCTGCCATTCCAGATCGACCCGTCCACATTCTTGAGTTGAACTTGTTGTGGAAGGAAGAGGGTAATCAGGCTGACTGGCGCACGAACCACGCATGAAACGAAAAACAGGGTAAGCGCAATGACCAGAACGCGACGCGAAACCCTCATGGCGCGTATTCCATTTCAACAATAACGCGAGCATCTCCGCTGGATGCAGCTTCTGTTTTGGCGTTTAAAACGACTACGCGAGCCCCGGATTCCTGGCGCAGAGACTCAAGAAGTGCCAAGGCGTCTTTCATCGGTAATCCCGGCAAACGTATTTCCACCCGCGAAGAAGATAAAGCGCGCAGTTCAGCACTGATATTTTTATCCGCCAGCAAGCGAAAAAGGGTACTGCGCAAATCTGCACCATTTTTACTGGTAATGCCTTGGGCGCGAATTTCATTCAGGGGTTGAGAACGCATCGTGTTTAGCCGGGTTTCCAACTCCGGAATCCGCTTCTCCAGTTGATCGATACGTTTGCTCAACGGGGAAATTATTGCAAACCACATGAGCAAGGCAACGAAAGCCAGTCCCCATGCCAGCAAGGTTTTTTGCTCTCTGATTGAGCGGGCTTGCCACCAAAAAGTTATTTTCTCTTTCATGGTCCCGTTACCGTGAAATGCGGAATTGCAGGCGGGTAAAGCCCGTTTCCGCCGGGCTGGATTCCGGGCGGCCTGCGCCATCCAGCTGTGCTTTGAATTGGCCGACTTCAGTATCTGTCAAGGTAATGCGCACCAGGCCCTCGCCAGCTTCGATGCGGCGGGGATGGATGGGCACATTCAATCGGGTCGCCAGGGCAAGAACTGCGTCAAGTGCATCGCTATTGCTCGGGGATGCCTGTTCACGCATTTTGCTTTCCCATTGCAGGGCTGGATCGATGATCGGCGTGCCCGGGAATGTAGTGGCAAAAGTCTGACGAATTTCGTGCTGCAGGCGCGCTTCGCGGTTCTCCAATTGCCGCCAGTGAATCACATTGCTCAGCAGCAGCAGAAGGCACGAAATGGCGAGCATGAAAGCGCTCCGACGCAATGTGCGCGGATCGAATGCTTTTTGCCTGAAATGAGCAAGGCGGCCGGTAAGCATGTTGCTGAACGATGCCGGGCTGTGCAGCAGATACAGATCAGGCACAAATTGTGTATCCGTCCTTCCCGTCAGCAAAGAGATAGTGGCTTGCGCGTCGACAATGCCAATAGCGCCCTCAGTTGTGCGAAAGATATAACCGTCTGCAGTCAGTGCAAACGGCGTGGTATCGGGCACAAAAGGCAGCAATTCATATTCTGGAAAGATGCGCTCCGGGTTTAGCCCGGCAGCGCTCAAGCAAACCAGTTGTGCCTCCAGCCAATGGCGACTGCAGACCCAAATAGTCCGCTGGTTTCCCGTTTGGGGGCCTGTAACATAAAAGGCATCGGCCTTGTCGCCCAGCAGGCGATCTTCCATGGCTTGCGCGATCAGCGAATCCAGATGTTTTTTTTCTAGCAGTGGCAAGGTCAGTTGGTGCGCGGAAACTCGCCCGGCAGGCAGGACGATTTCCAGCGCGTCATGTTTCGGCAGGTTCGCCGGCGTTGCATCGCCACTAGCCGCCAGGTTGCGAGCAGCGTCAAAAGCGGACCAGATCAGTTCGCTCCAGCTTTCTTTTGCAGGGAGATGAACACGCAACAATGAAAAACGGGATGGGTTGTTCATGATCAGGCGTCCCGCGTCACGCGAAGGATTTCATCGAGCGTTGTAGCACCGTCCAGAACTCGGGCAATGCCATCGTTGCGCAATAAAGTCATGCCGTTTTGTACGGCCTGTGCGCGAATATGTTGTTCGTTGCCGCCCTGATGTACCAGCGTGCGCAAGGTTTCATCCACGGTTAGCAACTCGTACAAACCGGTTCGGCCACGGTAGCCCGTTTGGTTGCATTCAGGGCATCCTGACGCACGATAGAGCATGGTTGGCTGGCCAACACCTTCAACGCCAAGCAATTCCAGTTCGCCGGCATCGGCTTGATAGGCCACCCGGCAAGTCTGGCACAGCAAGCGCGCCAGGCGTTGCGCCAGCACGCCAATGGTGGATGAGGCGAGAAGGAAAGGCTCGATTCCCATATCGACCAGTCGGGTGATGGCGCTTGGCGCATCGTTGGTGTGCAACGTAGCCAGCACCAGGTGACCGGTGAGCGAAGCCTGAACTGCAATCTGGGCGGTTTCCTGGTCGCGGATTTCACCGATCATGATGACGTCCGGGTCCTGGCGCAGGATGGCGCGCAGGGCGCGGGCGAAACTCATGTCGATGCGCGAGTTGATCTGGGTTTGACCAACGCCATCGAGGTCGTATTCGATCGGGTCTTCGACCGTCATGATGTTGATTTGGGTGCTGTCCATGCATGACAGCGCCGCATAGAGCGTGGTGGTCTTGCCCGAGCCAGTTGGGCCGGTCACCAGAAGAATGCCATGGGGCTGCTGCAGCAAATGTTGCAAGCACATGAGTGTGTCCTGGCGCATTCCCAACTTTTGCAGTTCCATCCGACCGGCCGACTTGTCCAGCAGGCGCAGCACAACGCGCTCTCCGTGGCCGGTAGGCAGGGTCGAGACACGAACATCGACCGGACGACCGGCAATGCGCAGGGCGATGCGACCATCCTGCGGCAGGCGCTTTTCGGCAATATCAAGTCCGGCCATGATTTTGATGCGGGAGACAATGGCGGAATGCAGTCCTCGCCGGGGTTCGATCACGTCGCACAGTTGCCCGTCAATGCGGAAACGCACCGTAGCGCGTGCTTCAAACAACTCGAAATGCACGTCGGACGCGCCCTTGCGCAAGGCTTCTGCGAGCAGGGCATTGATCAGCCGGATAACCGGCGCGTTGTCCTCGGCATCCAGCAAATCTTCAAGTTGCGGCATTTCTTCCAGCAGGTTGGATAGATTGGCAACTTCGGAAATGTCATTGACTAGGCTGGCGGCACTTACGCCGACATTATTAAAAACTTGGGCCAGCCGCTCCTGGTATTCGTCTTTCGGCAGAATGCGCAGGCTCAATGGCAATGGGCTGTTGCGCTGTAACTCACTAAGCGCGCCCAGATCGCCGTCCTGACGGAAGAAAACATTCAGAGCGCCATTTGTTTCTCCCGAGTCGAATAGCCCGTATTCCCGGGCAAACGCATAAGAGACGATGGACGTGCTCATGGTTGAGGGGTGCCCGATACCGGTTTATTTTCCGAGCTGAGGTTGATTACGGGTGTGGTCACCTGCTCCGGCAGTTGCACCTTGGGGACATTGTCCAGGATGTAATTCTTTGGCATTTCAAACAAGCCTTGCTGGTTACGCAGATACTCATAGCGGTCTGCAGACAGGGCTTTTGTAGATTGGGAGTCACGCAGTATTACGGGGCGCAGGAAAACCATCAGATTGACTTTTTCACTGGCCTGCGTTTCGTAGCGGAAGAGGCTGCCGACGAATGGAATGTCGCCGAGGAGTGGCACTTTGTTGATGCCCGCTCCTTGTTTGGCTTCGATCAGGCCGCCGAGCACAATGGTTTGGCCATCGTCGACCAGAACCTTGGTTTCGATCAGGCGTATTTTGGTGGCGATACCGGCACCATTGGTGTTGACGGTATTGTCGATGCTGGAGACCTCCTGCACCACCGCCAGCGTGATCGTTCCCGATTCGGAAATCTGTGGTTTGATCTTCAGCTTGATGCCGATATCCTTGCGCTCGACAGTCTGGAAGGGGTTTGCCGAGTTATTGCCCGCCGTCGTGAACGAACCGGTGAGGATCGGAATATTTTGCCCTACGGTGATTTTTGCTTCTTCGTTGTCGAGCATTAAAAGATTGGGTGTGGACAGGATATTGCCGTCGCCATTTTTCTCGATCGCGCTGGCCAGCAGGCCGAGTGATGCCGTGCCTTTGGTCGGGTCGCCATTGAAGATGCCGAGGTGGAAACCAAGCGGTATGGATACGGTGCCGGTTTTTGCACTCTGATAAAGGCTTCCCAGATTACTGCCGGTCGGGTTGATCGAGGAAATGACGCCAGCGCCGACTTTGTCATTGCCGCCAGCACCGATCCACTGAACGCCGAGTTCTGTGGTTTTTGAAACATTGACTTCGGCAATCAGGGCCTCGATATAAATCTGCGCGCGACGGACATCAAGTTTGTCAATTACCGAGCGCAGATTGTTGTATATATGATCGGGTGCAGTAATGATCAGCGAATTGGTCATGCTGTCCGCTTGGATTAGTACGGTGGCGCCGCCTACCTGGGCGCTGACGCTGGAGGATTGTGGCGCGCTACCGGAATTCGCCGTTACGGAGGGGGCGGCTACGGTTAAAAAACTGCTGCCGGGCATGTTGGTCGTGCTGAAACTGGAGTTTGAATTCGACGCGGATGCGGTGACTCCGGGGCCGCCATCCTGCCCGGTCAGAATTCCTTTAAGTGTTATGGCCAGGCGAACGGCATCGGAATTACGTAAATACACCACGTTGATGTTGCTGCCGGAAGCGGTCGGTGTGTCAAGACTGGCCACCAGTGATTTGATTTGCTTGGTGTGTGGCGCGGCCTCGCTGCGCACCAGCAACTGATTGCCACGCATGTCTGAAACCACAACCGTACGGCGCACGCCTTCCGCTACGGGCATTGGCGATGCCACGCCCTGGACCAGGATTTCCGGCATCAGGCGAGCGATGGTCTGTGCGATATCAAGTGCAGAGGCGTGCTTGATTGGAATCGAAAAAACCTCACTGAGCGGTGGCTGGTCAATGTTTTCGATGATCCGGCTGATGCGGGCGACGTTGTCGGCGTAATCGGTGATGACCAGCGTATTGCCGCCTTGATAAGCGGCAATGGCGTTATTGGCCGAGACCAGCGGTTTCAGGGTGTTGACCAATTGGCTGGCTGATTCATAGGTGAGCGGAAAAACCTTGGTAACCAGTCGGTCTCCCGAGCTTTTGCCTTGCCGATTGAGCACCTGCACGGACTGAGCCTTAGCCTCAGCTTCCGGCATCACCTTGACGATGCTGCCATTGTCTATTGCCGTAAATCCTTGCTGGCGCAAGGCGGAGAGCAGAATGGGGTAGACCAGGTCGCGAGCCACTGGCTGGTTCGAAACGATATTGATCGATCCCTTCACTTTGGGGTCGATAACAAAGTTTTTTCCGGTGATTACTCCTACCGCCTTGATCGTCGATTCCATATCCGAATTGACAAAGTTGAGCGTGACCAGATCGTCTGTCGCACCAGCAACGGGCGGGCAAAGCACCAGAATCAGGGCGGTCAGCAGGGGGCGGAAAGAATTTTTCATGGTTGGATATCGTAGTGCTGAGTGAGAGTGGCGCCATCGCGAACAAGAACAACATCCACCGAAGATTGTTGACCAAAGAAATGGAAAAACAACGAATTATCGGCGAGTTGATCCAGTTTTCTCCCATTGATGCTTTTCAGAATGTCGCCATTTTTAAATTGGAGCAGTTTGGAAAGCGGCTGCGTTGCGGCGTTGTCCACTCGGATGCCGCCATCGGGCACAGAGGACAACCCTTTATCCCAAGCGCTCAGATTCACCCCTTGAATAATGCCGGCCATTTGTCCACGCGTCATTTTGATTGGTGGTAGTGCCTTTATCGGTGGCGGATTTTTCTTGACGTCAGCAAACAGGGCGGGCACGATTTTTTGTGGCAACTTGATCACCTGCCCGACGCCGGATTGTTCGATGGTAATCTGATTTGGTTCGACTGAAAGCAGTCTTCTGCCGGGAGTGATTTCAGCGCCAACCCGTACCGCCACGCTGCTGCCGTCTGCACTTTTGAGAACGGCGGCGCCATTTTTTCCGGCGATTACCGCGATCAGGCTGTATTGCTCAGCTGCCCCTGCGCCGGTTTTTATTTCTGTGCCATACCAGCGCAGGAAAGCATCCTGGGGAACACTATTTTTATCTGGGCTCAGTCTTGGCATGACCAAGCTGACGTTCTGGGTGGCGGGTGAAAACAGCACCCAGAACAATCCAGCGAACTGCCAGCAAAGCACAATGAACAACAGTTTTTCCAGCCAGCCCGGCAAACCAGAAATTATGGAGTGGGTACGGGGAGAAAGTGTCACGATGGAGGCCGGGAGCAAAAGAGGGCTCATGGTAGGCTCGTTCGTTTTAGTTTGCCAGAATTTGTTCGGATCATATCCGTTTCACCCAAAGCACCTCCGGCATCTTGTTACGCTGACGGTATATCAAGGCATGGTAGCGCAGGTGCGCGCGACCAAACCATGACTCCACGTCCGACAAAAAGTACTGGCTTTCAACACCATAGGCGGAAGATCCCGAAATGCTGCGCAGGCGCTCCGGCAAGGCATTGAGGTAATCCTGAGAACTCTTGAAATGAGCCGAAGCGCGTCGGTTCACTATCAGTTCTGCGTCTCCGATGCTTAGCCCTGGCGTAATAGCCATGAGTATTTCGGGGGGGGCAAAATTGACATTGATGGCCGTTGTCTCGGGCAGGATGGTCACCAGGGATTCCAGTGCGGCAAGCTTTCCTGCCTCAATGCCAGTCAACTCCGCCAGTTCGGACAGGTTGGCAACCGGCAATAACTTCCTCAGGTGTTGGTTTTGAGCGTCTGCTTGCTCGGGCTGCCCGATCGCTGCCTGGCTGGCCATGGCGTGAGCGATTTTCCCCGCCCATTCGGTAGGCAGGTTCCGGGTCGCCAGCAACCTTTGCAGTGCGCCTACGCCGGCCTGGTTAACCGCGCCGCGGTTTTGCAGCGTGAACAGGTTGAAGCGCCCTTGCATTTCGATCAGACGTCCACTGACTTTGCCTTCTTCAACACCGATCGGCGGGATGGGAACGGTCCACGTTTCAAGCAGATGATCCTGCTGGTTGTTGCGCATGTCGTCGCGCAATGTAAGGCGCGCCAGATCTATCGCGCCGAAAGCTACCGCCTGGGCGGCAGACAGCTCCTTGCGATTCTCCATCTGGTTCAGCCACAGGCGTTCGCGTGCGCTCAAGGCAAAGGCCAACGAGGCGACCATGGCGGCAATCAGGATCGCCGTGATGACAGCAATCCCGCGCTCTTTTCTTGGTGAAATACCGCGAAGTGTCATGGCAAATTCATGGCAAATAATAGAGGCGTTCGAATTGGCCACGACCGGCCAAGGTCAAACGGATGCGGATTGCGCGTGGCTTGAGTGCGGCCTGTTCTCCAGGCCAGGCAGAAAACCAGGTATTGTCGGCGCCGAGATAGGCCACCGAGCATTCCTCAACGCTTTGCAGCAGGCTATGAACCGGCATCCCGGCAACTGTGGGCTTGCCATTGATCGGTTCAAGGCGCAAATTTAGCGCACCATGTTCGCATCGGTAGCGGGCATGAACCGGGGTGCGGTCTTCGTCATAACGCGACAGATCGATAAAGAAACCCGCGTCGTCAGTGCTGCTTCCCTGCAAGGGCGGATAGATTTCACCTTTCTGAGTGCGGAACAGTTGTGGCGAAATCTGAACAAAATCCATTTCCATCCGGTCAAAAACCTGCCCCAATTCTCGCCAGAAACGTATTTCACGTTCAAGCGAGCTTTTGGTCGAAATAACCGCATTAAGCCCACCATCAGATTTCTTCTGTTAGGACCCAATTGGTTTGGCACTTTTCACACCAGCGTG
>NZ_JBMOJE010000112.1:0-15747 GCF_049316945.1 Propionivibrio sp. | reverse complement strand
CCGTGAAGGCGGTCGTACCGTCGGCGCCGGCGTCGTCGCTAAAATTATCGAGTAAAAGGAACAAAGACACTAGGGCGCTCCGGTAACAGGGCGCTCTTTGTCTCTGCTGCAGGGGCATAGCTCAACTGGCAGAGCGTCGGTCTCCAAAACCGAAGGTTGGGGGTTCGATTCCCTCTGCCCCTGCCATAACTATAAATAAAGCTGAGGAAATGGCCGATAAAATCAAGTTTGCGTTGGCGCTGTTGCTGCTGGTTGCCGGCGTGGCTGGCTTTTACCTCCTTGCTGAGCAGGCGATGATTATGCGTGTGCTGGCGGTGTTGGCTGGTGTTGGTCTTTCCGCCACTGTGGCATGGCAGACCGAGCCTGGTCGCCAGTTCTTCGGCTTTGCCAAAGAGGCGACCAACGAGGCGAAAAAGGTTGTCTGGCCGACACGCAAGGAAACCCTGCAAACCACGGGGTTGGTGTTTGCCTTTGTTGTCATCATGGCGTTTTTTCTCTGGCTGACTGACAAGAGCCTTGAGTGGGTGTTGTACGACCTGGTTCTTGGATGGAGAAAATCATGAGCAAGCGCTGGTATGTGGTTCATGCCTATTCGGGCTTCGAAAAGAGCGTGCAACGAGCGCTCGACGAACGTATTCAGCGACAGGGGATGCAGGATGTGTTTGGGCGCGTTCTGGTGCCGGTAGAGGAAGTTGTTGAACTGAAACTGGGTCAGAAGAGTATTTCCGAGCGCAAGTTCTTCCCCGGCTACGTGCTGGTGGAAATGGAGATGAACGACGAGTCGTGGCATCTGGTGAAAAGCACACCGAAAGTTACCGGTTTTGTCGGTGGTTCAGCCAACAAGCCGACGCCGATTTCCGAGAAGGAAGTTGCAAAGATCATGCAGCAGATGCAGGACGGCGTCGAGAAGCCGCGTCCCAAAGTGCTGTTTGAACCTGGCGAGATTGTTCGCGTCAAGGACGGTCCATTTACCGATTTTCATGGCTCGGTCGAGCATGTCAATTATGAAAAAAACCGCCTCCGTGTGTCAGTGACCATTTTTGGTCGTGCAACGCCGGTGGAGTTGGAGTTTGGTCAGGTCGAAAAGGCTTGATTCTTGTTGTGTCGTGGCGCCGGGTTTGCCCAGTGCGTCGAAGCAGAGCGGCCATCGGGTCGCGTTTGTCTTTGGGGAGCGCCCTGAAAAGCGCGTTTGCACCCGTATAAAGGAGTTATACCGTGGCAAAGAAAATTGTCGGCTTTATCAAGCTGCAAGTGCCGGCGGGCAAGGCCAATCCCTCGCCCCCGATCGGTCCCGCCCTAGGTCAGCGCGGGCTGAATATCATGGAGTTCTGCAAGGCCTTCAACGCCCAAACGCAGGGTCTGGAGCCCGGCCTGCCGATTCCCGTGGTAATTACCGCCTTCGCGGACAAGAGCTTTACCTTCATCATGAAGACGCCACCGGCGACTATTCTGATCAAGAAGGCGGCGGGCATTCAAAAGGGAAGTCCCAAACCACATACCGATAAGGTTGGCAAGTTGACACGCGCCCAGTGCGAGGCAATTGCCACGCAGAAGATGCCTGATCTGACTGCTGCTGACATGGATGGGGCAATTCGCACCATTGCTGGCAGTGCCCGCTCGATGGGCATTACCGTGGAGGGCCTCTGATATGACCACTCTTAGCAAGCGCCAAAAGGCCATGCAAGGCAAAGTTGATCGCAACAAAAGCTACGCTGTTGGCGAAGCACTGAAGCTGTCCAAGGAGTATGCGACTGCCAAGTTCGACGAGTCGATTGACGTCGCCGTCAGCCTCGGTATAGATGCACGTAAATCGGATCAGTTGGTTCGTGGTTCGGTCGTACTGCCTGCAGGTACCGGCAAGACCGTTCGTGTTGCCGTTTTCGCTCAAGGTGAAAAGGCCGAAGCGGCCAAGGCAGCAGGTGCCGATATCGTCGGGTTCGAAGATCTCGCTGCCGACATCAAGGCCGGCAATATGAATTTCGACATCGTGATTGCGACGCCCGATGCCATGCGCGTGGTTGGTCAACTCGGTCAGATCCTCGGGCCGCGTGGTCTGATGCCGAACCCGAAAGTTGGTACGGTAACCATGGATGTGGCTACCGGTGTCAAGAATGCCAAAGCTGGTCAGGTTCAGTACCGGACCGACAAAGGGGGCATTGTGCATAGCACCATCGGTCGCGCTTCATTCGATGCAGACAAGCTCGAACTCAACCTCAAGGCTCTGGTAGAAGCGCTGACCAAGGCCAAGCCGGCCAACGCCAAAGGCCAATATCTGAAGAAAATCGCTGTTTCCAGCACCATGGGTCCGGGCGTGCGTGTGGATCCGTCCACACTGTAATATTGTTATGCAGTGTCGATGAATCGGCTCTGCAAGGAACTTTGGGCTACCGGTTGGCTGTATTGCCGGTAGATCGTCAAAGACCGCAGGTGCCTGAAGACGGAACAATGCCTGAAGGTTTAAGTGTGCAAACGGCCTGCGTAGATGGTGAAACCCGAACAGGATTTCTCTGCAGTTGTTTTTGAACTGTGGGTGCTCTTGGTTCAGGTCGCCGTAGGTGCGGTGCATCCAGCCGGATGCGCCGTGTGTTGACTTGATAGGAGGAAGGACCTGTGGGTCTCAATCTTGATGAAAAAAAAGCCGTCGTGGCTGAAGTGTCGGCTCAGGTAGCCAACGCCCAGACTATCGTTGTGGCTGAGTACAGCGGTCTTGAGGTGGCTCATCTCACCAAGCTGCGTGCTCAGGCGCGCAAGTCTGGCGTTTATCTGCGTGTGCTGAAAAACACCTTGGTGCGTCGCGCAGTAGCAGGCAGTGCTTTTGCTGGCCTCGCCGAGCAGATGACTGGTCCGTTGATCTACGGTATTTCGGTAGATCCAGTGGCTGCGGCGAAGGTACTTAACGACTTTGCAAAAACTAATGACAAGCTGGTTCTGAAGGCTGGCAGTATCGCCGGCAAGGTGCTCGACAAGGCCGGTGTGCAAGCACTTGCTTCGATTCCGGGCCGCGAAGAACTGTTGGGCAGGCTGCTCGGCATAATGCAGGCACCGGTTACAGGTTTTGCCTGTGCCCTTGCTGCACTGGCCAAGCAACGCGAAGAAGCGGTCGTCTGATCGCTATTTGCATGCCTATTGACAGCTTTCACCTGTATCCAGATTTAGGAGTTTATTGATTATGGCAATAACCAAAGATGACATCCTCGAAGCCGTTGGCTCGATGACCGTTATGGATCTGAACGACTTGGTCAAGGCGTTCGAAGAGAAGTTTGGCGTTTCTGCAGCCTCCATGGCCGTTGCTGGCCCGGCAGCTGCAGCCGCTGTTGTTGAAGAACAGACCGAATTCACCGTCATGTTGCAAAGTTTTGGCGAGAAGAAGGTTGAAGTGATCAAGGTTGTCCGCGCTGCCACCGGCTTGGGTCTGAAGGAAGCCAAGGATCTTGTTGATGGCGCTCCTAAGGCCGTCAAGGAAGCTATTTCCAAGGCTGATGCTGAAGCCCTCAAGAAGTTGCTCGAAGACGCAGGCGCCAAGGCTGAGATCAAGTAATCTCGGCTTTGCAAGTTGGGCTGGCCGCTTTTTAGCTGCCAGCCCTTTTGTGCTTTTCCGGAAACGACATCGTCACAGCGTCGTTTCTACCGATTGGATGTGCAGTTTTGTGGCGTGCAAACGCAAGTACGAATGGCAGTGATCCAGTAAGCGGATGTGTCCGCTTGATCTGTCCAATTGTTCTTACGTTTGTCCGTTGCGAACCGTCCAGAGTCTCTCGGCTCTGGACGGGATGCGCTAGAGGATTTTGCTTTCTGAGCTCGGAGCGACCATGACCTACTCCTACACCGAGAAAAAACGTATCCGCAAAAGTTTCGCCAAGCGTTCCAATGTGCTTGACGTTCCGTTCTTGCTGGCGACGCAACTGGAATCTTTCACCGCTTTTCTGCAGGCTGCTGTGCCGCCTGCCCAGCGCAAGAACCAGGGGCTGCAAGCCGCGTTTTCCTCGATCTTTCCGATCGTTAGTCACAGCGGCAATGCCCGGCTGGAATTTGTCAGCTTTGCTCTGGCCGAGCCCGCCTTTGATGTCAAGGAATGCCAACAACGCGGACTAACCTTCGCGTCGGCCTTGCGCTCGAAAGTCCGCTTGATCATTCTGGATCGTGAGACGCCCGATACCATCAAGGAAATCAAGGAGCAGGAAGTGTACATGGGCGAGATTCCGCTCATGACCACGACCGGCTCTTTCGTTATTAACGGTACCGAGCGCGTTATTGTTTCGCAATTGCACCGGTCGCCAGGGGTGTTTTTCGAACATGATCGGGGCAAGACCCATAGCTCGGGCAAGCTGCTTTTCTCGGCGCGTGTAATTCCTTATCGCGGCTCATGGCTTGATTTCGAATTCGACCCGAAGGACACGCTGTTTTTCCGCGTCGACCGGCGCCGCAAGATGCCGGTTACAACACTGCTCAAGGCCATTGGCCTGACTCCGGAGCAAATTCTGCGTGAGTTTTTTGATTTTGATACCTTCCAGATCAGCAAAAAGGGTGTTGAGTTCCATCTTGTCCCCGAGCGTTTGCGCGGCGAGGTGGCTCGCTTCGATTTTTGCGACAAGTCCGGCAAGGTTCTCGTAGCCAAGGACAAACGGATTACCGGCAAGCACATTCGTGAACTCGACGCGGCCGGGATCAAGCAGATCGCCGTTCCGGAAGATTTTCTTGTCAGCCGTATGGTCGCCCAGAACATCATCGACAAGGAAACTGGCGAAATTCTCGCCAATGCCAATGATGAAATTACGGAGGCCTTGTTGGCCAAGCTGATCGAGGCTGGCGTTGACTCGCTGCAGACCCTGTACATTAATGATCTGGACCGCGGTGGTTTCATTTCGCAGACGCTGCGAACCGATGAAACAGTTTCGAAGCAGGCCGCACGTGTCGCCATCTATCGTATGATGCGACCGGGCGAACCGCCAACGGAAGAGGCGGTCGAGATTCTGTTCAATGGATTGTTCTATTCCGACGATCGTTACGATCTCTCAGCCGTTGGCCGGATGAAGTTCAACCGCCGCGTCGTCCGCAAAGACGTTGTTGAATACAAGGTGATGGTCAAGCATGTCCCGTCCAAGCGTGAGCCCATTGTCAACGCCATTGTTGAGACAGCAGGCGGTTCGCATGCGGTCGTCGAATTGCTGCTGAGTGAGTTGTCTTATGGCATTCGTGCCATCGCTGAAAACCTCACCAAAGAAGATGCCGATACGCTTTCAGCTCAGTTGAAGAGCCTTGGCGTAAATAACGAAATTCGTGATCAACTGACGCTGTCGCCGCGCGATATCGTCGAAGTCATCAAGATACTTGTCGAACTGCGCAATGGTCGCGGCGATATCGACGATATCGATCACCTTGGTAACCGTCGCATACGTTCGGTTGGGGAATTAGCCGAGAACCAGTTCCGTGCTGGGCTTGTGCGTGTGGAGCGTGCTGTCAAAGAACGCCTGTCCCAAGCTGAGTCGGATAATCTGATGCCGCATGACCTGATTAATGCCAAACCGATCAGTGCTGCTGTCAGGGAGTTTTTCGGTTCCAGTCAACTCTCGCAGTTCATGGACCAGACCAATCCGTTGTCCGAGATCACGCACAAGCGTCGCGTTTCGGCGCTCGGCCCGGGCGGCTTGACGCGCGAGCGCGCTGGATTCGAAGTGCGCGACGTGCATCCGACACACTATGGTCGTGTTTGCCCGATCGAGACGCCGGAAGGCCCGAATATCGGTCTTATCAACTCGCTGGCGCTTTTTGCCCGTACCAACGAGTACGGTTTCCTTGAGACCCCCTATCGCAAGGTGATCGACAGCAAGGTTACCGACCAGATCGAGTATCTGTCGGCCATTGAAGAGGGCGGTTACATCATTGCCCAGGCCAACTCGGCGCTCGACAAGCTAGGTACTCTTTCCGATGACCTTGTGACCTGCCGTGAAAAGGGCGAAACGATCCTCGCGCAGCCGTCGCGTGTCCAGTACATGGACGTAGCTCCAGGGCAGATCGTCTCGGTAGCTGCTTCGCTGATTCCTTTCCTTGAGCACGATGACGCAAACCGTGCGCTGATGGGTGCCAATATGCAACGGCAGGCGGTTCCCTGTCTGCGGCCAGAAAAACCGGTTGTCGGTACGGGTATCGAACGTACCGTTGCCGTCGATTCGGGAACGGCTGTTCAGGCGCTGCGTGGCGGCAAGGTCGACTATGTGGACGCTTCGCGGATCGTTGTCCGAGTCAATGACGACGAAACCGTTCCGGGTGAAGTTGGTGTCGATATTTATAACCTGGTGAAGTACACGCGATCCAACCAGAACACCAATATCAATCAGCGACCGTTGGTTCGTGTGGGTGATGTCATCGCCAAGGGCGATGTGGTTGCCGATGGGGCGTCGACCGACAAGGGTGAACTGGCGCTTGGCCAGAACATGCTGATCGCGTTCATGCCCTGGAACGGTTACAACTTCGAAGATTCGATCCTTATTTCTGAACGTGTTGTGGCCGAAGACCGGTTTACCTCGATTCACATCGAAGAACTGACGGTTGTCGCCCGCGATACCAAACTCGGCCCGGAAGAAATCACCCGAGACATCGCGTCATTAGGCGAGTCGCAGCTTTCACGCCTTGATGAGTCGGGAATCGTTTATATCGGTGCTGAAGTCGAGGCCGGCGACGTACTGGTCGGTAAAGTCACGCCGAAGGGTGAAACCCAGTTGACGCCGGAAGAGAAGTTGCTGCGTGCGATCTTTGGCGAGAAAGCATCCGACGTCAAGGACACCTCGCTACGCGTGCAGTCCGGTATCGCCGGGACGGTCATTGATGTCCAGGTGTTCACCCGTGAGGGAATTGAGCGTGACAAGCGTGCGCAGTCGATCATCGACGACCACCTGCGGGGTTACAAGCTCGACCTCGCCGACCAGTTGCGTATCGTCGAGCGCGATGCATTTGCACGGGTTGAGCGTTTGATCGACGGCAAGGTTGCAAATGGTGGTCCTAAGCGTTTGGCCAAGGGTACTTCAGTCACCAAGGAATACCTCGGCGGGATCGATGCGCACCACTGGTTTGATATTCGCATGGCTGACGACGATGTGGCTCAACAGCTTGAATCGTTGCGCGAGGGTCTGGAGCAGACACGCAAGGATTTCGATATTGCCTTCGAAGAGAAGCGCAAGAAGCTGACTCAGGGCGACGAATTGCCACCGGGCGTGCAGAAGATGGTCAAGGTTTATGTGGCCGTCAAGCGTCGCTTGCAGTCGGGTGACAAGATGGCCGGTCGTCACGGTAACAAGGGTGTGGTTTCCCGCATCGTGCCGGTTGAAGACATGCCGTACATGGCTGATGGCCGTCCGGTCGATATCGTGCTGAACCCGCTGGGTGTTCCGTCGCGGATGAACGTCGGTCAGGTTCTTGAGGTCCACCT
Organism: Propionivibrio sp.; assembly: GCF_049316945.1. Taxonomy (GTDB): domain Bacteria; phylum Pseudomonadota; class Gammaproteobacteria; order Burkholderiales; family Rhodocyclaceae; genus Propionivibrio. The sequence continues at coordinate 8,324 of NZ_JBMOJE010000112.1, read as the reverse complement.
TGGCTTGGCCGCCAAGGGTCTTGGCTTCAAGATCGGCGAGATGCTTCGCCGCCAAGCCAATGCCAAAGAGGTGCGTGGCTTCCTTGAGCAGGTTTATAACAGTAACGGCAAGCCCGAAGATCTCAACGAGCTGAATGATACCGAAATCATCGAAATGGCCGGAAACCTCGAGGCTGGCGTTCCGTTTGCGACACCCGTGTTTGACGGGGCCAACGAGGAGGAGATCAAGGACATGCTGAGACTGGCCGGAATGCCGGAATCAGGTCAGATGACCTTGTTTGACGGCCGCACCGGTGAACGCTTCGAGCGCCAGGTTACGGTCGGCTACATGCACGTGCTCAAGCTGCATCACTTGGTCGATGACAAGATGCACGCTCGTTCCACCGGGCCTTACTCGCTGGTTACTCAGCAGCCCCTGGGCGGCAAGGCGCAATTCGGTGGCCAGCGCTTCGGTGAAATGGAAGTGTGGGCCCTCGAAGCCTACGGTGCGGCTTATGTTCTGCAGGAAATGCTGACGGTCAAGTCGGATGATGTGAATGGGCGGACCAAGGTCTATGAGAGCATCGTCAAGGGTGATCACAAGATTGAAGCAGGCATGCCAGAATCCTTTAATGTGCTGGTCAAGGAAATTCGCTCGCTGGCAATCGATATTGATCTTGAGCGCTATTGACAGTGTTCTGTCAACGCAGTTGATAGACGGTAGCCGCAGCCTTGGCTGTAGCTTGAAGAATTTGGGTTATCACCCCGAACGGAGTGAAAGATGAAAGCACTACTTGATTTGTTTAAGCAGGTAACGCAAGAAGAACAGTTCGATGCGATTACCATCGGCCTTGCTTCGCCGGACAAAATCCGTTCCTGGTCTTACGGCGAAGTAAAAAAGCCGGAAACGATCAACTATCGTACCTTCAAGCCGGAACGTGACGGTCTGTTCTGCGCCAAGATTTTTGGCCCGATCAAGGATTACGAGTGCCTGTGCGGTAAATACAAGCGCCTCAAACATCGCGGTGTGATCTGTGAAAAGTGCGGCGTTGAAGTGACATTGTCGAAGGTGCGCCGGGAGCGCATGGCGCACATTGAACTGGCTTCGCCGGTCGCCCATATCTGGTTCTTGAAGAGCCTGCCGAGCAGGCTGGGTATGGTTCTTGACATGACCTTGCGCGACATCGAACGTGTTCTCTACTTTGAAGCCTTTGTTGTTTGTGACCCTGGCATGACTCCGCTTACGCGAGGTCAGTTGCTGACGGAAGATGATTGCCTGACCAAGGTCGAAGAGTACGGTGACGATTTCTACGCAGCGATGGGCGCCGAAGGCATCCGTGAACTCCTGCGTTCGATCGATCTGAGCAGCGAAGTCGATCGTCTGCGCTCGGAACTAGAAACCACCACTTCTGAAACCAAGAGCAAGAAATTCTCCAAGCGCCTGAAAATTCTCGAAGGATTCCAGAAATCCGGCATCAAGCCCGAATGGATGGTTCTTGAAGTGCTGCCTGTTCTGCCTCCGGATCTGCGCCCGCTGGTTCCGCTTGATGGGGGCCGTTTTGCCACCTCAGACCTGAACGATCTTTATCGTCGCGTCATCAACCGTAACAACCGCCTGAAGCGCCTGCTCGAACTCAAGGCGCCCGAAATCATCGTGCGCAACGAAAAGCGCATGCTCCAGGAAGCTGTCGATTCGCTGCTCGACAACGGACGCCGTGGCAAGGCCATGACCGGAGCCAACAAGCGTCCGCTGAAGTCGCTGGCCGACATGATCAAAGGCAAGGGTGGTCGTTTCCGCCAGAATTTGCTAGGCAAGCGCGTCGACTACTCAGGTCGTTCGGTCATCGTCGTTGGCCCGCAGCTCAAGCTGCATCAGTGCGGGCTGCCGAAGCTGATGGCCCTTGAGTTGTTCAAGCCGTTCATTTTCAACCGTCTCGAAATCATGGGCCTGGCGACGACCATCAAGCAGGCCAAGAAGATGGTTGAAATGCAGGAACCGGTGGTGTGGGACATTCTCGAAGAGGTGATCCGTGAACATCCGATCATGCTCAACCGTGCCCCGACATTGCACCGACTGGGCATCCAGGCTTTCGAGCCGACGCTGATTGAAGGTAAAGCCATCCAGTTGCACCCGCTGGTTTGCGCGGCGTTCAACGCCGACTTCGATGGTGACCAGATGGCCGTCCACATTCCCTTGTCGCTTGAGGCACAGATGGAGTGCCGGACTCTGATGCTGGCCTCGAACAATGTACTGTCGCCGGCTAATGGGGAACCGATCATTGTTCCCTCGCAAGATATCGTTCTTGGTCTCTACTATGCGACTCGTGAGCGGATCAACGCCAAGGGCGAAGGGATGATTTTCCCTGACCTGGCTGAAATTACGCGTGCCATGCAGGCCGGAGAACTCGATGTGCATGCCAAAATATCGGTGCGCATCAAGGAATATGAGAAGGATGGTAACAACGTTTGGCAGGAAAAAGTTACCCGCTACAACACGACCGCGGGTCGAGCGCTGCTATCCGAAATTTTGCCAAAGGGTTTGCCGTTCAGCGTTCTCGACAGGCCGCTCAAGAAAAAAGAAATCTCCAAGCTGATAAACATCGCTTTTCGTCGTTGCGGCTTGAAAGAAACGGTTGTTTTTGCCGATAAGCTGATGCAGAACGGCTACCGACTGGCAACACGTGCTGGTATATCAATCTGCTCGGACGATATGCTCGTGCCAAGCCAGAAGGGCGAGATCATTGCCGCTGCCGAAAGAGAAGTTAAGGAAATCGAAAGTCAGTACACCAATGGTCTGGTGACCAACGGTGAGCGCTACAACAAGGTAGTCGATATCTGGGGTCGTACCGGGGATCAAGTGGCCAAGGTCATGATGGATCAGCTCGGCCAAGAGGAAGTGATCGATCGCCATGGCAAGAAGGTCAAGCAGGAATCATTCAACTCCATCTACATGATGGCTGATTCCGGTGCCCGTGGATCGGCCGCCCAGATTCGACAACTGGCGGGCATGCGAGGCCTGATGGCCAAGCCGGATGGTTCGATCATCGAAACGCCGATCACAACGAACTTCCGCGAAGGCTTGAACGTTCTTCAATACTTTATCTCAACGCACGGCGCCCGTAAGGGTCTGGCCGACACGGCACTGAAAACCGCGAACTCCGGCTACCTGACCCGCCGTCTGGTTGATGTGACACAGGATCTGGTCGTTATCGAGAATGATTGTGGCACCGAGCACGGCGTCACAATGAAAGCGCTGATCGAAGGTGGCGAGGTTATCGAAGCACTGCGCGAGCGCATCCTTGGTCGCGTCACGATTGCTGACGTGATCAACCCGGAGACGGATGAAACAGTTATCGAAGCGGGTACGCTGATCGATGAAGATCTCTGCGATCTGATTGACCGGATCGGCATCGATGAAGTGAAGGTGCGCACTCCATTGACCTGTGACACCCGCTATGGTTTATGTGCCAAGTGCTATGGCCGCGATCTCGGTCGAGGTACTCCGGTCAATATAGGTGAAGCAGTTGGGGTGATCGCTGCACAATCGATTGGTGAGCCCGGCACCCAGCTTACCATGCGGACTTTCCACGTTGGTGGTGCAGCGTCGCGAGCGGCGGTTGCCAGCCAGGTTGATACCAAGAGTGCCGGTGTAGTGCGCTTCACGACTTCGATGCGCTATGTCACCAGCGCCAAGGGTGAGAAGATCGTCATTACACGCTCCGGTGAGGTTCTGATTACCGACGACAACGGCCGCGAGCGTGAAAAGCATAAAGTGCCGTACGGATCTACCCTGCAGGTTTCGGATGGTCAGCAGGCCAAGGCCGGTACCAAGCTGGCATCATGGGATCCGCATACGCGTCCGATTATTGCCGAATACTCGGGACTGGTCCAGTTTGAGAACGTTGAAGAGGGTGTTACGGTCGCCAAACAGATGGATGAGGTGACTGGTTTGTCAACACTGGTTGTGATCGATCCGAAACGCGGCGGCAAGGCGCAAACAAAGGGTTTGCGTCCACAGATCAAGTTGTTCGACGATAATGGTGAAGAGGTTAAGGTTCATGGCAGCGACCATGCGGTGACCATCACCTTCCAAGTCGGAGCAATCATTGAGCCGGCACTCCATGGACAGAAAATATCAGTGGGTGACGTCTTGGCTCGTCTGCCACAAGAGTCAGCCAAGACACGCGACATTACCGGTGGTCTGCCGCGTGTTGCCGAGCTCTTCGAGGCACGAACACCAAAGGATGCCGGCATGCTGGCAGAATTTACCGGCACCATGTCGTTCGGCAAGGACACCAAGGGCAAGCAACGTCTGGTCATTACCGACCTTGAGGGCGCGACCCACGAGTACCTGATTCCGAAGGACAAGCATGTGCTGGTGCACGATGGCCAGGTAGTGAACAAGGGCGAATCGATTGTTGATGGCGCGCCCGACCCGCATGACATACTGCGTTATCGGGGAGTCGAAGCGTTGGCCATTTACATCACTGATGAAGTGCAGGATGTTTATCGTCTGCAGGGTGTAAAGATCAACGACAAGCATATCGAGGTAATCGTTCGGCAGATGTTGCGCCGCGTCAATGTGCTGGATACGGGGGATACCAAATTCATCAGGGGTGAGCAGGTCGAGCGTGCCCATCTGCTGGATGAGAATGATCGAATGGAGAAGGATGGCAAGCTTCCAGCAAGCTATGAGCCAGTGCTCTTGGGTATTACCAAGGCGTCCTTGTCTACCGATTCATTCATCTCGGCGGCGTCATTCCAGGAAACCACCCGTGTTCTGACTGAAGCTGCAATCATGGGCAAACGTGACGAACTGCGTGGTCTAAAGGAAAACGTCATCGTTGGTCGTCTCATTCCAGCGGGTACGGGTCTGGCGTATCACCGGATGCGCAAGAACAATGCGGCAGGCGTCGATCTGGCTGCCGCACAAGGTATGGTCAACGATGCTGTTGCGGTCGGTGAGAATACGCAGGATGCTCAGGTCGGTTGACTTGGGGCTTGATAGACCCTAGAATCTCGGGTCTTTGTCGGCTAGGGCTAACCATTGCCCCTGCCTGTTATAAAAAAATCGCTAAGGCGGCCCTTGGTCCGCCTTGGTTTTTTTGCAGATGCCATGCTCGCTGAAGAGCTGTCGCTGCAGGGAATTTAGGGATAGAAATATGCCAACCATTAACCAGCTCGTGCGTAAGCCCCGTGAGGCCGTGCGTAGCAAGAGTAAAGTACCAGCACTGGAAAACTGCCCGCAGAAGCGCGGTGTATGTACCCGTGTCTATACCACCACCCCGAAAAAGCCGAACTCCGCGCTACGTAAAGTGTGCAAGGTTCGTCTGACGAATGGCTTCGAAGTCATCTCGTACATTGGTGGTGAAGGTCACAACCTTCAGGAGCACTCAGTGGTCCTGATTCGCGGTGGCCGGGTGAAGGACTTGCCAGGTGTTCGTTACCACACCGTTCGTGGATCTCTGGATACACAAGGCGTCAAGGATCGTAAGCAGAGTCGTTCGAAGTACGGTACGAAGCGTCCGAAAGCGGCTTGATCGCCGTTTAAGTAAGTGGCCGTTCATCTGATCGGCCGCGAGGGTCGGTGCGTGTTGCATCGTCCTTCAACTGAATTGATATTTTGAGAGGTTGCTATGCCACGTCGTCGTGAAGTACCAAAACGCGATATTCTGCCGGATCCGAAATTTGGCAATATCGAAGTCTCCAAATTCGTTAACACCATCATGATGAGTGGCAAGAAGTCGGTTGCCGAACGCATTGTTTATGGCGCATTTGACTTGATCGTTGCCAAGGGTGGCAAGGATCCGATAGAGGTGTTTGGTCTGGCCATAAATAACATCAAGCCTCTGGTTGAAGTCAAGAGCCGTCGCGTTGGTGGTGCCAACTACCAAGTGCCGGTTGAAGTTCGTCCGAGCCGTCGTATGGCGCTGGCCATGCGCTGGTTACGTGAATCTGCCCGCAAGCGCTCCGAGAAGTCGATGGGCCAGCGTTTGGCCGCCGAAATGCTTGAAGCGGCAGAAAACCGCGGTGGCGCTGTCAAGAAGCGCGACGAAGTGCATCGCATGGCTGACGCCAACAAGGCATTTGCCCACTTCCGGTTCTGATTGCATACTTTTTTCGCCGCAGCCATTCAGCTGACGATCGTTCTTTATTAGTGAAGGTTCAAGACTTTGGCACGCAAAACTCCTATCGACCGCTACCGCAATATCGGTATTAGCGCGCACATTGACGCCGGCAAGACAACGGTGACTGAGCGCATCTTGTTCTACACCGGTGTGAATCACAAAATTGGCGAAGTGCATGACGGTGCTGCGACCATGGATTGGATGGAGCAGGAGCAAGAGCGTGGCATTACCATCACCTCAGCGGCTACTACCTGTTTCTGGAAGGGTATGGATTTCATCCGTCCCGAACACCGTATCAATATCATTGATACGCCGGGTCACGTTGACTTCACCATTGAGGTTGAGCGCTCGATGCGGGTGCTGGATGGCGCCTGTATGGTCTACTGTGCCGTGGGCGGCGTGCAACCGCAGTCCGAAACCGTTTGGCGTCAGGCCAACAAATACAAGGTTCCTCGCCTTGCCTTCGTAAATAAGATGGATCGCCAGGGAGCGGACTTCTTCAAGGTCATTGATCAGATGGCGACCCGCCTCAAGGCTAACCCAGTGCCAATAGTCATTCCAATTGGCAAGGAAGATTATTTCCAGGGCGTGGTAGATCTGATCAAGATGAAGGCAATCTACTGGGACGAAGCGTCTCAGGGGATGAAGTTTGACTACCGGGAAATTCCGGCCGAATTGCAGGCCCAGGCAGAAGAGTGGCGCGGCAAGATGGTCGAGGTGGCTGCCGAAGCATCTGAAGAACTGATGAATAAGTACCTTGAAGAAGGGGATTTGACTGAGGCCGAGATTATCAAGGGCCTGCGCGATCGTACGATTGCCTGTGAAATTCAGCCTATGCTCTGTGGTACCGCCTTCAAGAACAAAGGCGTGCAACGCATGCTGGACGCAGTTATCGATCTGCTGCCATCTCCGGTTGATATTCCGCCGGTTGGCGGTGAAAAGGAAAACGGCGAACGGGATTCCCGTGTGGCCTCTGATGATGCCAAGTTCTCGGCGCTTGCATTCAAGTTGATGACCGACCCCTATGTCGGCCAGTTGACCTTCATCCGTGTTTATTCAGGGGTGCTGAAGTCCGGTGATACGATCTACAACCCGATCAAAGGGCGTAAGGAGCGTATCGGTCGTGTGCTGCAGATGCATGCGAACAATCGAGTGGAAATCAAGGAAGTTCTGGCCGGTGACATCGCCGCTTGCGTCGGTTTGAAGGACGTGACAACAGGTGAAACGCTGTGCGATCCGGCGGCCATTATTACGCTTGAGCGCATGGTGTTCCCGGAGCCGGTTATCCACATTGCCGTCGAGCCGAAGACAAAGCCGGACCAGGAAAAGATGGGCATTGCACTCAGCCGTCTTGCCCAGGAAGACCCGTCGTTCCGGGTGCGGACTGATGAAGAGACTGGGCAGACCATCATCTCGGGCATGGGCGAACTGCACCTTGAAATCATCGTAGACCGCATGAAGCGGGAGTTTAACGTTGAAGCCAATGTCGGAGCACCGCAAGTGGCTTACCGTGAATGCATCAAGAAGTCTGTCGAACAGGAAGGCAAGTTCGTCAAGCAGTCGGGTGGCCGCGGACAGTTTGGACACGTCTGGCTCAAGATCGAGCCGAATGAGGCCGGCAAGGGCTACCAGTTTGTGGATGCCGTCAAGGGTGGTTCTGTTCCTCGCGAGTACATTCCGGCCGTTGACAAGGGTTTGCAGGACTGCGTCAAGAGCGGTGTCCTGGCCGGGTTCCCGGTGGTGGATGTAAAATTCACGCTGTTCGATGGTTCGTACCACGACGTTGATTCCAATGAAAACGCCTTCCGCATGGCGGCTTCCATGGCTTTCAAGGAAGGCATGCGCAAAGCGCAGCCGACCTTGCTTGAACCGATGATGTCGGTCGAGGTCGAAACGCCGGAAGAGTACATGGGCAACATCATGGGTGATCTTTCCGGAAGGCGTGGCGTAGTTCAGGGCATGGAAGATCTCCCCGGTGCGATCAAGGCCATCAAGGCTGAGGTTCCTCTGGCTGAGATGTTCGGCTACTCGACCACCGTGCGTTCGCTTTCGCAGGGCCGTGCCACCTACTCGATGGAATTCAAACATTACGTTGAGGCGCCGAAGAACGTCGCCGAAGCTGTGATCAACAAGAAGTGATTTTTGGTTTTAAGGATACTGTAAATGGCTAAGGCAAAATTCGAACGTACGAAGCCGCACGTAAACGTCGGCACGATT
>NZ_JBMOJE010000111.1:0-15785 GCF_049316945.1 Propionivibrio sp. | reverse complement strand
GACAAAGTTACCAAGGTTGATGAACCATTTCATGCAAGTTTGCAGGAGGGACACCCTCGGACTGCACCATAGCAACGCACTCTTTGACTCGCTCACGGATCAGGGCACGTTCAAATTCTGCAACGACGCCAAGCATCGACAGAAGAAGGTTTCCATCGATGACTAGTCACTGTTGAACAACAGTCTTTCTTTGTGGAACTGAACCTGAACGCCACGCCCGATAAGGTTTTTGAGGATACTGAGCAGGTAAAACAATGGGTTAATAATTTCCGCCTGATTTTTTTTGGTATTAGCTCAACTCAATTTTGGCGTGGCATGCACTACTTCAGCAAATAGGGGTTGTGTCATCACAGTCAGCGGATTTTTGTTAAGTCCAGTCCCCAGTCCCTCATTAAGATGCCTGCCGACTGCTGGCTTACAGGAGACACTGCCCAAAGCCATTCCTTGATTGCAGGCGCGACTCCTGGATCCACTGGGACCCGTTCTCTTGGCCCAGCGCAATATGTCACTCGCCGTTAATACGGTATGACCTTGAGGATATGTCGTTGAAGGGAATGCACCCGCACCCGCTATACACGATGTTTGACAGATGAGTTTGCCTTTACGCGATAAGGTGATGTGATGGAGCGAAGCAAATTGCTGCCCATAAATAGCAGGATTTTTACTTGCACAAAAGCTTTGCCAGGCCGTTTGATACGTCACCTGACCCAGCTTCAAGTAGGAGGCTGAGAGCGCTGGGATCAATCTTGATGCGCATATCGATGTAGCGTTGTGCAGAAAATTCTGCATAGCTTAGCCATCTGTAGCGGAATTTCTTGCCAAAAAGATTATTTGCTATAGCAGTGAAGATTTCTACCACTGAGCTGCCATCTCTAGCGATTGCAAAAAGCCACTTGTCTTGCAGATGGACATTAGCTCGAATCTCCCCAAAATTACTGGAAACTACAGGGGCGGTTTCAATGGTACTAGTTTTAACTTCAAATGTTGCTATCCAATCTAGCAGATGACTGAGTTTATAACGGATTGGCGCCGTCTTGCCGTTCCCCATTTTGATGAAAGGGGGGCCTTTAATCTCTTTGCGACCTTCTCGAAGAGCTGCAAGCCATTTTGGAGAGACGCCCAACATTTTTGCAGCGACATCCGGTGGAAGCAAACACTCTTCAAGGCTCACTGAAAGATTTTTTGTGATTGTTTCTGCGGTAAAGGATGGGGCTTTGGCCATTTTTGCAGGGAGCCTATAAGGAGCCTGAAATTCCAAGCGCTGAATGCAACAAGAGCCTGGCAGAAGCCAAGCTCTTGATTTACCACTAAAATAAGTGGTAGGGCGTGACAGATTCGAACTGTCGACCTACGGATTAAGAGTCCGCGCAAAACGGGGTTTATTGGTGTTGATTGAGATTCTCAACTAGCCTGAAACCCTTGCAAATGCTGGATTCTTCTGAAATACCCTTTTCACTTGTGTTGCTTTGTGTTGATAGATATACTCATATTTTTCCTACACAGAGCCTACACGGGAGAGCGAGCGATGGCAAAGGTTAAATTCACGGCTGGCCGAGTGGCTGGTTTCAAGTGCGAAGATGGCAAGAGTCAGGCATTTTTATGGTGCGCTAATTCGCCCGGTTTGGCAGTTCGGGCAACGGGCACAGGTGCGAAGGCTTACATCTTCCAAAGCCGTGTCGATGGAAATCCGTTACGCATGACCATAGGCGACGTGAAGACATGGGGAATTGACGCGGCACAGGTTGAGGCACGCCGACTGCAAACGCTGATAGACAACGGCGACGACCCGCGCCAGATAAAGACCGACAAGCGCGAGGCAGGGAAGGCCGCCGCCGCTGCGCAGTCCGCCAAAGCCCTGCGCGAGTCCGTGACCTTGGCCGACGCATGGCCGGCGTACCTTACTGACCGGGTGGCACTGGCTGACTACTACGCCACAGCAAAAGACCATGAAGCTAAGTTTGCGCCACACTTGCTTGAACAAGGGATAGCATTCAGAAGGAATGGACTACCCTTTGACGCTGCTAAATATTTCAAATAATGAACCCTGAAGAGCCGCATATCTATTGGCTTTCAGAGCATAGATTTACCGCTTAAAGCCGCGCCTATCTCGACGGAGAGAAAACCGGGAATCCTCAACCTGGCTGGCGTGGCTCCCACTTTTGAGGCGTACCAGAGGAATACCCATGAAAACCCTAAAGCCATACCTGACAATCAGCGAAGCCGCCGCCGCGCTATCCAAAAGCAGCGATGTGCCTTTGACCGACCGCGATGTATTCGACCTTGTGGCCGCCCGGAGAATCACCTTGCTCGCCAGATTCAACGAGCCATATCCTGCGCAGCTGGCGACCGTCACCCCTTCAGAAAATCCAGACCTGAGCGAGCGTGTGGATTATGGCGACTCCCTGCCCGGTGGTGTCCGTGGCGTGTTCCCGCTCTGGCTTGGAGCGTTCGACCGGCCCTTCGTCAATTCAACCGGGGAATTCCAGAGTGAGCACGGATGCCTTCATTTTGGAACGGCCAAGCAGGGAACGCTGATTGTGATTGAAGCCGCAACGCTGCCGCCCGGTGCTGAATGGTTGGTTTCCTGCGATGCCTTGAGGGAGTTGTTGAAATGACTACCTTGAGCGATGTTTTCAGGAACGCCGAAAACCGAGGGGCTGATTGTCGGAGATTGATTGTCGAGGATATTCTCTGTGGCGATATGCCTGCAACGGTCACTCAAACAATCGACCCAAACCATACCGCGCCGCCCGGTGCCGATGTGTCGACGATGTTGCGCAACGCTCTGCGAAAAGAACCATGCCGAGAGGTTAAGACCCCAGTTACCGACCTGAAGGAATACCGCGATGCTTTGGACAAGATAGCAATCGGTGGCGCTATTGACTGGCCACTGATGAAAAAAATTGAGGTTGAAGAACTGGCTGCCGATGGTTCGGTGGAGGAACTGAAGGCCGAGACGCCCGCCGCCTTGCTTGTCGGAATACCCTCTGCTGAAATTATCGAAAAATTCCATCTTACTGATGAATGGAGCGAGAAATTAAGGAAGCCAGGAAGCTACAAATACTTATTGCCAGCGATGGCGCAACGTGGTCAACGCGGGGGCGACGCGCACCGATGGAACCCGGCAAAGTTCGGCGCAATACTGGTTGAGAAAAAAGAGCGCAAACAATATGCGGTTTCATCTGTGATTTTTCACAAGTTCGCAGCATGGGGCGATGAGTGGCAAGCCATTTTAGACGCGACCTAAAAGGGCATTTGCTGAGTTTTTCAAAAGGGCAGATTTAATAACAAACCCTTGCTGCCACTGGCTTTATAAAGGGCAGTCAAATGGGTAAAAACCATGCCCTTTAGATAGTTCTATTCGCTGACGTTGCCTCATATCGGAGCAATGCAGTTTTCCACCTGGAGAACATGCGAATGGAAACTGTAACCCCTCAGAAGTACACATTGAGCGCCGAGCAATTCGCCGCCCTCAATCAAGTAGTGGCGCAATCTGTCCGAGCGCGTCTGTGCAGGACTGGTTCCTATTTCGGAGTGCGCCCGGTCAAGTTGGCAAATGGCCGTCTGGCATTCCCGAATGTGCAGGTGGCAAAATGAACGCCTCCAAACTCTCCAAGTTCGCCCGTTCAGTTGGTGCCGAATTCGCCGCCAATGTTGCCGCCGGTCTTACCCAGTGTCACGCGCCAGAAGAAAAAGCCGCTGTGATTTTTGACGCTCTGAACGGCATGGCTGTGTTCGGAAAGAAGTTCCGCGCCGATGTGCATGACGGTTTTTCATCCTCGATTCTCCAAGCACTTGAGGCAGCAAGCCCGTTCGGAATCGGTGGCTAACATGGACAAGAAAACGCCCGACCTTCCCGAAGGAAAACCGAGCGCCGCCGCGAAGCGTTCTGATTATAGCCAATTCGAGATCACGCTGAGGCACGTTCGAATCCTTGTTGCTTTGAACGTTCGCAGCCAGAAGCGAGAGCAAATTGACCGCATAGCCGGAGCATCGAACGGGCCGGACGAAATACTGAGACTTCGCAAGAAACTTGATATCGAAATTCCCTGCGTTCGCATTCCAGCGTTCGACCGCGACGGCAAAGACATTAAGCAGGGCGTCTATTCATTGACCGCCGCCGATGGCCGCAAGATCAGCAAATTCTGGGCAGGGCGCAAAGCCTGGCTTGAGTCACGCCAAAAAGGGAGCGTATCCCCCGACATGATCCTCGGAATGTGCGTTTGGCTTTCAGGGCTTGTAATGGGTTCAGGACTGAACGCGCTGTGGAGGCTCCTGTGAAAAAGGACAATCTGATATTTGCCGCCAGCCTTGAAGCCGCGTTCGAGTCCGTTTCTATGGCGTTTCCAGCCAGGCCGATGTCACCCGGCAAGTTCGTACGGTTCGGCGACGGCAACAAGCAAGGCGACAAAGCCTGTTTCTGCAAAATCTTTCCCGATGGCACAGGCGCGACGTTCGGATCAAACAGGCAAGGGACTTCATACGTCTGGCAACAACGCGATGTTGATGCCCCTGTGCCGAGTCAAAAAGACCGTGAAGCCCTACGCGAAAAACATGCTGCACTTCGCATTCAGGACGAGATAGACACGGCCAAGCGACACGCAGAGGCCGCGCTAAGGGCGGAATCTATTTGGCGAGAGTCTGCCGACCTCAAGCCGGATCACCCGTACATCGTCAAAAAAGGGATCACGCCCTACGGTGCGAAACTTGACAAGGACGGTTCGATTGTCATACCGATTTATGGCACGGACGGTGAAATTCAGAGCCTGCAATTTATCCGAATCGACGAGCAGAAAAGATTCCTCATTGGCGCAAAGTCGAAAGGTGGCAGGTTCTTCATTGGCGAGCCGGTCAACGGGAATTTGCTGATTGTTGCCGAAGGTTGGGCGACCGCTTGTTCAATTCACGAATCGACCGGCGCAACGGTGGTAGTCGCTTTTTCAGGATCAAACATGGCCGTGGTTGCCGCCGCCCTTCGTCGCCAATATCCAGACAGTGAAATTCTTATTGCTGGCGACCTCGACTCAAGCGGTATCGGGTTGAGGTACGCGACCGCCGGCGCCGCTGCCGGATCACCCGCAAGGGTGGTTCTTCCGGCCTTCGCAGATGGCCGGGGCAGTGGAGATTTTAACGACCTGCACCAAGCTGAAAACCTCGACGCAGTGCGCTACTTGCTGACGGACAGGCCAGTTCAGAAGCAGCCATTGGAACTGGCACCGTACTACGCGCCTCTGTTGCCTCAGGTTGATAGCAGGGACGGTACAGCGAATTCCAGGCCGCTTACCGAATACGGCAATGCGCAACGCCTGTCCGATGAGTACGGGGAAAATTTACGCTACTGCTACGACGTTTTGGCGTGGCTACAGTGGGGCGGGGCATCCTGGACATGGGATACAGGTTCTCAGGTTCGATCAATGGCCGCCAGCCTGCCGAAATCAATTTATCAGGAAGGCGTCAACCACATTGCCGACGCGCCGCACTTTGCGAATTGGGCAAGGGTATCTCAGAAGCTGCGAACGGTATCTGCTGCCGTGAGCCTGCTGTCAGACTTCGCAGAAATACGCCTGCCGATGGCATGTATCGACGCGGATCACTTCACTGTTGGATTCGACCAAGCACGCCAGATTATTAACCTCAAGAACGGCACAACCCGGCCTGCCACTCAATCCGATTACGTCACCAAGGCATTGACCCCGGCGAGTGTTGGAGACGCCTCTAAAGCCGTTCGGTGGATTCAGTTCTTGGATCAGGTATTTGACGGCGACGCTGAGTTAATCGACTGGCTTAAACGGTTCTGCGGATACCTTTTGAGCGGATCAACGAGAGAACAAGTTTTTCTCTTTTGTCACGGATTCGGGGCGAACGGGAAAAGCGTTTTCATTGAACTGCTGAAATTTGTCATGGGAGATTATGCCCGCGCAATTGCCTCGGAGACACTGAGCGAGTCAAAGCGTCAAGCCGGTGGCGCAACTCCAGACTTGGCAAGTTTGATCGGTGCGCGTATGGTGGTTTGCTCAGAAACCGAAGACAACCAAGCGATGGCCGAAAGCCTCGTTAAATCGCTGGTATCTGGCGACTCTATGAGCGTTCGGAAACTCTACTGTGCGCCGATGGAGTTTCAACCTAATTTCAAGCTGCTGTTGTCAGGAAACCACAAGCCGGTAATTCGCGGCAACGACAACGGAATCTGGAGGCGCGTCAGGCTGATACCGTTCAATCGGACTTTCTCGCCAAAAGAAAGAGACCCGGATTTACTCGAAAAGCTGAAATCAGAAGCGCCACATATTCTCAAATGGATGATTGATGGCTGTATCCAGTGGCAGGCGAAAAGTTTGGCCGACACGCCCACCGTCGTGCAGGAGGCGACGGATAGTTACCGAGTGGATCAAGACCTTACCGGACGATGGCTGGATGAATGCACATCGCGTAGCGTGCAGGGTGAGGAATCAACAACCGACCTCTACGCCAATTACAAAACTTGGAGCATCGACAACGGATTAAGACCAGCATCCGCCGTAGCACTTGGAAGGCGATTGAGCGAGCGTGGTTATGTCGCCAGAAAATCTCACGGCAAGCGGTTTTTGTCTGGATTGAGCCTTTCTGATACCCGGCACAATGACTACGCAAGTGCGAAAGGTGGTTACTGAATGACACGGATCAACACCTATCAATCGTTTCGGGGGCAGATGGGGCAGATAGACCCCTGTTTTGAAAAGTTTTCTATGGTTTGGTTATGTGTAAAACTTATGAAAACAGCCCTTCATCTGCCCCATGTGCCCCTTTCGAGTCATTTTCTTTTCTGGCGAGGGTTTTCTGTGGGGTGAAATCGTGACCATTTCGACCTGCCCGACCTGCGGATCAAAGTACCAGAAAGACGAGCCGTGGAAAAAGACATGCCTGAAGTGCTGGCAACGAAAGAAAAGAGCCGAGGAAGGTTCTTCTTCTGGAACGAGTAGCGAACTGCCAAACCATTCTGAGGATGTTCTTCGTTTGCAAATTGAGGTTTTCATCCTGCGCACCGTCAAGCCCGTGGGCATCGAGCCGGACATGCTGAGCCGCTTGGTTCGATTGTGTCACCCGGACAGACACGGGAACAGCGAAGGAAGCACCAAGGCGACCGCGTGGCTGTTGGAGCAACGAGCGTGAGCGCCCCTGAGACTGACTTGTTCGGGGAAGCGATAGAGCTTGGACCGCGCACCAATGACAAGCCCGAAGCCGCTGCAATGGCGGAAGTGTTGCAGGTACTCAGGCATCACCCGCGTGTGGCATTTATCGAAAGGCAAAACACAGGAGCCGCTAAAGTAGGTAAATCGTTTATCAAGTTTGGCTGGCGTGGCTGTTCGGACTTAATCGGCATGATGAAGGATGGCCGGTGGCTGGCTGTCGAAGTCAAAGCGCAAAATCACGTAGCGCAAAATCAAGAAATAGCAAAATTGTTTGAAGGGTATCAAAGAATGTCGATTGAAAAAGTAGATGCCACTGCCAAAAAACAGCGTGGAGGTTTTCGCGCTGGCGGGGGGCGAAAGAAAGGCGTTCCAAACAAAATCACGCGCACCTTGAAGGAGTTGGCAAGCGGCCATATTGAAGCCGCCCTAGCCGCGATTGTCGAAGCGTTCTCAGACCCAGTTACGCCGGTGGCGGTGCGAATTGCCGCAGCGGGAATGCTCCTCGACAGAGCTTGTGGGCGACCCGGTGTTGCGCCTGACGAAAGTACCAACGTGACTTTGGGGAGTGCGACCATTGCCGAGCTTGACGCGTTTCATGCTGAGACAATCGCTAAAACCGAGGCTATGCGGTTGCAGGTTCAGGCCGAGCGCGATGCAGGGTTACGCGGGTAGGAGTCCGTAAAGTTGCGGTGTCCGAAACCAAGCCGCTTGTCTGGCGGTTTTTCTTTGCTGGCGACCGTGGGGTGTCATTGAAACGAATGAGACCGGAAGATGTGCGAGAAACCTCGCTTATCTGGCTGCTTAGGGCGGGCAAGGTTTCCAAGCTTGGAAATGGCCGGAGTTTTCCGAGTCGCTACCGCCCATACCCGGCAAGGTTTCGCATGGTTTCTGAAGCTTGGAAAACGGCATGGTTTTCGGAGCCGGTTCGCCGGTGTTTGCATGGTGCAGAATAGCTGCCTCCATGCCGGTAACGTGTTGATTTGGATTCTCGTTATTTTCCTACACAGGGCCTACATGAAGCCCACAAAGCAAAAGACCCACTCCGAAGAATGGGCCTAAGTGCTTGATATTGTTGGTAGGGCGTGACAGATTCGAACTGTCGACCTACGGATTAAGAGTCCGCTGCTCTACCAGCTGAGCTAACGCCCCACATAAATAATCACTAACTAAGAAACTGCCGGCCGCTGCTGCTTCCTGGTAGGTCGGGCGAGATTCGAACTCGCGACCAACGGATTAAAAGTCCAACAAACAGAGCATTTCAACCGCGTCCATCTTCAAACAAGGCCTGCATTATCAAGGCCTATGGACAACGAGTCAAGAACTGTTGTGACTATTTACCTGCCCAGATAGTGACCAGACAGCCTGCAAAGACCGGAAATGGACCAGAAAAGCCGGAGGCACATCACAGCAATTCCTCCAACTTTGATCACCTATATACCCATACTTCAAAGTTGGAGGATTTGGCTGGGTGCTGGGACTAGCAGTTGCTCAAGGTCAGCGCCAGGAAAGTTCGCTTGTAACAACCTAAACAACTTCATCGAGTCAGAGGTTCTGCCCGCAGAGTTCAACACCAGTGGTTGAGCTTTCGCGCTTCGAGGCTCGCTCGGCTTTGTCGCAAAACCCTCCGTCGTCAGCCATATAGCCAGTGCTTCATAAGTGAAGCCTTTCTTCCGTTTAAGACCCAGTGCTTCCTGGGCATAGGCACGCAGGAACATCCGCCTGAGCACGTCAGATTCAGGCTTAGTACCCCGTCGGTTGATCGTCAGTTCGCCCGCTGCTTTACGCCCAGCCCGGACTTTCTTACCCTCCAATACCTGACAGAACGAATCCCAATCCTCAAGTGTCTTGAGGCAGTTATTTTTCCGCCAGGCATCCAGGCAGTTACGAGCCTGATCGAATTCTTCGACGGTTTTCCAGGGCCGACTGCTCATTGCAATATGATCAATCCCTCTGCTGGCGACCATCAGCATGTGTGGGTCAACCAACTGCCGCTTCAAATCAGGCTCCAGGCTGAGAGCGACAAAGCGCTCGTACTTATAGAGGTCGATGCCCTTTTCCCACTGGTCACGTAGGCTTGGGAACTGGCTAACAACGATCTTCTTGTTGCCGCGTCGATTAAGGTACAGATTGAGCATCTTCTCGTTCTGTGCTGCCTTGTACTCTTCCTTGGTCAGTTCAACCTCGGGATCAATCTTGATCGGTAGCTGAACACCGGCCTTGGCCAAGATGATCGCTTCCGTTTTGGAAACGAGTTCACCTATTTCATTTTTCCCCCGCGAAACGAACGGTTGCCCGGTGAGTTGGCCACGGGTCTTCATGCAGATGACCTGGGCCACCTGATGCTTTATCTCCAACATCTTCCCCTTGGGGTCCAATCGTCGAGTCAGGATATTGAATCGTTGGCAGAGTGGGCCTGAGAGATCAATTTCATCCTCCCGAGCGTTGGTGATGAAACCATCGGTCGTACAACTCAGTACCACGCGATGTTGAGGAATCTTGTTCAGAATCTCAGCCAGTATCGCGCGAATAAATCCCGTTACATGGGCAGCAATCGCCGGGTTGGTTACGGCGGAGGGTTGGAGCCGGACACTACGGGCAAATCGGGTGTCGTAGACCATCTTCTCCCGTAGGGACTGACAAATCTTCCCATAGAGGCCATTGGCGTACAACTTGGCAGCCAGTGACTCCAGCGTATCAACCCCGCCAGCCTCCTTTTTGAGCCGCCTGCGCAAATCCCGTGCTTCTTTGACGAAAGGTTCGAAAGGCCTGAATTGGGGCACCGCACCCTCAGGGTCGTCACCCTTGCGTACCCAGTCATAAAGGACGCCCCAGCGAATCTTGATCTCGCAGCCGAGGTCATGGGCAGTGCGTATCTCCGGTGCTGTCGCATACGCCATGCCTTCCAGCGGGAAGATCAAACCACGACCACCTCGGGAAATGGCAAACACCGGGAACCGGGTAGCTTCAGGATGCTTGAAATCGACCAGCGCATACCCGGCAACATGCTCCAGAAAATCCTCCGTGTTCAGCGAGGGCCTGGGGTTTTCAAAATCAATGAGCGGCAGGTCCAGCAAGCCTGTTGAATACGCGCCCGCCAGATCGTAGTCATACCAATGATCAACAGGGGATGGACCCAACCAGTAACTTTCATTTCGGCCGCCCGCATAACAGTCCGTCAGGAAAGGTTCCTGCATTCGGCGCATCGGTGTTGGCTCCTCAACACGGATCACCTTTTTCAGTCTGAGCGGGGTATTCCAGGCCTCCTTTTTCGTCACATGCAACCCAAAGGCGGGCAGGCGATCAATCGCGTGCTGCTTGAATTTCTTGAGACACCATTTCAGCGCCAAGCCACTGGCCGTAGCAGGCAGTTGTTTCAATCCAACATATCGATCAGCAAACTCTGCCAAACCTAAAGCGTACTTCACTGCAATTTCCGCATCACGCATGGCGTATTGCTTGAAACCTTCAGGATCTTCGCGAAGATACACATCCATGGCTTCAATCGAGTAGGGCTTCGGAATCTTCAGCTTCTTCAACCCGAGCTGCTCGCCGACTTCCCACAGGGCCGTGCCCGGTGCCACATGCGCCGCTACATCGACAAACCGAAGACCAATCTGGGTTGCATCACCCATGTCTCCAGTCACCAACGTCTGCTCGTACATCAAGTTTGCTGACTTCTTCACGGTGGCCGCTTTGCCGGACACGCTATCAATTTCATTCTTGATCGCATAGAAATCGCCCAAAGCGGCGAGGTCAAAACGTAAACCAAAACTGACCACGTAGATAAACCGTGGTGCCTCAGCAATTAACTCCCAGGTGAGCGCATCATCAACCAAGCGTCGCAGGTTAGGAAGTAAACAGGGGCGACCCGCCTGTGTTGGTGCATCAGCCTCGATCAGCCGACTCAGTTGGGGGAGGTATTTATCGCGTTTGTCTTTCTTGTAGGTCACACCAGGCTGTTTTGGCACATACAACTGTATCGTCAGGATGGTGTTGGTTTGGGTACTCTTGTCAAATACCCATTCGGCGTCAAAGCCCACCCACAAAGGCTCGCCTATAGCCTGAACCGGAGCGAAAGGGTCACGATTGATCTCGGCATCCATTTCGGCCAGATCAGCCTGAAATGCGGCTTCAACTTCCAGATCAGCGGCTGCCTCTTCCGCTTCAAAAGCTTCAATGTCAGCCTCGTCCTGGCTCGTCAGGTCGTCATCAATGTCATCTAGTTCGCCATCGATATCTTCATAGTCGTCGGAAGCGACGGATGTTGAGTGCTTGGAAACAGGGGACGTTTCCCAGAGAAATTCAGAGCTGTCAGTGATGTTTTGAGTACCCATACGACAAGGGTAGCAAAATTTGCGCTGACACCATGACTTCAATGGCACAGACGTGAAAAAGCCCTACCTGGGCAGGTAGGGCTTTTCGTATGCTGCTGATGCCGAGCAGCAATTTGTCGTTTTACGCGGTCAGGTGGAGATCTTTGAATTTGGCGTCGTTTCCTTTTTTGCCTTTGCGAACAGGACATCCCAATTGGGTTGAACCCAATCGGCACCCTGGCTTTGCACTTTTTGGATTTCGTCCACGATAATCCGCTGGAGCACTGGGTCAGTCTGCTTGATGTACTCAATAATCTTGTTGAATTCGTTGCGAATAAACACACCCTTATTGTCTACGGGTTTCACAACGTGGATCATTGCAGGGTCTATTGCCGTGCAAGATGGCATCGACATTAGTCGAGGCATTTCGCTATTCATGTTGTTTCCTTAAATTGGTTTGACGGATTGCTGATCTCACCGAGACCAGCCGCGTATATACATTACCCACCACCATTGATATGCGGTGGAATTTGCTGAAGTCATCAACCTTAGGGCGATCTAGGCATCATCGATCGCTTGTCTTAAAGGTAAGCTTTCAGCTTCTGGCCTACCGAGTGGGCGGCCAGGTGCAATCTGTTCTCTTGAGGGGCAAGATATCTCTCTGTGGTCGAAAGTGCCTGGTGTCCGTAGATTTCTTTAAGATCACCAACATTCGCACCTTCTGCCAGAGCCATTGTCCCGAAATGTCTCCGAAAATCATGGCAATGGAGATCCTCAACCCCTGCTTCTTTGAAAAGGGCCTTGAAATGCCGTCCTGGACGGGTCATAGGGCCCTTACTACCTGGGAATAAATATTCCTGGTCTTGCCGATTTCCCAGTTGCTGTATCACGTCCACAGCCTCTGGTGAGAGAGGGACAAATCGACCACGGCCACCTTTGCATCGCGGCAACCACATCGTCGGTTTATCACCCTCAAGGCGGATGTTTTGCCATTGCGCAGACAAGGCTTCATTAAGCCGAACACCCGTCAGCAACAATAACTTGACCAGCAGTTGAAAAATTGGGGGGCGATTAGCAAGGGCGGAAAAAAACCCATTCATCTCACGATCCAGAATAATTCGTCTTCGCTGGTTTTGCTCTCTCAGCATCCTCAACCGCAATGCCGGACTGGAAGAAATTACCCCCCATTCCACAAGCCTGGAAAAGTAAGCCTTCAACAAGGCGGTCACCCGATTCACGGTCGCGTCAGACAAACAGGTCTTGTCTGCCGCCACCGGCTTCAAGTTATCGACCAATCTCTGCAGCTCGCTTTGCCCGACTTTACACAGCGGTATCGCACCGATCACAGGCCGCACATGAACATTGAAACGGCTCTTGTGGTCGGACCAAGATTGAAGATTCTTCTTGATATGACACAGGTACAACTCATCAAAGCCCTGGGAAACGGTCATCATCGCTTCCGAAGGATCGCGTCCAGCGTCAATTTTTCCCCGCATTCCCTCTACAATTACTGCAGCCTGTGTCAGCGACATGTGCTGGGTACGGCCCAGCGTCTTGCTGACCCGCTTTTTAGTGATGGGATGCCGAAATCGATAAACGAAAGACTCTCCGCCCGAGTACGCCACAAGACACAACCCTGGTATACCAACGATGCGCCTTTCACTCTGTTTGGGCTTTGATGGGCTGCTGCCCGCATCCTGACTTGCGTCAGTTTGCAACACAGCAAATCACATTAACCTCCTAAACCTGACCGAATTGTTAAAGAGCAGTGGCTATTGACACCGGGAACAACTCCACTGCTGCTACTGCCGGCACCCGTTGATCAATCACCACAGGACGCACTTTACACTTCTAAAAAAAGCTTTGTGAATATCTTTTTGATTTGTAACGTACTGATTGTTAGCGATTTAAATACTGAATCGAGCGTGTTCCACAGACCCGATAGGCAGGATCGAAGCCCCGTTCCGCCCAAACAACTCCCATGAAGGACTTTCCCCCTCTATTGAAATACGATATGTATAATTGGAATCAAGGTAACAGACGGAATTTAACAAATAAATGACGACAAGAATTTTAAAAGAGTCACCGACCCCGGTTGAAAACGATACCGAACACAGCCAGAAACTGAATTCGCGCCAGAGAGCGCTCCTGAATAATGGATTCCCCAGGATCAACGACACCCAAGAAGAGATTGCCAAACGCGGCTGGTACGGCAAAAGTCTGGAGGAGATCGCAGAGGCATTCGCTCATCAGGAAGGCAAGAGGATCACGCCCAGGATGGTCAGGTATCACTACCAGCAACTGAGCAAGGACAAAAACAATGCAGCTCTACCCCTGAAACGTGGCCGGCGCGCAGGATCACCCAATCGCCATCGGGTAGTCATTCCAGCGCACGACAGTTTGCGAGCGCTAACCCAACTCGTCTGGTCGCTGACAAGATTCTCGATCACCGATATTCACAGACTATATAAAACGGTCGCAGATCAGCAGTCGTGGAAGCTGCCTACCATTCAGTACTTCAGGCACATTGTCAAAGCGCTAGGCATTAGGGGTAAGGCTGAAACCCCATCGCGGAACCTGATGGAACGCCATTCCATCCGTGTCCTGCAGCACCGGATCAAGCCCAGGCAGGGATCACGGAACCAATGGACTGTTTTGGCGGCAATCGAAAACATCACGGGCTTCATCAATCTGCGGATCTTCAAGACAACAGAAGGCGCGCAAGAACTGTCAGCCACAAAAATCGCAGATTTCATCAAGAATACGATCGTCCGACTGGCCTTGCCGATCTACAAAATAGAGATAAACGCGGTGACTTCAGAGATCATGACTGAACTGGTCAGCAAGCTGCCCGATCAGCAGATACAGCAGTGTGTAATCGATACACAGGCCGGATACTCGATTCCAAACAACCTCAGTACCGAAGAAAAGTTCTGCGAATTCTTGTCCAAAGCAGTCAATGGTCACAATGAAAATTGTGGGAAATCGAAGCTAATCGCTGCACGTACGGAGATTTTCGATGAATTTCAACTGGTCACGGAGCGGAAAAGAAGGGGGTGGAGCCAAGCCAGGATCAAGCTCAGGTATCCCGAAACCCCAGACGACCTGTTGACGACGTTCTGCAAAAAACATCTTAAAACGGACGTAGCGGTGAAAAAAAAAGTTCGATTACTTTCGTTGAGGATGCTGAAGCCAATCATGACGTTCTGCAAAAAAAACATCTTGAAACGGACGTAGCGGTGAAAAAAGTTCGGTTACTTTCGTTGAGGATGCTGAAGCCAAGCTAGAAATCCTCCAACTTTGATCACCTATATACCCATACTGCAAAGTTGGAGGTTTTGAGGGTCGTTCGCTTTGATAAAAAAAAAGCCCGACTCCCCGGGCAAAGCAAATTGATCTAGCCCGCCGGAAGCCCACAGGCCAAGGAAATGGAATTCGACACCCACTGACGGGCATCGCGCATTTGAGCCTCCGCCAGTTCAGGACGGGAGCGGTGAGCCACTGGGTTGGCCGCAAGCTTGTCACATTGCTGGCGCAACTCACCGACGAAACTCCGGGCGCGGCGATGGTTCAGGGGAACAAGAATCACTCGCCCGCTGGGAAGCCGGTCTGGTTTCAATTCCCATGCTATATATCCCCCAAGGCGCAATTGAAACCAGTTGGATAATGGACCAGAAAAGCCAGAGGCACATCAAATCCTCCAACTTTGATCACCTATATACCCATACTTCAAAGTTGGAGGTTTTGATGTTCGTTCGCTTTGATAAAAAAAGCCCGACGCCCCCGGGCAAAGCAAACTGACTCAACCCGCCGGAAGCCCACAGGCCAAGGAAATGGCATTCGACACCAACTGACTGGCATCGCGCACCTGAGCCTCCGCCAGAAACGCGTAGCGTGTTGCTGTCAGCGTGCTGGAGCTATGACCGAGCAGTTTCTGCGCCTGCGTGATACTGCCGCCATTGTTGATCAGCAAGGTCGCGGCACTCCGGCGAAGATCGTGAATCTTTAGGTCGGCAATCCCGGCACGGGCCATCACCCGCTTGAAGGCCTTGGTCGGATTGACCAGATGCCCGCCATCCCGTCCCGGAAACACATAGTCCTGCCGTCCGGCGTCAGCGCGTGCCTTCAGAACCTGCAGCGCCACATCATTCAACGGCACCAACCGGGATTTTCCGCTCTTGCTGCGCTGTGCCGGAATGCACCAGACCTGATCATCAAGCGATAATTCGGACCAGGTCAGTTGCAGGCACTTGTTATGGCCCGCTCAAATCCAGACAAACAAACCCGAGCTGGATGAGGATGAGAA
>NZ_JBMOJE010000110.1:0-15882 GCF_049316945.1 Propionivibrio sp. | reverse complement strand
CGCTGGCACCATTAGGCCGCGATTCGGTGGCTCCAATGGGGCGAGATTTGTCATCGGCAACGATCCAGGAATAGGGGCACCGAATTTTTCTGTTGTTTGGGCCGGAGGCGGTATGTTTTGGGCACGGCACGCCGTGCCCCCACCATGGATTATTTTGACGATGCCGTGAAAATGATTGGGCATGACTACATATTCGCCCAATGCAATTTCCGGACGTATTGCCGCCGTTTTTATCCATTCATCGACTACGAGCTGCCCGTATTCATTCAACGCCAGGGTATCAAGCTCGATTCGCCCAAACAGGCAGTCTCGGTTGTGAGTGCATATCGTTACGAAATACGCTCCAGCCTGAGCGTAATCGAATTCTTTCAACCTGACTGAGCGGCGACGATGGATAAGCTGATTGTCTCTGGTCAACATGTAAACACCATTTCTTTCAGGTGTTCATCTACGCGAGCGGCCAAGGTTTCGACTTCCACGGCCAGCCATTTGTCGTCGACCACCAGGGTCTTGATCTCGGCACCGCCCCGGAACAGCACGAATGACCGCGCCCTTGCCGGTGCTTTTGAGGGAGGAGAAAAGTCCGGATTTCTTGATGGCCATGGGCTTTTTCTTGTGTCGGGTGCCAAGCACGGAAGGCGGTTACTTTACTTCACATCGTAGAATCATAGGTCGGGTTAGCGTAGCGCATAAACAAACACCTCTGCAAGCCGCTTCGATAGGCGTTCTACAAAGATACTGCCTGTGGATCCTTTAAATACGCCACTCTCTGGATGTATAGTCTGTAGATCGTTTATCCACGGGACTCTTCAGACATTTTGCTGTAAATCATCTGGCAACAGGGGTTATTCAAGGCAAAAAAACAGTCATGCCTTTGGTCGGCGGTGCGTAATATTCGTGAAGACTTCAGCCATCAGCAACATATTTCAGCCTGATTTCTCCGTAGAATCCTGAAAAATTCCTGAAAACTCAAACATGTCATTTTAGGTGGATGCCCTTGGAACAAGTATTGGCAAGCTTTACAGACAAAGAAGCCAATCCGGCGGCGCTGTTCGCTCGGCTGATTGACGAAATCCGGCCGCGCCAGGCGACCGACTTCGAATCGGCCAGACGCAATCTGCAAGCGCTATGCCACATCTTTTCCTTGCACCCTGAACTGCGCGCAGCCTTCGTGGAAAAGCTCAAGGAACTGAGCCATTCTCATCGCCACTCGGAGTTATACACCTCGACCGGCATCCTGCCCAATACCAGCTTTGTCGCCGAATTCTTCAGTCGCATTGGCCACAAGATTCTCCCCGAGGCGCTGGAAGCTGACCTGCTGCGCACGGCCCTGCGCAAGATTTTTCACGAAACCAGCGACGGGCTGTGGGTGATTGGCGTTGGTGAGGAGGCCTGGCTGCATCTGTTTTCGGCACTGCATTTTGAAGAACAACCGGCGGCATCGGAAATGCCGCGACCGATTGCCGAAATCCTGCGTTCGCTGCGGGTGCTTTCGTACTGGATCGCCGCCTTCGGCATGGAACCCGAGTTGCTGCGACTGGACCGGGCACTGGAAACCTACGAATCGCCGTTCGTCACGCAGAATGAAGAGTTGATCGCCTATATCGGTGCCTATCCCGGCGCCTGGCGACAACCGGACACCCTGATCAGCGATGACAAACACCTGCGCGTATTGCTCGACCAATGCCTGCAAGTGATCGAAAAGATACGCAAGCGCGCCGCCCGCGACGGCACCAGCATCCGCCTCACCTATCACCTGCAACGGTTATATCAACTGATCGTGCGCAGCGAAAAGCTGCTCGATATCCTCGAAAACCTGCGCATCGATCCCGATGGGCAATCTGCCTATCCGGCCATCGTCGATCTGTTCACCCGGATGATCCGGGATGAATGCCAGCGCGACAATCTGAGCAAGCACTGGCAACGCAACACCGAACTGCTCGCCCTGCGCGTCACCGACAACGCCAGCGCGCACGGCGAACACTACATCACCGAAACGCGCAGCGAATACTTTGCCATGGCGCGCTCGGCGTTGGTTGGCGGCTGCATCATCGCCTTCATGGCCTGCTTCAAGATCCTGCTGGCCGAAGCACACATGCCGCCGCTTACCGGGGCCATTGTCTACTGCCTCAATTACGGGCTGGGCTTCTGCCTCATCCACATCCTGCACGGCACGGTAGCGACCAAGCAGCCAGCGATGACCGCCAACGCCATCGCCGCCAGCATCAGCGAGTCCGGCGGCAAGCTGCGCGATATCGAAACCTTGACCCGACTGATGGCGCGTACCATTCGCAGCCAGATGGTGGCCATTCTCGGCAACATCTGCATCGCCATTCCCCTTGCCGGGCTGGTGGACTACGCGGTTTTCTGGCTCAGCGGGACACACTTCGTCAGCCCCGAAAAAGCGGTTCATCTTCTTGAAGAGCAAAGCCTGATCCACAGCGGCGCGGTTTTCTACGCGGCGATAGCCGGCGTCTGTCTGTTCATCGCCGGCCTGATCAGCGGCTACTACGACAACTACGCCGCCTACAACCAGGTTCCCGAGCGCATTCTGCAACTCGAATGGCCCAGAAGACTGTTCGGCGAAAGCCGCATGCGTCGCGTATCCGCCTACATCGGCGACAACCTCGGCGCGCTGGCCGGCAACCTCTTCTTCGGCTTTCTGCTCGGCGGCACAACGATTTTCGGCGTGCTGTTCGGCCTGCCGATCGACATCCGCCACGTCGCGTTTTCATCCGCTTTCATCGGCATCGCCTTCGTCGGTCTCGATTTCGCGCCGGACCTCTGGCTGCTCCTGTGGTCGGCACTCGGCGTGGCCGCCATCGGCTTCACCAACCTGAGCGTCAGCTTTGCCCTGGCGCTGAACGTCGCACTGCGCGCCAGGAAGGTTACGGAAACACCTTGGCGAATGATCGCCGGGGCGATCCTGCGCCATCTGTTCCGCTCGCCCAGGGATTTTTTCCTGCCGCCGAAGAACGGCGCATGACTTTAAGCCGCAGCGCATGTAAAACAGCGATTGACCTGTGAATAGCCCGCGCCACCCGATATTCATCGCTTCCCTTGGTACAATAGCGAATTGAATTGCCATGCAGGCTCCCCACCATGAAACGCAATCGTCTCTCAAACCGCAAACGCATCTCGGCCGACGCCAACGAACTAGGCCGGCTGGCTATCGGCCTCGCCGAGTCCGGCGGCAAGCTGGAGGACATGTTCTGGGAAAAGCAGCTCTCGGAACTTGTCGACAAGCTGCTGCAGGACAGTGCCGAAGATGACCTGAATGCCTCGCTCGATCGTCTGTTCGACTCGCACGCCGCCGCGCACGACAGCCTCGCCGACATCATCGAGTCGCGTGCCGAATCCTGTGTGCTATCGCATCAGGGCCAGGAATACGATATCCAGTTGTTCAATGTTCCGTTGCTCGCCTGGTCACGCTTCTCGATACCCGCCTGCACGATTCCCAAGGGCACGCTGCAAACGCTGAAGGTTCATCTCGGATCGCATGTATTTTCGGCCAGCGCCCAACTGTCGCTGTCCAACTATCTGTACAGCCCTGACCAGTTGCCGCGCACTTTTGTCGATACCTGGCAACTGATGCGCGATCTGGGTGGTGCGGCACTGTGCAACAATGAGTTGAAACTGGACGTTTCGAGCCTGCCTGAAACCAACCAGTTCCTCTCCGACACGCGTTATCTGATCGGCGCGATTGCCGTGCCGCGCGGCATGCCACTCTTCCGCTGGAATGAGTCCGACAATTGCACTCGCGAAACAGCGCTCAAGGAATGGGAGAAACAGGGCGGCCCCTGTCTTGAACCGCTGCTTACCGGTTGCGCTTATCAACCTTTGCTCGCCGACGCTTATCACGCTGCCTGCCGCACGGCTGATATGGCCTCACGGCCCTACTCGATTCGTGCCTCGGTGGCTTTTCTGCAAACTACGCTAGGCAAACCGGCCGAGGCGCTGCGTGCCGTCATTGGCGGCTTTCACGACAAGCAACTGGAGGAATACCGCATCTCTTTCGGGCCCCGTGACAGCGATACGATTTTTCATGGCGTTATCTGGCCACTGCTTGGAGCGGAAGATGAAACAGCCGACGTGGCCGGCGAAGTCGAAACCATTTTGCGTGAATCCGGCGTCAAGGAAGTCATGGTACTACACCAGCAATTTCCCTTCGAGTTCTGCGACGACTGCGGGGCGCCGCTCTATCCCAACATCGAAGGCGATACGGTGCACGCCGAATTGCCGGAGCAGAACAACGCGCCATCGCAAACGCTGCACTGACGGGTAGTGAAAAATTCATTTCAGCCAAATCTCCCAGCTCGTCACCCCGGCGAAGGCGACCGAAGGAAGTGCAGAGCCCGGGGTCTAGTTCGTCTATCTGATTGTTTTCATGGATATCAGAGGTGCGCACTGGATTCCGGCCTGCGCCGGAATGAGCGCGAAGCCTGGCCTCGGGCCACGGTCTTGGATGCCGGTGCCAATTAATTCACAGCCTCTGACGCGACTTTCACGATAATTCCCCGATGAGTAACACCGACCTGCTGCAACGCAGCCTCAACGCCGTCTGGCACCCGTGCACGCAAATGAAGCAACACACGGGCAGCGACAGCGGTTCGCTGCCCCTGATCCCAATCGCCAGCGCAAAGGGCGTCTGGCTGCATGATTTTGACGGCCGGCGCTATCTCGACGGCATCAGTTCCTGGTGGGTCAATCTCTTCGGCCACTGCAACCCGCGCATCAACGCGGCATTGCGCGAACAACTCGAAGAACTCGAACACGTCATCCTCGCCGGCTTTACGCACCGCCCGGTGGTGGAACTTTCGGAACGGCTGGCGGCACTGACCGGCGGCGCACTCGGCCATTGCTTCTACGCCTCCGACGGGGCCTCGGCAACCGAGATTGCCCTCAAGATGTCCTTCCACTCCTGGCGCAACCGGGGCCGCAGCGAGAAACAGGATTTTCTCTGCCTCGAAGGCAGCTACCACGGCGAAACGGTCGGCGCACTGGCCGTTACCGACGTGGCGATTTTCAAGGACGCCTATGCGCCATTGATTCGCCCCGCCGCTACGGTGCCGTCGCCCGATGCACGCAATGCGGGCGACGGCGAAACTTCGGTCGACGTGGCCCGCCGCGCTGCGGTAGCACTCGAACGCCACCTCGAACAGCATCACGAAAAAATCGCCGCGCTGATCGTCGAGCCGTTGATCCAGTGCGCCAGCGGCATGGCCATGTACGACCCGGAATACCTGCGCCTGGCGCGCGCCCTTTGCGACCGCTACGAAGTGCACCTGATCTGCGACGAAATCGCCGTTGGCTGCGGCCGCACCGGCACCTTCTTCGCGCATCAGCAGGCCGGCATCAAACCCGATTTCCTGTGCCTCTCGAAGGGCATTTCAGGCGGCTACCTGCCACTCTCGATCGTACTCACCACCGACTCCGTTTATGGCGCGTTTTACGACGACGCCACGGCGCGCGGCTTCCTGCACTCGCACTCCTACACCGGCAACGCGCTGGCTTGTCGCGCGGCGCTGGCGACCCTCGACATTTTCGAAACCGACAAGGTGCTGGAAGCAAACAAAGTTCGCGCCGACAAGCTCGCCGCCGCACTGGCACCACTCGGCCAGCATCCGCAAGTCAAGCACCTGCGCCAGCGCGGCATGATTCTGGCGTTTGATGTTGAAACCACCGACCCGCATTTTTCCCGCCACTTTTACCGTGCGGCGCTTGACCGTGAAGCCCTGATCCGCCCCATCGGCAACACCGTTTACCTGATGCCGCCCTACATCGTCAGCGACGACGAAATCGCACACCTCGGCCAGGCGACGAGTGGTGCGCTGGAGGAAGCCCTGGCGAAACCGCTTCTTCGTTGAACGCCCCGCTGAGAGGCTGTGAAAAAATGCCTGAACACCCACCGCAGAGACGCAAAGGTGACCGAAGGAAATGCAGAGCCGCAGAGGTTTCGCAGAGAAAACCTTTAAAAACAATGGGGTTCCTCTGCGTTTCCTTTGCCCCTTTGCGTCTCTGCGGTGGATTTTTGATATTTTCACTGACTCTGAGCCAAAAATTTTTCCTTGCGCAAGAAGCAATCCTGTATTACCGTTAATACAAGCTCAACCGCCAAGGAATCGCCATGACTACCACCGTTCGCATCCCTGACCGCCTCGAACAGATGCTGGCGCAGTATTGCGTCGAAACACGGCGCAGCAAATCCGAGGTCATCATCGAACTGCTCGAACAACGCTTCAGCACCGGGCCCGCAGAAAAATCGCCCTACGAAATCGCCTGCGAGGCCGGTTTCATTGGCTCCTTCGCCTCTGAAAAGGCCAGCACTATCCCCACGAAAGAACGCGTCAAGGCGGCCATTCGCGAGAAGCACGGGCGTAGCGCGTGACCGTTTTACTTGTCGATACCGGACCGCTGGTTGCATTGGCCGACAAAAGGGATAACGCCCACGAGCGCTGCACGCAATTTCTAAAGAGTTATCGCGGTCGGTTGCTAACCACCTGGGCTGTGCTTACCGAATTTTCCCACCTTGCACCGACAGTGGCCTCAACTCTGCCGCTGTACGGCTGGATCGAGCATGGCGGCTTGGAAGTGATGCCGCTCGGCAAGGATGAACTGATCACCGCCATCGACTGGATCACCCGCTATGCCGACCGTCCGATGGATCTCGCCGATGCCTCGCTGGTGGTTGCCGCGCTGAAAACCGGCAGTGCCACCATCTGGACGCTCGACCGCAACGATTTTGAAACCTACCGCCTGCCCGGGCGAAAACATTTCCGGCTGGTTTGATAACCCGAACACCTTCCACACCCTCTGACTTTCGATGTCCGAATCCAGCCTTTACACAGAACTTGTCGCGCAACTGACCCAACTCGACGCCGACGGCCTGAAGCGCCGCCGACGCCTGCTGGACGCACCTTGCGGCCCGCTGGCGCGCGTCGACGGCCACGAGCTGATCAGTTTCTGCAGTAACGACTATCTGGGGCTGGCCAACGATCCGGCGCTGATCGAAGCGGCTTGCGCCGGGGCCAGAACCTGGGGCGTCGGCAGTGGCGCCTCGCATCTGGTGAGCGGGCATCAAGCGCCGCACGAGGCGCTGGAACAGAAACTGGCTGCCTTCACCGGCTTCCCGCGCGCCCTGCTTTTTTCAACCGGCTACATGGCCAATCTCGGCATCGTGCCGGCACTGGTCGGGCGTGGCGACGCGGTGTTTGCCGACAAACTGAACCATGCCTCGCTGATCGACGCCGTCCAGTTATCGCGGGCCGACAGCCAGCGCTACCCGCATGGCGACCTGGCCGTGCTCGAACGCCTGTTGGCGTCCAGCAAGGCCAAGCGCAAGCTGATCCTCAGCGACGCCGTATTCAGCATGGATGGCGATCTGGCACCGCTGCCCGGACTGCTCGAACTCGCCGAACACTTCGACGCCTGGCTGGTGGTCGACGACGCGCATGGCTTCGGCGTGCTCGGCGCGCAGGGGCGCGGCAGCCTTGCGCACTTCAAGCTCCCGGCGGCACAGCGTTTAATTTACATGGGCACGCTGGGCAAGGCGGCCGGTGCTTCCGGCGCCTTCGTCGCAGCGCACGAAGCGGTTATCGAGTGGCTGCTGCAACGCGCCCGGACCTATATTTTCACCACCGGATCAAGCCCGATCATCGCCTGTGCGCTGGCCGCCAGCCTCGCCCTGATCGAAAACGGCGACGCGCGCCGCGAGCATTTGCGGCAGCTTACCGCGCAATTGCGCGACGGGCTGGCCAATACCCGCTGGCAACTTCTGCCGTCACCCACGGCCATCCAGCCGGTGATCATCGGCGATAACCACGAAGCGCTGCGCGTGGCCAACGCGCTCTACGAACGCGGTTTGTGGGTGCCGGCCATCCGTCCGCCAACGGTGCCCAAGGGCACCGCCCGCCTGCGCGTTTCGCTGACCGCCGCACACAGTGCCGGGCAGGTGGACAGACTTGTCGATGCCTTGCTGGAACTGGCATGACAGGGCTAAACGTCGAAATCGTCGGTCAGGGACTCGATCTGGCCTTGATCCACGGCTGGGGAATCGGCAAGTCCGCCTGGCAGGATGTGGCGCCTATGCTGGCGCAGCGCTTCAAGGTGCATCTGGTCGACCTGCCAGGCTATGACTCCCCTGAAAGCCTTATGAATAAACAGCCTTCAGATGCACACGGCCAGCAGGCGCATAAACAAACGGCTTCATGGCATACACCCTGTAGATCGCCATTCGAAGCGCTCTCCAGAGCATCGGCCAGTAGCGTGCCTTCTTTCGTCCACACCGCCGCAGCGCTGACCGACAGCCTGCCCGTGGGCTGCATCCTTTGCGGCTGGTCGCTCGGCAGCCAGCTTGCCATGCAGGCCGCCCTGCTCCACCCCGACCATTTTTCGCGACTGATCCTGGTCGGCGGCACCCCCAGCTTTGCGCAGCGCGTCGACTGGCCGCACGCACAAACCCCGGCGCTGCTTGACGCCTTCGACAGCGCTGTCGGCGAAGATGCAGCCGCCACCTTGAAACGTTTCATCGCCCTGCTCAATCAAGGCGACACCAAGGCCCGCGCCAACGCCCGTTCCCTGGCGCGCTGTGTATCGCCTCTGCCTGATGCCGCAACGCTTGTTCAAGGGCTCGGCTGGCTACGCGATATCGACTTGCGGCAGCAGGTCGCTTCCATCTCGCTTCCAACGCTGCTGATCCACGGCGAAAACGATCCGTTGATGCCGCTCGCTGCAGCGCACTGGCTGGCTGATAAACTGCCGCTCGCCCAACTCGAAATCTTCATCGGTGCAGCGCATGCACCCTTCCTCAACGACCCTGAACGTTTTGCCAGGCTGATTAGCGATTTCTGCAATGCTTCTGCAATCAATTAAACAGCGCATCCGCGAGTCATTCGACCGCGCTGCCGCCACTTACGACGGTGCCGCCGTCGTTCAGCGCCAAGTGTGCGAGAGCCTGCTTGAAGACTTTTTTCTTTCCGGCCTCACGCCAGCGCGCATCCTGGACGCTGGCTGCGGCACCGGCTACGGCGCACGCCTGCTGCGCGCACGCTGGCCCGCCGCGCATATCACCGGAGTCGATTTCGCTCCGGCCATGCTCAACCACGCGCTGCGCGATTCGGATGTCTGCCTTGCTGCCGACATCGAAAAACTGCCCTTGGACGAGGCCAGTTTTGACCTGTGGTGGTCGAGCCTGACCATTCAGTGGTGCGACAGCGACGCCGTCTTTCTGGAAGCCGCGCGGGTTCTCAAGCCCGGTGGCCAACTGGCCCTCAGCACACTCGGCCCGAACACCTTCCACGAACTGCGCCAGGCCTTTGCCAGCATCGACCAGCACCGCCATACCTTGCCCTTCAGTGAACCGGACGCCATCCGCGAGTCGCTTGTCCGCGCAGGATTCGGCAACGTCGACCTGCGGCGCAAGAAGCACACGGTTTATTATCCCGACCTGAAAACCCTGTTGCGCGCGGTCAAGGACATCGGCGCGCACAATGTCGGCGAGGGGGCGCGCAGCGGAATGATGGGGCGGCACGCCTGGAAAAAAGTACAGGCCACCTACGAACAGCACCGTGAGCCGGCTGGCCTGCCGGCAAGCTACGACGTCATTCTCGGCTACGCCAGAAAATGAATAAGCCCACCACGCACGCCTGGTTTATTACCGGTACCGATACCGAAGTCGGCAAGACCTTCATCACCTGCGCGCTGCTGCATGGACTGCGCGACCGGGGCATCAAGGCCATCGGCATGAAGCCCGTCGCCGCCGGAACCGATGCTTCAGGAAAAAACGAGGATGTTGAACAGTTGATCGCCGCTGCCGGAATCAACGCTCCGCGCGAACTGGTCAATCCCTACCTCTTTGCACCCGCGATTGCCCCGCATATCGCCGCGGCCGAAGCCGGAAGCATGATCGACATCGGGCCCATCGTTGCCGCTTTCAACACCTTGCGCGGGATGGCCGATGCGCTGCTGGTCGAAGGCGTCGGCGGCTTCTGTGTTCCGCTTGGCCCGCATTGCGATACTGCCGACCTTGCCGAACAGCTCGGGCTGCCGGTCATCCTGGTCGTCGGCATGCGCCTGGGCTGCATCAACCACGCGCTTTTGACTCAGCAAGCCATCAAAGTACGCGGACTGAAACTGGCCGGCTGGATCGCCAACCACATCGACCCTGAGATGTCCCGCTTCGAGGAGAATCTGGCAGCGCTTGAGGCTCGCATTGACGCACCACTGCTCGGCGTCATTCCGGCCAACAGCACATCAGAAGAGGCGGCGAAACTGATCCGGCTTCCGGACTAACGGGCATAGCTTTGATAGGAACCCCAAGCAATGAAAGCCCTGCCCGTTACCCTCACCCCCGACCCCGAAGGGCGAGGGGAGGCTCGAGAGTCGCTGGCGCGACTTTCACACTAAGCGGCTTCTCTGGCAAACTCTTCGACCAGCCGCCTGACGGCTGCCACCACCTCGCTCGTGAGACTGTCAGCGCCATCGAGATTGCCCGTTGCCGCCAGATGCTCAAGGCGCATCGCAAGTTCCCGACCAGCTTCGTACGAGAAGGTTGCCAGCATGCTTTTCACGGTATGCGCTTCGCGTCGCAATACCGCTGCATCGGCTGACAAGAGAGCCGCTTCCAGGGCGCTGCAGTAGGATTCGCTTTCAGCAACGAACATACTGACCACATCGGCAAACAGTTCCTCATCGCCGCCCAGACGCTCCAGCGCCTCGGCGCGGTTATATAACTGATTGTATAACTCACTCGCAGACAATCGATATTCCTCCACTTCTTCTTGCCGTTGATCGGCGCGCATCTCAGTCTGTCGGGCTAAAAATGCTGTGCCAAAAGCGTTTCAAATATTGGGAACTTCCGCATCCTGATACTCGGCATGAATGCCTAATACATCGTCCCGGCACGCCAGGAAAGCCTCGACACAAGCCGCGTCGAAATGCTGGCCGGCGCCTTCACGCAGGAGGTCCACTGCGCGCTCGATCGGCCAGGCTTTCTTGTAGGGTCGTTCCGAGGTCAGCGCATCGAATACGTCAGCAACCGCCACGATACGCCCGAAGAGAGGAATCGCCTCGCCGGCTACGCCATAGGGATAGCCGGAACCATCGAATTTTTCGTGGTGTGATATGGCGATCGCGGCGGCTGACTGAAGAATCGTCGACTCACTCCCTTTGAGCAGTTCGAAGCCCAGCAAAGAATGGGTCTTCATCAGATCGAACTCTTCCGTTGTCAGCTTCCCCGGTTTGAGCAGGATGTAGTCGGGAATGCCAATCTTGCCCACATCGTGCATCGGAGCCGCTTGCAGGATCAGTTCCTGATCAGCAACCGATAGCCCGAGTCTGGCCGCAATCAGGCGTGAATAATGCGCCATGCGCTGAATATGAGCCCCGGTCTCCGGATCGCGAAACTCGGCCGCGCGCGACATGCGAAACAGCAGCTCCTGTTCCCTGGCATGCACGGCTGCCGTCGCCTTTTTGACCTCTTCGGCCAGCCAGGCCGCCTTGTCGGCCAGTTTCTTCCGGCTGGCACCCAGCGCCAGCATGTTGCGCACCCGCGCAGAGAACTCGATGCGATCAACCGGCTTGGTGAGAAAGTCGGTCGCCCCGACCTTCAGGGCCTCATAACGCACATCCTTGTCGTCATTGGCGGTGATCATCAGCACCGGAATTTCATCACAGCCAGGCTGCGTACGAAAACGGGCGATGAATTGCAGGCCATCGAGTCCCGGCATCATGTAATCGACGATCACCAGATCGGGCCGACTCCCGGTACACCAGGCCAAACCCTTGAGCGACTCCTGAAACAGCAGCGGCTCGCAATCGCCAAGTTTGATAACCAGAGCCTTCAGCAGAGTCAAATTGATCTCGCTGTCATCTATTATGGCGACTCGGTTCATGCTGATCTCCAAAGGCGCGCCGCTGGAAATGCAGCGGCAATGAAGGGGGCGGCGCTCTTGAGCAAATCAACCGAACCGAAAGCGAGGACCAGATTCGGCGCCAACGCAACCAATGACGACAGTTCGCCCGGAATATCGTCGGTGCTGCGAAGGATTGCCTGAGCGACTTGCATGGTGGTGTCCTCGAGTAATAGGTTGCTACGCTGAAACATGGACAGCGCCTTGCCAAATCAGCCATAATCCTAAGATATTCTAGCTGGTTTATCCATGAAATTTCTCTTCGATCTGTTCCCGGTCATCCTGTTTTTTATCGCCTTCAAGTTTGGCGATATTTTTGTTGCCACCGGTGTGGCAATCGCCGCCACCTTCGCCCAGATCGGCTGGGTCTGGTTCAAACATCGCAAGATCGACACCATGCTGTGGGTCAGTTTGGGTATTGTCACGGTCTTCGGCGGAATGACGCTGATCTTCCACGACGAAACCTTCATCAAATGGAAACCGACGGTTCTCTATTGGGCCTTTGCCGCAGGGCTGATCATCGGCACGCTGTTTTTCAAGAAAAACCTGATCCGTACCCTGCTCACCGAACAGATGAAGCTTCCCGAGACTGTTTGGGATCGGCTCAACTGGTCGTGGGTCGGCTTTTTCGTTTTCATGGGATTCGCCAATCTCGCTGTAGCATTCGCATTCAATTTATCAACCGATGACTGGGTCAACTTCAAGCTGTTTGGCGGCATGGGCCTGATGCTTGTTTTCGTCATCATCCAGGGGCTGATACTGTCAAAATACATCGAGGAGGAGAAAAACTGATGCTTTATGCCATCGTTGGTGAAGACCATCCCGGATCACTTGCTGCTCGCCTTGAAGCCCGGCCAGCCCATGTTGAACGCCTGAAAACGCTACAGGAACAAGGTCGCCTGATCCTGGCCGGCCCCTTTCCCGCCATCGACTCGCCCGATCCCGGCCCGGCCGGTTTTTCCGGCAGCCTGATCGTTGCCGACTTCGCCTCGCTGGAGGCGGCTCAGGCGTGGGCCGATGCCGACCCCTACATTGTCGCGAATGTTTATTCCAGTGTCAGTGTCAAGCCGTTCAAGAAAGTTTTGCCTGCGTGAGCCCAACCGATTCGGGCCAATCTGTTGCTGACTTCGAATCCATTCTGCGCCAGCGGCTGGCTGATCTTGAACCGGTTCGTCTGGAATTGATTGACGACTCGGCGTTGCATGCGGGTCACCAGGGAGCCAAAGATGGTGGCGGCCATTACCGATTGCTCATCGTCTCGGCAGAATTCTCGGGCAAATCGACGCTGGCCCGTCACCGCCTTATCTACACCGCCCTTGGCGAACTGATGCGTAGTAAAATCCACGCGCTAAGCATTCAGTCATTTACTCCGGACGAAGTGCAGTGAATGCAACTGGTTTACTCTTATAACAAGAAACCCTATCCTACCCAACTCAACCCAGACAGAAGGAATACCACTCATGCAGAATCTCTCGAAACTTGCGGCCGCACTGCTCGTCGGCGCGATCATGTCGGCATCGGCCATGGCCGCCGGCAATGCCTTCGTTACAGTCAACGGCGTCGCCGTTTCGCAAAGCCTCGCCAACGTCTTCATGGCCGAACAGAAAGCCCAGGGCGCACCCGATTCCCCTGAACTTAAAAATGCCGTTCGTGAAGAACTCATCCGGCGTGAACTGCTGATCCAGGAAGCCAAGAAGGCCGGACTCGACAAGAAGCCGGAAATCGCTGCTCAGGCCGATGCGGCAAAACAGGCTTTGTACGTACGTGCCTATATTCAGGACTACGTCAAAAAGAACCCGATCAGCGACGCACAGTTGAAGGCAGAGTACGAGACGATCAAAGCCCGGCTCGGCAACACCGAATACAAGGCGCGCCACATTCTGGTGCTGAGCGAGGACGACGCCAAAGCGATCATCGCCAACCTCAAGAAAGGCGCCAAGTTTGAAGAACTCGCCAAGCAATCGATCGACCCGGGCTCCAAGGACAATGGCGGCGATCTCGGCTGGGCTAGCGCCGGCAACTTCGTCAAACCCTTCAGCGATGCTCTCACCAGCCTGAGCAAGGGCAAATATACCGAAGCCCCGGTCAAGACCGAGTTTGGCTACCACGTCATCCTGCTCGAAGACAGCCGCCCGCTGACCGTTCCGCCGTTCGACGAAATCAAGCCACGCCTGCTCCAGCAAGCACAGTCACAACAGATCAACAAGATGGTTGACGGCCTGCGCGCCAAAGCCAAGATCGACTGATTCTCAACGCCACACAAAAAAACGCCGGGACGGCTCCAAGCCTCCCGGCGTTTTTTTATGATGGAAGGCGATGTGCGTTGGACAATCGCACAAGTAAAGAAAATCGCAAAGGTTCGCTAAAAAAATCAATAGCTTGGCTTTTGTCCTATCTGCCGAGGCCACTAACCCAAAAAGTGAGAACAATAGGGGACACGATTGTTTCCCGTGCTGTCCTGAATGCCTTGTCATTTGAGGTCGCCCACCCTGCCGCGCCTGCCTGATTTTCCCTGCTATTCCGCTTCACATCAAACCACGCGGCAACAACTTCGCCGTTGGGGCTTGCACTTGCTTTGCCAATGGTTATAATTTTGTTATAACTTTTTTGCAGGAGAAAGCGATGCTAACGACGTTACGCAAGGTTGGGAATTCCCGGGGGGTGCTTATTCCGGCCGCGTTGCTGGTGGAATGCCGGATTGATGGCGCAGTGGAGATGACCGTTGAGGCTGGGCGACTGGTGATTACGCCCGTGCTCGCGCCGCGTGCCGGGTGGTTTGATGGCTACCGGGGGGATGACGATATCGACGCCTGGGAAGGTCTGCCCGTCGATGACAGTTGCGAGGAGTGGGTATGGTGAAGGCGGGGGCGAAGATTCAGCGCGGCGAGGTGTATTGGGTCAATCTCGATCCGACGGTTGGTACCGAGATAAAAAAGAAGCGCCCCTGCCTTGTTGTGTCGCCGGATGACATGAATGCGGTCTTGCCGCGCGTGATCATCGCGCCAATTACCAGCAAAGGACAGCCGCTCGGGTGTCGCCCGGAAGTCAATATCGGCGGCAGACCGGGGCGCGTGCTGCTCGATCAAATCCGTTGCGTCGATAAAACCCGGCTCACCAGCAAGCTGGGCGAGGTCGATGCCGCGCAGTGGCATAAAACATTGCTGGAAATGCTGGGCTGAAAGAACATCAAGAACACGCCCGAACATTCCGGAACGTTCAGAACATCCAGAAAATAACTATCGGGGTCAGCATCAATGCATCAAAAACAACAGGGGATAAACCACGGCTTTCTGTTTTCACTGCGCTGAAATCCGTGGTCTCCTGTTGCCCTGCTGGAAGCGCGGAGCCACCAGGCTGCAACAACAAAAACAGACGAATTTCCTGGTGTTGCGCGCCTGGTGACGTGATTTTCAATTTTAGCTTTTGCTTTTCAGCCCTGGATTTGATAGCACAAGAGGCGAGAATAGCCCGGTGCCTTTCCCTATCCCACGACCTGCGCGATCAGTAATCCAGGCTATATTTCCGTCATCGGGCAAGTTGGCGCCAAAATGGCGACAGTGATACACTGAGCGCTCAAGAAATTGTTGGAGGTGAATAATGGGTACTGCCATTGCCAAGCAAGATCGTATCGGCGCCCGAGTTCCACATGAGGTCTACGAGACTCTGTGCCGTGCCGCCGAGCTAACCGGCGCCACGGTCAATCAGTTTCTGGTCCAGGCTGCATTAAAGGAGGCACAGACTGTCATCGAACGTGAGGAAGTGATTCGTCTGTCGCCGCGCGACTGGAACTGGTTGCTCGACCTGATGGAAAACCCGCCTAAGCCGAATGCCAAGCTGAAGGCCGCCCTGAATCATTACCAGAAGGCCAGGCACGATGATGCAGGTACGACCTTTAGCTGGGAATCATGATCGGCAGGGATTCGACTGCGACCGCCAGGAACTGAATGACTGGCTGCGGCAGGTCGCTCGTCAG
>NZ_JBMOJE010000109.1:0-16113 GCF_049316945.1 Propionivibrio sp. | reverse complement strand
ATTCACGGAATGTTATTCGAGCAATCCCAATCTGGTAAAAATAATGTCGAGCGTTATGTTCGGGATGGACTCGACTACATCCATATCCAAATGTGATCTTGTGGCGTCGAACGTGATTGAAGATCTCTCAGAGCGGCTGAACCGCATCAATCCGCGTGCCCTCCAGCAACAACTGGAACAGGGTCGCGCCGAATCCGGTTCCTTGCTGGGCATTGGCGGATTCAATTTGGACACCTCGTTGTTGGCGACCGAGGCCAATGCGCGCTCCACCAGCCGTTTTATTCCGCATGCAAGTTCGGCAACAGACTCGGTCCGCTGGTCGAGTCGTCCGGCGGCGCACAGCGACGAAATTTCCTCATTCCTGCTAGCCGCTGGCGAAGTTGATCTGGAGAAAATTGGCGCATTCGTGCAGTCGATGATTGATGAATTCGGCGAGACACTGCTGCGCTACAAGGGCATCCTGGCCATCCCGAATGAAAACCGGAAACTGATTTTCCAGGGCGTGCAGCGCGTCGCAGGCTTCGATTATGGTGAAGCCTGGAACCCTGATGAAGCGCGCATTTCAAGGATCGTGATCATTGGCAAGCTGCTGCCTGAAGAAAAACTACGCGCGGCATTTCTGGATGCCACGGGAACGGTTGGACAGAGTGTCGAGGGGCCCTTGGCAGCCTGAACTTGGGATCCCCGCTTGACTTCGAGCAACGACAAAACTATTTACGCGGTGGATAGATATCGCGCCCGGCATCCTTGATATCGCGCCGCAACTGGCGCCGTTCCTCGGGCGAAAGGCGCTGTTGCCGCTGCTCTTCGCCACCCTTGTGACGCTGGGCATAGCTGCGCTTTGCTTCACGCTGATTACGCGTCTGCGGCTGACTCTGACCGACGCCCTGCCGGTTTCCTTCACGAACAGTACGTTCATCCGGCGAATTGGCATGCGCCAGAGGCATCGCCAGTGCCAGAAAAAGCACCACCGCAACACCTTCGCTGATCATCCGTTTGACCGAGACCATCTCAACGCGTTTCTCCACACCCTGGTTCTTTCGCAGTGTCTGCGTTTGCCTAACCCCTCAACCGTTCACTTGAAAACAGGTCAGATATATTAAATTTTTCGGCCACCGTTGCCACCACCTTCTGCAACGCGGCAAATATCATGCCAAAGAGGACTCGTTCCATTGTGCGCCCCTTCCGCCATTCATGGAATCTCCACTACCTTTCCAGAAGTGTTGACGATAGTGTGCAATCCAGATGTATCAAGGATTCACGTTAATTTGCAGAAGTTGTAAATGTTTGTATCTGACAGGACGTAGCGCAACTTTTCCTCCCCGGCTTCATTCCTGCCGCTCGCTCAGCGAAGGCTTTCGGGTTAGCATCTACCCCATGGCTGAACGAAAAATTCTTGTCGTTGACGATGACAAAAGATTGCGCGACCTCCTGCAACGCTATCTCCGCGAGCAGGGCTTTGTCGTCAAGACGGCAGAGAGTGCCGAGGCGATGGACAAATCGCTGGCACGCGAGAACTTTGACCTGATCGTACTCGACCTCATGCTGCCCGGTGAAGACGGGCTTTCGATCTGCCGCCGTCTGCGGGCCAGCGAACCTCAGCAGGCGATCATCATGCTCACGGCCAAGGGCGACGAGATTGACCGGATAGTTGGCCTCGAAATGGGCGCTGATGATTACCTGCCCAAGCCATTCAATCCACGCGAACTGGTTGCCCGCATCCAGGCCGTTTTGCGTCGCCGGGTGGCGGCCATACCAGGGGCTCCTAGCGCCGAGGGCGATTTGATCGTTTTCAGTGATGTCGAAGTTGATCTGGCCACCCGTACGCTGAAACAAAAAGGTGAAATCCTGCCGCTGACCACCGGCGAGTTCGCCGTGCTCAAGGTGCTGCTCGAACACCCGCGCCAACCGCTCTCGCGCGACCGCCTGATGACGCTGGCACGAGGCCGCGAGCAAGGCCCCTTCGACCGCGCCATCGACGTGCAGGTCTCCCGTCTGCGCAAACTGATCGAACCTGATCCGGGCACTCCGCGCTATCTGCAAACCGTCTGGGGCTTCGGCTACGTCTTCATACCCGACGGCCAGCCCAAGTGATCCGATACCAATATCTGTATCAAAAGCTGTATCAAAAGCTGTATCTAAAACTTTTCCCACGTACGCTGCTGGTACGCACCTTCCTGCTCGTCAGCCTGCTGATTTTCGTCAGCGTCGCAACCTGGCTGGCCTTGTTCGGGCTTGCCGAACGCGAACCACGCGCCCGTCAACTGGCGCAGCTTACGGCAAGCGTCGTCAACCTCACCAATGCCGCGCTGGTCGCCGCAGATCCGGTCAAGCGTCTTATGTTGCTGCGAGATCTGGCGGAGAGTGAAGGCGTCCATGTTTACCCGGCCGAACCCACCGACATCGTCAAATCCTTGCCGGACACCTACTTCTTCCGCGTCATGTACGACACCGCCAAAACGCAACTTGGGCCGAACACCCGCTTTGCCGGAACGGTCAATGGGCAAACGGGCATCTGGGTCAGTTTTTCGATTGGCGACACCCCCGAGGATGAATATTGGCTGATGCTGCCCGGCGAGCACGCCGAACGAGATTTTCCGTGGCATTGGCTGGGCTGGGGAGGCGCTTCGCTGGCGCTGGCACTGCTGGTTGCGTGGTTGATCGTCAGCCGCGTCACCCTGCCCTTGCGTACACTGGCCAGTGCAGCAAAAGAAGTCGGTCGCGGTCGGCAACCTGCTCCCCTCCCTGAACGTGGCGCCATCGAACTGCGGCAACTCGCCGAAGCCTTCAACCGCATGTCAAAAAACCTGCAGCGCATCGACACCGAGCGCGCCGAGGTACTGGCCGGCATCTCGCACGATCTGCGGACGCCGCTGGCGCGCCTGCGTCTGGAAGCTGAATTGTCGATCAGCAACGATGATGCCCGCAATGCCGTTATCGAAGACATTGAGCAAATGGATGCCATCATTGCGCAGTTCCTCGACTACGCGCGCGGCGACAGCGGGGAACAGGCTGAAATGGCTGATGTCAACGGCTTGGTGAGCCAGGTCGCCAGCGCCCAGGGTCGGGCATCAAGCATTCCACAACTCATCCTGGGCGAAATACCACCCGCACTGATCCACCGCCAGGCCCTGACAAGGGCACTGGTGAATCTGCTCGAAAACGCCCGCAAGTTTGGTGGCGATCAAATATCGTTGGAAACCCGAAGCGATAATGGACAAATCCTGATCGACATTCTCGACCGCGGCCCCGGCATACCGGGAAGTGAAATGGAACGTCTGAAGCGCCCCTTTACCCGCCTGGAAAACGCCCGCACCGATGCCAATGGCACCGGACTCGGACTGGCAATCGTCGAGCGCATTGCCCGCTTGCATGGTGGCACCCTTGAACTGCTGGCCAGAGACGGTGGCGGCTTGCTCGCGCGCCTGCGGCTACCTGCGGGAAAATGGCTAACATAAAAGCGACACCAGCCAAGTCGCCGATAGTGGGCCCCTGAAAACGTACTGTTTCGATCGGTATTCGCCCGCACACTAACGTATTGCCATGCGACTACTTCTTGATGCGCGGCCAAGGGCAGCCGCATGGAGTGTGGAAAGCAAACCCCTGGACGCTTGCTCTACCACTGGCGAAGTCGCAACGATAACCCCCGCCCTTT
Source organism: Propionivibrio sp. (assembly GCF_049316945.1). Taxonomy (GTDB): domain Bacteria; phylum Pseudomonadota; class Gammaproteobacteria; order Burkholderiales; family Rhodocyclaceae; genus Propionivibrio. The sequence continues at coordinate 12,458 of NZ_JBMOJE010000109.1, read as the reverse complement.
GCAGTAATCCGACCAGATGAAGTCCGCAAATATCAATCTCGCTGACTTCGGAAAGGTCAATCTCCAGATGGTTATAACGTCGCATGGCATCGATCACCTTGTCTTCCAGTTCGCGGTAAAACTCATAGGTCATCTTGCCGCCAAACTTGATGTGAAAGGACGTTTCGTTGGGTTTGAGCAGGTTTTCCATAGATTTTCCTTTCACTGTTTTTCGATTTCGCTGCACGACGGTACGGTTCTTGATTCAAGCTTTGAAGCGGGTAACATATCAAGCAGAATTACCATCGTAGTTCGTGAATTGCAATTATTCCAGTTACCCTATAAATAAATAGTGTCTTTTAATGCAACTGGATATGTTTTCCGTCAGACGTTCTGAAAATCCACATCTGGAATAATGGGACCATCGCCCCTCTGATCCTTCTACTTACTGCCGGTTTTCATGCATCATCGCTCTCAGTTCTCCAAGCAAGGATGGGCCGCTATGCATTACTCGGCTTAACTTGGCAAAGATTTTGTCTCAGCATTCGATTCCGGAATACTGGAACTGTAGGCTTCATGCAGATTGACCGGAGAAGAGTGCTGTTTGCGCATGCGGATGTTAAGCATCTCGACGGCGATCGAGAAAGCCATGGCAAAGTAGATATAGCCCTTCGGTACCTTGTGCCCCAAGCCTTCGGCAACCAGCGCCATGCCCACCACGATGAGGAAGGACAGGGCGAGCATCTTGATCGTCGGGTGATCGGAGACAAAATGGCCGATGCTTGCCGCGAACAGCATCATCAAGCCCACCGAAGCAATCACGGCGGCGATCATCACCCAAACATTTTCGACCATGCCAATCGCCGTGATGATCGAATCGAGCGAAAACACGATGTCGATTACGATGATTTGCATGATGATCGCCCCGAAGGTCGCCTGAACGGCGTTCGATGCTTCGCCCTCTTCGCCTTCGAGCAATTGATGGATTTCGCCCGTGCTTTTCCAGAGCAGAAAAAGGCCGCCGGAGATGAGGATCAGATCACGTGCCGAGATGCCTTGCCCAAGAACGGTTAAAACCGGTGCGGTAAGACTGACCATCCAGGACAGCACCAGCAACAGTGCAATGCGCATCAGCATGGCCAGGAACAGCCCGATTTTGCGCGCCTTCTCTCGCGTTTTCGGCGGTAGCCGGTCGACGAGAATCGAAATGAAGATGATGTTGTCGATGCCAAGCACCAACTCCAGTGCGGTAAGCGTGAAGAACGCAATCCACAACTGGGGGTCGGTGAGCAAGTTCATGCTTGTACTGCCAAATTCAAGACATTAATCCCCGCTGGTGAAACCGAGCAATTGAAGCAGGCTGAGGAAAAGATTGTAGATGGAGACGAACAGGCTGACCGTGGCCATGATGTAGTTGGTCTCGCCACCGTGGATGATGCGTGATGTTTCAAACAGGATCATGCCGGACATGAGCAGCACGAAAACAGCCGAAACGGTCAGCGAAAGCGCCGGAATCTGGAAGAATATCGCTCCGAGACTGGCGAGAAACGCCACCAGGATGCCGACCGCCAGGAAACCGCCCATGAAGCTGAAGTCCTTCCGGCTGACCAGGGCGTAGGCCGACAGGCCAAGGAAGACGGCGCCGGTGCCGCCCATTGCCAGCATCACCGTCTGGCCGCCGTTGGGCATCGACAGGTAGTGGCTGACGATGGGACCGAGCGTGTAGCCCATGAAGCCGGTCAGACCGAACACCGAGAGCAGGCCCCAACTGCTGTCGCGCAGCTTGGTGGTCACGTAGAGCAAGCCGAAGTAGCCGACCAGCGTCAGGATGATGCCCGGATGCGGCAGGCGCAGCGCAACCGCAGCGCCTGCCACGACGCCGCTGAACAGCAGCGTCATGGCCAGCAACAGGTAGGTGTTGCGCAGCACCTTGTGGGTGGACAACAGGGACGGCGCGGTGCCGGCCTGCTGACGGGCAAGGGTGAATTGATCGAATCGTTGGTTCATTGCGGTAAGGCTCCTTATAAAAAATTGCTATGGTTGGGTCAGACGGCCTCGGGCAGCAGTTGCAGTTGGGTGATCGTCCGGTGCTGACCGCGCGCTGCGCGATTGACCCGGCCGACCTGCCGGGAAACACTCTGATGCACGCGATCGGCCACCTTGTCGATGACCTTGAAAATATCGTCGCCAAGTTCCTCGATGACCACCAGCGAACTGTTCTTCAGGCGGACGACGATGCGGCAAAGCTTGTCGGCACCTCCGCGCGGACCGTTGATGTCACTCAGGTGTACGGTAATGGTCTGCACTGAATCGCGGAAACGACCGAGTGCGACATTCATGCGCTTCCTGGCATGCTGACGGAAAAACGTCGCGGCAGACAAACCTTTGGCTTGAACTTCGACTTTCATGATCTCGCTCCTTGAACAGGGTGGGAGTTCAACTTACGACAATTTCCAGTTAAGGTATATTCGTATTACCTTCACTGATGGTTCGGTTTTTTCGAATCATGGGCCGACGCTTGAGAAATCTCAAGAGCTTGCAGGTCGTCGATGCAACGATTCAGGCCTCAGCAAAGCAGCGCGACGCATTGTACCATTGTGCTGCAGACCGCGTGGATAGGCCATCTACAGCTTATATCAACGAAGAGTGGCGTATTCATTCGGTTTGCTGGCTTCATGTCCGTAGACCGCCTGTTTCATTAGCTTACAGCGATGGTGTTCAGGTTGCGAACCAAATTTTCCGCCTTTTTTTCTGCTACCTTCTCCTACTTCTCCATCTCACTTTGCCCTGGCCTCCAGTGCCAGCGCATGTGCTCTCGCCTCGAAGGCGCTAACCATGCTGATGGCCATCGGCATTACCAGAACGTGGATGACCGGGCCCAGGAACAGCGAGCGTGTCTCGCAATCAAGCGTGAAATCGACCTGGCATTGGTCCGCGCCCAAGGGCAGGAAAGTCCATCGAATATCGAAACGGCAGAAGGATCGATCCCCGGATACTACGGTGATGCTGCGCGGGCGATCAAGATCAGTGCGCGTACAGAAGCGATGCGTCAGCAGGCCCAACGCCAGGCTCTGCTCGGTTTCGTAAGCATTTTCGTAACGTTTGACGATCCTCGCTGCGCGCACCAGGGGCAGGAATTCCGGATAGCGCTCGACATCGGCAACGATATCGAATAACCATTCAGGTGATTGCGCAATGGCGCGGCTCTCGTGATGGGTTGCCATGGGCTACTTCTTTCCGTCTGCTTGTTACTGGCGCAAGGGACCTTTCTGGCTCATCAAATTGAGAACGAACCTGCCGATCGTCTCAATCTTAGGCAGACTGGTCACCAGAAGTTCAATGAGAAAACGAGTCTGCGTTCGCGGGCATCTCCGCAACAGACTTCTGTTGCGCCATAACGCATGTGCCACACTCACAAGGGTCATCTGATCATCCATCGGCGGGACGAGAATAGTCGTTCGCGAATTGAACAAGTGGTTTGATAATACCGGCATGCTTTCCGCCCAAGTCATCAATCCGCCGTCCATCGTTCTGGCCACGCTCAACGCGAAATACATTCATGCATCGTTGGGTCTGCGCTACCTGCTGGCCAACATGGGGAATTTGAGGCCGCACACTACGTTGCGTGAGTTCACCATCGCCAGCCCTGCCCAAAATGTAGTGGATGAGCTGTTGCTTACCCTGGACGGCCCGGAAGCAACCGAGGCGCGGTGTGTTCAAGGCCTGCAGATCGTCGGCTTTGGCGTATATATCTGGAATGTATTGCAAACCACCGCGGTGCTGAGACTGCTCAAGGCGGCACGCCCCGGCATCAAAATCGTGTTGGGCGGGCCCGAGGTCAGCCATGAGGTCGACGAGCAAGAGATCGTCCAACTCGCCGACCATGTCATCACCGGCTGGGGTGACCTGAGCTTTCCCGAACTTTGCCGCGCTTTGCTGTACGGCCCGCATCCTTCGAGAAAGGTGATCACCGGTCAGCAACCGCCGTTGAAGCGGATTGCCTTGCCCTACGCCGAATATTCCGCCGCGGACCTGAAGCACCGCCTGCTCTATGTCGAGGCTTCGCGGGGCTGCCCGTTCAAGTGCGAATTTTGCCTGAGTTCGCTGGACAAAACCGCCAGGGCCTTTGATCTGGAGGCCTTCCTTGCGGAAATGCAAGGCATCTACCAGCGCGGGGCGCGCAACTTCAAGTTTGTCGACCGAACATTCAATTTGAAAACCGACGCTTCGCTGCGCATCCTTCAGTTTTTTCTGGATCGGCTGTACGTGCCGGGCTTGAGCGAGCCATCAGACGATTTGTTCGTACACTTTGAAGTTGTCCCCGACCACCTGCCTGATCGCCTCAAACACATGATCGCGCAATTTCCGTCCGGGGTTCTGCAATTCGAGGTGGGCATCCAGAGCTTCAATACCGAGGTGCAACAGCACATCTCGCGCCAGCAGGACAACGAGAAGACCGAGGCCAACCTGCGCTGGCTGGTTGGCGAATCGAATGCTCATGTACATGCCGATCTGATCTTTGGCCTGCCCGGCGAAACGCTGGAAAGCTTTGCCGCGGGGTTTGACCGCCTTTATGCCCTGGGTGTGCACGAGATCCAGCCGGGGCTTCTTAAGCGTTTGCGCGGGGCTCCGATTTCCCGGCACACAGCCGGGTACGGCATGGTGTACGACGCTTTACCGCCCTATACGGTGCAGCAAACCGGGGCGGTGGATTCGGCCTCGCTGCAGCGCTTTACCCGCTTTGCGCGCTATTGGGACAGGGTCGCCAATTCGGGGCGCTTCAAGCAGACCTTGTTGCTGCTGCTGGACCCGCCCAGCACCAGTGGCCATGCTGTTGTCAGTGGTGGAGCGCCATCTCCGTTTTATGCGTTTCTCGGTTTTGCCGACTGGTTGTGGGAGAGCACCGGAAAAACCAGTGGCTTTTCCCCTGAGTCGCTGGTGGACGCGCTGTTTGATTACCTGTGCACCAGAGGCGGGTTGCCCGCACAGGCGGTTCAACAATCTCTGATGTCCGACTATGTGAGCAGCGGGGCACGAAGCAATCCGCGAGCCTTGAAAGGGTTGTTGCCGAAACGTGATGCGCCCAGGCAAATTGCACGGGCGCTGACGCAGCGACAGGAGCGCCATCTGGCGGTACGGCACCGTGTCGACTGAGCGTCGATCGCCTCATCCCGTGGCGTCGGTGCGATTTTTCCTTCGTATCCGCGTGATATCTCTATACTTGCCGCCTTATTCACCTGGCTCCCAAGGTAAATTTGTTCTTACGCCAACTCATTGATTTACCGTCATTCCGGGCTTGACCCGGAATGACGGTGGTTGGTTAGAACAAATTTACCCTGCTCAACACCCACGGACACCATGCCACTACCCAGCATTGACCCAGCCGAATACGCACCACAACTCGCGACCAAAGTTTCGCAATTCCAGCGTGACTTCGCGTGCTTTGACCTGCCCGAGCCGGCAGTTTATTCCTCCGCGCCACTCAATTACCGGTTGCGCGCCGAGTTCCGCATGTGGCACAACGGCGAGCGCGTTGACTACGCCATGTTCGACCCGGCCGAACCGAAGCAAGCGGTGGTGGTCGAGCACTTCGCCCCGGCTTGCGAATCCATTTGTACAGCGATGCCGCGCTTGCGCGAAGCGCTGCAGGCCAGTGCTGCGTTGAAGAGCAACCTGTTCCAGGTGAACTTCCTGGCCACGCTCAGCGGCGAACTGATGATTACCTTCATCTACCACCGGCGACTCGATGAATCCTGGGAAGCAGCGGCGCGGGAATTGGCCAGGGACTTGGCCACTGAAATGCAGGTGCAACTGATCGGACGTAGCCACAAGCAGAAGATCGTCGTCGGTCGCGACTGGGTGCTGGAGGAATTCGAACTAAACGGGCGCCACCTGAGCTACCAGCAAATCGAGGGCGCCTTCTCCCAGCCCAATGGCGGAGTAAATCGGCAAATGCTTGGCTGGGCTTGCCGTCAAGCCGCCGGCTTGGGCGGCGACCTGCTGGAACTGTATTGCGGAAACGGAAACTTCACGATTGCACTGGCCCCGCTGTTCGACCGCGTCCTTGCCACCGAAGTCAGCAAGTCGTCTATTCAGTCCGCGCACCATAACCTAGCCACCAACGGCATCGACAATGTGGCATTGGTGCGCATGTCCAGCGAAGAGATCAGCGGCGCGCTCGCCGGACTCAGGGAATTCAATCGAATGAAGGAGATCGACCTCGCAAATTACCGCTTTTCCACCCTGTTTGTCGATCCGCCGCGCAGTGGGCTGGACGCTGCAACCCTCGAGCTTGCGGGCAGCTTCGACCATATCCTGTACATTTCCTGCAACCCGATGACCCTGCAGGAAAACGTTGCTGCCCTGCAAGGCACCCACCAAATCACCGCCTCGGCGGTTTTCGACCAGTTTCCCTACACTCCGCATCTTGAGTGCGGGCTGCTGCTGACGAAGCGGTGACAGCGCGACACGGCTAACGGAACCCCTGTCGATCTGTCCACTATGGCTTTGCCAATTGACACCAGACACGCATCCTATTCGCATAGGCTCTGGGTGTTGGAAATTGAAATGAAGCAGGAGGTGCTGCCATGACGATACCGACGGTCGACACGGTCGTTTTCGATGTCGGCAATGTGCTGATTCCCTTCAACCCGCGCTGGCTGTTCAGAAAGATGATGCCGGACGACGCAAGCATCGAAAGGTTCTTCGAAGAAACCGGCTTCAATGCATGGAACACCCAAATGGATGCCGGCCGCTGCTTCGCCGATGGCATCGCTGCGCACAGCCAGCAATATCCACACCACCGCCCGCTCTTCGAAGCCTTCTTCCACCGCTGGCAGGAGACCATAGGCGAGCCGATCGTTGAATCGATCGACCTCTTTCGGACCTTGCAGCGACGTGGAGTACGCACCTACCTGCTGACCAACTTCTCTGCAGAAACCTATCCGCTGGCTGTGGTGCGATTTCCATTCCTCTCGGATTTTGATGGCGCCGTGGTCTCCGGCCTCGAAGGGCTAGTCAAACCAGATCCGGCGATTTACCAGCGACTTCTGCAGCGCTACGCAATTACCCCCTCGCGTGCGGTGTTCATCGACGACAAACTCGAGAACGTAGAGGCTGCACGCCACCTCGGCCTGCACGGCATCCATTTCATCGATCCGCCGTCTGTGCGCATCGCGTTGCGCGCGCTTGGACTGTCGGTCTGAGATTCCACACACGTTGAACCTAAAAACCTCAGTCTATCCACGAAAAACACGAAAGACACGAACAAAAACAACAGTTTAATGTATTTTTTCTATTCACCCTTTGGGTGGCGATCTTCAGCTTTTTATCTCCTTGATTTTTTCGTGCTTTTGGTGTTTTTCGTGGACGAACTGCCTTTTCTAGGTTGAACATCAGGGACAGAAGCAGTGACCCGACCATCGTGAAAGCCAGGGAAGCTTTCTGCAGGATACGAAGTTCGCAGATTGTGGCGGATTCACTTTCCGGCACTGCTTCTGCGCAACAGATCAGACAGCAATGAGAGCGTATCGGCGATCCTTCCAGCGGTTTCCGGCGGCGGCAATGGCACCTTCAGGCTCCGCGCCCCGGTTACCGGATCGCGCTCAATCCAGGGGTGTGCCGGAGTTGACCCGTCGCCCGCCGTGGCAAGTGCTGACACGAACTGCGCACCGACCTGCAACAATGCACTCCATGGATCGGCGGCCTCGGTCGCGGGCGGTGCCGTCGCGCGCTCCACAGAACCGACTTTTTCTTCGCTCACCCCCATATCCCGAGGCGTGGCCTCAGGAGCGGTAACGTTGGCCATTTCCTCCGCCGGAACCACTGTTTCGCCTTCACCCATGTGGCCGGTAACGTTTTCCACGTCCTTCATGAAGCGATTCAGACGCGATCCGCCGAAGGAAATCTCGCCGGTTCCGCCATCGAGAATGCCCGCCGAAAGTGATCGCTTGAAGGCCAGCACGGAGAGCATACCCTCCTCGATGGTGCCCTTGGCGACGAAATTGACGATCTGCACCGGCCGCTGCTGCCCCATGCGGTGAATGCGCGAGATGCGTTGTTCGAGGATCGCCGGGTTCCACGGCAGGTCCATGTTGACCAGTGTCGAGGCTGTTGCAGGTTGAGCCCGGTGCTGCCGGCGTCGGTCGACAGAAAAACGCGGCAGGCGGGATCGTCACGGAAACGCTCGACCAGCGCCGGCCGCTTCTCCGATGGCACGCCGCCGTGGAAGCTGATATAGCCGATTCCGCGCGCTTCCAGCCGGCGAATCACGATATCGTGGGTGCGTGTCCATTGCGAAAACACCACCGCCTTGGCCTCCGGCTGGGTGAACAGGTCGTCGAACAGCGCCGCCAGTTCGTCGGCCTTGACCCCATGGTCGCTTTCCTGGTCGAGCAGATAGGTGCTGTTGCACGACATGCGCATGTTCTGCAAGGCGCAGGTCAGTCGCCGCTGATCCTTGTCCGAGAGGAATTTCATCTTGCGCCAGCGCTGCACGATCTTCGAAACGATCTCGGCGTTTTCCTGGTGATAGATCATCTGCAATTCGGTCATCGGTACCAGCAGATTCTGGTCGGTACGTTCCGGCAATTGCAGTAGCACTTCGCTCTTGCGGCGGCGGATCATGATCGGGGCCAGCGTTTCGCCAATTTTTTCGAGCCCGGTGTAACCGGTCACGCGCCCGGTTTCGTCCTTGAGCTGATGCTCGTGCAGCAGCTTCCAGGTCGGGCCCAGCCGATGCTGGTCGACGAACTGAACGATCGAGATCAGCTCTTCCAGCTTGTTTTCCAGCGGCGTACCAGTCAACACCATGGCATAAGGACTATCGATGCGTTTGAGCGCACGGGCGGCGATGGTGTTCCAGTTCTTCACGCGCTGCGCTTCATCGACGATCACCAGTTCCGGCGCCCAGGCGGCGATCAGATCGAGATCCGGCTTGAGTTTCTCGTAGTTGGTGATTTTGCAGAAGTCGTCCGCCGCGTACTCCTTTTGCCGTTGTGCCCGGCCGCCGGTGAGCACCCGCGACAGACGACCGGAAAAGCGCGCCATCTCGCTCTGCCACTGATATTTGAGCGAGGTCGGGCAGATCACCAGCACCCGCGAAACGCCGAAATGCCGCGCCAGAATCTCCGCTGCCGCAATGGCCTGGATGGTCTTGCCCAGCCCCATTTCGTCGCCGATCAGCACCCGACCGGCGCGCACGGCAAACAAGGCACCCTCGGCCTGATAAGCGTAAAGCGGCACCTTGAGCAGTGTCTTCAGCAGCGGATCGTCCGTGGCACCTGGAAAAATGGCATCCAGCGCAGCGGCTCGCCGCGCAGCGTCACGCCGACCGGCAACAAAGTCGAGCGCATCGTCGTAGGCGCGAAGTTCGTGGCCGCTACTGGCCACCGTCGTGAGGAAGTGCTCCAGGGCGTCGAAATCCGCTTCCGCAAGCACCCAGCCGTGCGCTTCGTCGAACAGGTGCGTCGCTTCATCCCGCAGCGCCGGCGGGCAATCCGTTCCAGCGCGGAAATGGATGGTGCGACCGCCGTCGTTGCGCAAATACAGTTCGGAAAATGGCGGCTGATAGCCACGCTTGAACGCCGTCCTGGCACCGCGCTTTTTCTCCAGCCGCGACAGCGTAAATTCGATGTGCTTGCAGGTGCCCAGTTCATTGCTGGCGTAATCGGGACAGGCGCAGAAATTGTCGCCGGGTCGCTGGCCCCGGATCGCCACGCGATAGTGGCTTTTCGACAGCGGATTGCTCACGCGAAACTCGGAGAAAAAGGGTTCCGAGCCAATATTTTCCAGACCAAACGCCTGCTCACGCCCGAATTGTCGGCGGAGTGTACGCTGCCACTCGACCGGAGAAAGATCGGTCGGGGCGTGCGTGCGGGACAGTCTGGGTTCCTTGGCTTTGGCGGGTTTAACTTTGGATTTCATGAGAAAGCTCCTGATTCGCGAAGGGAGTAATTTTCACAAGGATCGAGTGATCCAATTTATATCTGTCTGCAAGGCGCCCAGATTGGCGATCTTCACGGTGCATGCCCCGAGACCCTCATTAACAATGGTTTCCACGGCATTGTGCTTGAAGGTGCCCGTATTATTTGGCTTGCAGCGGTGTGCCCTTGATTTCGAGCAGGCCATGTTCGATCACATCGGAATCGACCACCCGATGCAGATAAGCGTAATCCACGCGCCACTGCTGTTGCCCGCAGAGCAAAGTCACGGTCTTGTCGTTGAGGCGAACGACACGGCCGCTGCGCTGCTGTTGATTGCGGTCGAGGAATCCGACCATTTCACCCACCACGACCTCATTGCGCCCCAGGCCCTGTTTCGGCTGTTCCCGAATCTGGACATCGGCACCGTCCATATTGATCGCGGCGTAGGAAATCAGCCAACGTTTTCCATCATCCTTGTCCAGAATCACGGCCTGCTTGCGGCGTAACTCAAGGACCTGTCCGCGTCGCAAACTATTGGCGTTGGCATGGAAATATTCAACCGACTGGCCGATTTGGAGACGGGATTGAATAGCCAGCAACCAGCGCGGCTCATCCAGAACCCTGTCAATGGCGGCCCGCATTCGATAAAGTTCAAAGGCAGAGGCCTGATTCAAGGCCTTGAGGACATCGGAGAAGTTCATGGCGACACAATCTCTGTCTGGTTTGGAGAGATTACAGACTCATTCCACTCATCAATCAACGAGCAGCAAACACCGGTGAAAATAAAATGATTTTTTAAAACAGGTTTCGTTGATACCAACATTTGTACAATCGCATCAGGCATGCGCATCCTTGCGCCCCAAACCTTCAGCGATATAGGCCAGAACCAAGGTGTTCAGACTGACTCCCTCAGCCTTGGCACGATCGGCCAACTTGGCATGAATTGATTTGGGCAGGCGGGTAACAAAACGACCTGAGGCCATAGGTACGGGTTCAGGTTGATAGGTCGGCTCCGGAACTGACTTGCCCGCATCGACTCTGGCCGAAACCCAGGATGCAAAAGCATCGCGTCCGTTTGCCACTGCTTCGGCCTCAGTTTCGCCATCGGACATGCAACCGGGCAAATCGGGGAACGTAATCAGATAACCACCACCATCCTCCGCTGATAGAGGACTGACGATGTGGGCATAAGACTCGAAGGAATATTCAGGTTTCACTTGAGCAATCTGCTTGATAGTGGCACTCATGATTGCAACTCCTTGACGCTATCGACCAAACTCAGAAATTGCCGGATAAAAACCGGCTTGATCGGCCTATGGGCTGGTATGGACACATCGCTTTCCACACCGTGGTAGCCGAAAACATGGTGACTACCTCCGTGATTTCGGCACTCGATGCCGAACTGAGCTGCCACCGAAAGTAAATCATCAATCCGCCAGTCTCGGGGATTGTTGCGCATGGCTTCGAGCAGCTTGGTTCGTTTGTTCATGCCAAGAATAGTATCTCATATGATACTACGGTGCTATCAGAGTTCAATTGCTCGCAATCCTTGCAGATCCAAGCCAAACGATCTTTCAGGCTTGATACGACACTAAAACTACTCTCACTCAATTATAAAAGAAGTTGAAATAGCGTTGATTCATAATGGTAAATATTGCATCCTAAATGTCGATACCTTCAAAAGTACCTTCACCAGAAAAAACGGCCCAAAATAGCCGTTAATTTGTAGTGGTAATTATAGCGACATCGGAAACATGGTCCGCTCAAAATTCAGATACGGAAGGCGCCGAAGTTTATACCTACAGCTTCACTGGCGGGGAGTTAGCCAGCAACTCCGTCTTGCGTCCTCCCTCGTTGGTTGTTCCGAACCAGAAGGCCATGACCATCCCCCAAGCCGTACCAAGCGAGCCGAGCATAAGCAGCAGAGCTTGCGAATCGCTTACTTTTAGGATTCCGATCATCATTCCGATCAGAATGCTGAAATAACCCGCCGTGACCAGGACAGATAGCAGCGCTGGAATCGGGCTGCGTGTCGTCTTGGCCATGTCTCTTGCGTCCTTGCGGTCTCCGGCAGCGATGGCTTCAAGGTCGGTAATCTGCTTGAATCCAAGCGCCTGCATCTGCAAAGAAAAGTCTTGGTCGGCTTTCTTCAGCGCCAGCATCTGCTCAGGGGTCGCGCCGGAGAGCGCCGTCTTGATAGCTTCCTCGGTCTTGTCGGACAAGCCAAAGGCGTTGGCAACTGCTGATACAGCCATTCCGCCAAACGGCCCGCCGAGTGCCGTTCCAATCCAAGGGGCGACGGTTGATACAATAGATTTCCAGTCCATATCAATCCATTCGCGCAACGATCGCCACCACCCACACGGCGACGATGACCAGTGACCAGATGGCCACTAATTCCAAAATAGTAAATTCAATCATGGCAGAAATACTCTGCGGCCTGAGCGTGGCCCGACACACTGCCAATGTGACCAGCCTTGGGTTTTCGTCGGCGACTCGAGCCAGATCCCACACTCTTCGAGCTTTCCAAGGTTTGCCGTGCACCACGCATCAATA
>NZ_JBMOJE010000108.1:0-16390 GCF_049316945.1 Propionivibrio sp. | reverse complement strand
CGACACGGACTCTCACCGTGCTGTTTGCGCGCCTTCACGGGCGCACTCATTCCGGGCTTGACCCGGAATCCAGTTCGTTTATCAAATAGGTCTTTTAACCGAAGTTTAACAAGCGACAAAAAACATCTTTCTTAATCAACCAGTTACAGCGTACTGGTGTTTTATTTGATCATTTTGCTCGTAAATATGACTTTAGCTAGTGCACTTTGAAACCCCTGTGAATTAAATATTGCTCAATAGAACATCAATATCTGTAATTTTCCGAATTTTTTGGCGTGTCTTTCGCCAAAATCAGAATCTACCAGAGAAATTCTGATTATTTTATGGCACTACGTATTATTTTGGCACTACAAATCAATTTTTTAGGTATGCGAATTGGATAGTAACAAATAAACAATGGCTTGCAGATGTAACAACAGGGCAAAAACAGTTAAAATGACAATGGTTTGTTAAAGACCGGTTAACATCTTGATCAGATGGACGAATCTGGATTCCGGCCTTCGCCGGAATGACGGTGGATGGTTAGAATAAATTTACTCAAGGTGCTTGAGTCGGTTTGAACGTAGTTTCACCATTGGAATAAATGCAGCCTTTTGGAGCCTCGAATGAAAATTGCCGTATTCAGCGCCAAGCGCTACGACCGTGACTTCCTGAACGCCGCCAATGCCAGCGCCGGTCACAAACTTCGCTATTTCGACGACCCCCTGGACCTGGAAACCGTGGCCTTGGCCGCTGGCTGCGAAGCGGTCTGCATCTTCGTCAACGATACGGCCGATGCTGACGTACTCGAGGCGCTGGCGGCTGGCGGCACGCGTCTTGTTGCCTTGCGCTGCACCGGCTTCAATAACGTTGATTTGAAAGCGGCAGAACGGCTCGGGCTCAAAGTAGTCCGGGTCGTCACCTATTCGCCCTATTCCGTTGCCGAGCACGCCGTTGCCCTGCTGCAGGCGATCAACCGCAAGATTCACCGGGCCTACAACCGGACGCGCGATTCCAACTTCGCGCTCGATGGATTGATGGGTTTCGACCTGCACGGCAAGACAGTGGCCGTTGTGGGAACCGGCAAGATCGGGCGCGTGTTTGCCCGGATCATGCTCGGCTTCGGATGTGAAGTGATCGGCTACGACAAGTTTCCATCGCCCGAATTCGAAGCCCTCGGCGCCCGCTACGCCAAGGTTGGCGAGATTGGTGAAACGGCGGACATCATTTCGCTGCATTGCCCGCTGACGCCTGAAACACACTACATCGTGAATGCCGAGACGCTGGCCCGCGCCAAGCGTGGCGCGCTGCTGATCAATACCAGTCGCGGCGGATTGATCGACACCGAGGCCGCCATCGAAGCGCTCAAAAGCGGCCAACTGGGCGGGCTGGCCCTTGATGTTTATGAGCAGGAAGCCGATCTTTTCTTCCGCGATCTGTCCAGCACCATCGTTTCCGACGACGTTTTCCAGCGCCTGCTTTCCTTCCCGAATGTGATCGTTACCGGTCATCAGGCGTTTTTCACCGAGGAAGCGATCACCACGATCAGCGAAACAACCATTCAGAGCGTCACCGAGTTTGCTGACGGGCAACCGCTGTCCAACGAGATCAAGATTTCCTGAGAGCCTGAGAAAAATTCATTTCAGCCTAATCTCCCCACTCGTCACCCCGGCGAAGGCCGGGGTCCAGTTCGTCTATCTTATTGATTTCATGAATATCAGAGGTACGCACTGGCTCTGCACCCCAAGGGCCTCTGAGTGCGTCATTCACGAATTCCATAAAGGCACAAAGTCATGATTCTCGACCACCAAGGCTCGCTTCAATACAGTGCCGATGAGGCCCTGGCGCGGCTGAAAGACGGCAATCTGCGCTTCATCCGAGGCGAGGCGCGTTTCCCGACATTGCAAAGCGAGGTGCTGGCTGAACTGGCCAAGGGGCAACAGCCTTTCGCCACGATTCTGGGCTGCAGCGATAGTCGCGTGCCGCCGGAGTTCATTTTCGACTCCGGATTCGGCGAGCTGTTTGTCATCCGGGTGGCGGGTAACGTGCTGGGCCCCTCGATCTTCGGCACCCTTCAGTATGCGAGCCTGCATCTGCACACGCCGCTGTTCGTGGTGCTCGGCCATGAGGGATGCGGCGCAGTGAAGGCGGCCATCGCTTCGCGCTTTGAAGGCTCCCGGCAGGCCAGCCGGATCGAGTTGCTGCTGGAACAGATACTTCCGGCACTGGACGGCCTTGACCCTGACATGCCGCCGACCAAACTTCTCGGCGCGGCCGTTGAAGCCAATGTGCGACGAACCATGCACCGGCTGCTTGAATCTGCGGAAGGAAAGGCCGGTGTGACCGAGCGCGGCATGAAGCTGGTCGGTGCCATCTATGAACTCGATAGCGGCCGGGTTCGCTTTCTCGACTGAGAGGTTGTGAAAAAAATCAAGAATCCATGGCCCGTTGCTTGGCTACGCGCCCGCAAAGACGGCGCGAAGCCTCACTGAAGAGGGACCAAGGGGAAAAGAGTTTGCCGACAACTTTTCCTGAAGATCGTACTCAGGGTGGAAATCCGCGCCATGATCGTTTGCGATCCTCTTTTCGGACTTATCATTGAACGACACAAGGAGTCCGCCCGATGTCGCAAACCCGTCTGCCCGATTTGCTGTTAGACAACGAGCAGATTCGCCACCGCTCGATGCAGTCCCTGTTCGAGAGTCTGGAAAACCTCTGCGAAGGCACGGTGGTCGTAGACCGCGAAGCCCGCATCGTCTGGATCAACGAGCGCTACGCCAGTCGCCTGGGCGCCATCTCGGCCGCCGATGCCATCGGACGCCCTATCGAGGACATCATCCCGAGCAGCCTGATGCGCGAGGTGGTCACCAGCGGCCAGCCGATCCTGCTCGACCTGCTGGAAACCTCCGACACCACTTTCGTCGTCACCCGCATTCCGATCAAGGATGACAACGGCGAAGTGATTGGCGCCGCCGGTTTTGCCTTGTTCGATCAGGTTCAATCGCTGAAACCCTTGTTCGCCAAACTGGAAAGGATGCAGCGCGAGATTGCCAATGCACAGAAACGACGAGCCGATGGGCATGCGCGATGACATGCTGTCATTGCCGCTTGAGCAGCGCCTGGCCTTCGACGAAAAACACAACCTGTTCTTCGTCAATTTCGCCGGTCTCATCGTGCGCAGCCGGGAGGATATCGAAAACATCCGCAGCGTGATCGAAGCCCGGCTGAAGCCGCTGGGGCACAAGGTTTATACGATCGTTAACTACGACAACTTGACCCTCAACCCTGAATTGCTCGACGCTTACATGGATATGGTGCGCGACCTGGTCGAGCGTTTCTACATCCGCGTCACGCGCTACACCACCAGCACCTTCACCCGTGCCCGCCTCGGCGACGCGCTGGCCGAGCGGGACGTTACCCCGCACTTTTTCAACACCTCCGAGGAAGCGCTAGCCCAATTGCAAAAATCGGCCGAATAACCAAAACAATTTCAGTCACCCCAAAAACTCCAACGGAGGTCAAAAAATGAGTTTCTGATCGTACTCGCGTCCTTGTGTTTCCTGATGTTCGTCGCCTACCGGGGCCACAGCGTCATCCTCTTTGCTCCGGTCGCCGCGATGGGTGCTGTATTGCTGACCGACCCCAGCCTGGTCGCGCCGATGTTCACCGGCCTCTTCATGGACAAGATGGTGGTCTTCGTCAAGCTCTACTTCCCGGTCTTTCTGCTTGGCGCCATCTTCGGCAAGGTGATTGAACTTTCCGGCTTTTCCAAGGCCATCGTCGCCGCCGTGATCAAGCTGATCGGACCATCACGAGCCATGCTGTCCATCGTCATGGTCTGCGGCATTCTCACCTACGGCGGTGTTTCACTGTTCGTCGTGGTCTTTGCCGTTTATCCCTTCGCGGCGGAAATGTTCAAGCAGGGCGGCATTCCGAAGCGTCTGATACCAGGAACCATCGCCCTCGGCGCCTTCACCTTCACCATGGATTCGCTGCCCGGTACGCCGCAGATCCAGAACATCATCCCGACCACCTTCTTCAAGACCAACATCTACGCCGCCCCCGTACTCGGCACCATCGGCGGGATTTTCATCCTGATCGTCGGTTTGCTCTACCTGAACTGGAACCGTCGCAAGGCGGCGGCCGCGGGTGAGGGTTACGGCACCAATCTGGTCAATGAACCCGAGCCTTTCGACGAAAAGGAGAAATTGGCGCATCCGCTGATCGCCATCCTGCCGCTGGTCATGGTCGGCGTGATGAACAAGGTATTTACCGTCGCCATCCCGGCGCTCTACGGGGAAAGCGTTTCCTTCATTCCGGCGGTTATCGGCAAGGTTACCCCGGTGGTCCAGCAAACCAAGGCGGTCGCCGCCATCTGGGCGGTCGAGGGTGCCCTGCTGATCGGTATCGCCACCGTCCTGATCTTCGGCGGGAAGGTGGTCCTCACCAAGTTTGCCGAGGGCAGCAAGGCGGCAATCGGCGGCGCCCTGCTGGCGACCATGAACACCGCGTCCGAATACGGCTTCGGCGCCGTCATCGCCGCCCTTCCCGGCTTCCTGGTCGTCGCCGATGCGCTGCGGGCGATTCCCAACCCGCTGGTCAACGAAGCGATTACGGTCACCGTGCTGGCCGGCATCACCGGCTCGGCTTCGGGCGGCATGAGCATCGCGCTGGCCACCATGTCGGAAACCTTCATTGCCAACGCCGCGGCCGCCGGCATTCCGCTCGAGGTCTTCCACCGCGTTGCGTCGATGGCCTCCGGCGGTATGGATACGCTGCCGCACAACGGTGCCGTAATCACCCTGCTGGCGGTGACCGGGCTGACGCACCGTCAATCCTACAAGGACATCTTCGCCATCACGGTGATCAAGACCGCGGCTGTCTTTGTCGTGATCGCCACCTACTACCTGACCGGACTCGTATAGCCAGCAGCATTGCTGCGCCATGCGAGCGTTTTCATTTCAAAAGATGCGCCCGGTTGGTGACGGCGATATAAATGATCATGCCTCTGTAGCCCGCATAAACAGGCGATCTACGAGCCATGTCGCTGAAGAGTGGCGTATTTAATGGCTTTCGTGGTTGATGCCTTGGAGAACGCCGATTGGAGAGCTTTCCAGGATTCCGCGTGCGCAAAGAAAAGAATTTGCGCACCCTACCGGGCTGAACGTCAGAATGAAGAAACCTTTATGCCGCTACGAAGCTGCATATTTCCTTACCAGCCGCTGCTGCAGGTTGCGTGCCTGCTTCAACGATTCTTTGAGGATATAGCGGTCGAGTTCGTGCAGATGATCGGGATTGACGCGGTTGGGTGCCGCTTCGCTGTTGCCATTGACCTGCTGCTCCAGTCGCAAGCGCTGGATGTGATAGAAGGCGTCGACCAGCGCCGCGGTTTCGTGCGGCAGCATGCCGCAGGCGGCACGCAGGCGCTCGACGGTGTTGGTATCCGGCACACCCTTGGCCAGGGCGTAGATGCGCGCCGCATCGACGAAGGGGCGCGCGCCATGCAGCTTGAGGTCGATGGTGTGCGGGAATTCCTTGTTGCCGTCGTAGCGAAAACCTTGCCACCAGTTGAGCGGTGACTCCCATTCAAGGGTATTTTCGACCAGCGCACGCAGAAAAATCGGATAGTCGCTGGATCTGGCTAGCAGCCATTCGCGCAATTCGCTGGCCAGCGAGTCCTGCCCGTAGAGCGCGCGAAAATCGAAAAAGATAGTTGAATTGAGCAAGGCCTCCGGATGCCCTACCGACATCCAGTCGCCGAAAGCCGACTTCCACTCATCGAGCGACAGGCACCAGTCCGGATTGCTGGCCATGATGTTGCCTTTGCACAGTGGGAAGCCGCAGGCATCGAGCGCCACATTGACGGCCTTGGCAAAAGGCAGAAAGGCCTGGCGCAGGCTGGCCGCCTCGTCATCCGAGGTAGCGACGAAGATCAGGCCATTATCCTGATCGGTGGCCAGCGTCTGTTCGAGTCGCCCTTCCGAGCCGAATACCAGCCAGCACCAGGGTACGTAAGGCAGTTCGAAATGGCCGGCGGTCAGCTCGATCACTTGCAAGGTAAGCAGGTCGTTGAGCGCCGAAATGCGCTGGCAGATGGCTTCTGGTCCGACGCGCTCGGCCAGCAACTGGATGGCCAGGCTGCGCACGCCGGTCGCCAGGGTAGCCAGTGTTTCGACATCCCTGGCCGCCAGAATGGAAGCCACCAGTTCCGCAGCGCGGGCGCCGGGATGAGCGTAAAGATCGGCCTGCGAAACAACATTGAAATAGGTGCCGTCAGCCTCGGTCACCACCAGATGGCGGACACCGCGCCGGACCATGACGACGCTCGCCTGGTGCGCGGTGGCGTCAGCAGGCAGGGTGATCAGGCCGCCGGTCATGATGACGGCGATCGGCGCTTCGAGATCGCCGGCTTCGATCGCAATGCGGCGCAGCACGTCGCGCAGCGTCACGATGCCGAGCGGCACATGGCTGGCCTCGTCCATTACGACAATCGCGTCGATGTGGGCGCTATCCAGCTTGAGCAAGGTCTCGCGAACGCTGGCCGACGGCGGCACGGTAAGCGGCGCGCCGGATGCCAGCTGGCGCAGGGTTGAGTAGGACGAAAGGGGCGCAACGCGCAAGCTGGTGCCAGCTATTGGTTTTATGGTGTCAGTACTGGATTCGGGCATGGTAGGTCCTTTCGCTCGCTTCGCGCGCCTGGCGCAGGGTATGGATGCCCATCCCGGCAAGCAGCGGCAGCATTTTAAGAAAGATTTCGCCGGTCACCATGGCATCGCCGAGCGCTGTATGGCGGCCGATGACCGAGACGCCCAGGCGTTCGGCGATGGCTTCGAGGCGATGCGTTTCCTGGTTGGGATGCAGTACGGCAGAAAGCAGCAGGGTGTCGAGAACCGGCTGCTCGAAACGCAGGCCAAGGCTTTCCTCCTTCAACTGCAGGAAGCGCATGTCGAAAGCAGCGTTGTGCGCAAGCAATACGGTATCGGCACAGAAGGCGTGAAAAGCGGGCAATACGCTATCGATGATCGGCTGCCCGATAAGCAGATCCGGCGTGATGCCATGGATGCTGATCGATTCGCGGGACAACAGGCGCTGGGGATTGATTAGTTGATCGAAGCATTCGTTGCGCAGCAGTCGGCGATTGACGATGCGCGTGGCGCCGATCTGGATGATTTCGTCGCCTTCCGAGGGTTGCAGCCCGGTCGTTTCCGTGTCGAAAACGGTATAGGCCAGTTCGCCCAGCGGCCGATCATCAAGCGCATGGGCGGAGGCCGACCAGCTAAAAATATCGAAATCATAAAACTCCGGGCGGCTACCCAGTGGCGCGAGTGAACTGTTGCGCGGCACTTCCCTGGGCGCCTCGACGGCGGGCAGCATGATGCGGAAATAGGCGCGATGCGAGACGCGCTCGCGCTGAAACCAGATCTCGCCGTTGCAGCGATCGACCACATCACGAATGGAAAGCGGCGTCGCCTCGCCGGCGGTATTCATCGACGCCAGTTGCCAGTCCATCGCCGTTTCATTATTCATGAACGTGCCGCTCCAGATCAGATCGAGCTGCGCCAGCCGCCCGCCGCGCGACAAGGCGAGACGCACCTCGCGGATCCCGTATTCGTCCTGCAGGCGCGTGGCCAGGAAGGACAGCGCTTGCAGCAAGCCGAAACTGTCGATCCGCAGCCACAGGCTTTCATCGACGCTATCGATCTTGACGGCGAGCGTGCTACGTTCGGCAATGCGGCGAACGGCGGCGTTAACCAGTTCGATGCCATGCATTTCTTCCAGCGGCCAGCGCACGCGCAGGTCGTCCGAAAAGGCATTGGCGGCCTGTTCAAGGTGCTGCGAGAGAAGCCGCGCTTCGTCGCGAATGACGCGCAGAAAACGTTCGCGCTGTTCCGGCAGCATGTCGTCAAAATCGGAAAGCGTCTCGGCCGCCGCGCGAATATTGCCCAGGGGGCCACGACCGCCCTCGGTCAAGGTCTGGATCAGCGCATCGCGCCGGGCATCGCGCTCATTGGCGGTGGTGATGTCATCGAGGATCAGCACAAAGCCGGTCATTGCGGCGCCCTGCCCCGTGCTTGAGCCGCTTGAGCCACCTGCGGCGGCGGTCAATACCGGCGACATGTGGGCCAGCAACAGCCGGCCGGCGCGCGTTGCGGTAACAAACTGTACCGACAGTCCTTCGCTGTCGCTACCCAGTCTCTGCTGCAGCCGCTCCATGGCGTGGGCGATCAGGCTGTGGTCGAACAATGGGTAGATCGAGCGGCCAAGCCCGAGCAACTCACCGCCCGTCACTTCCGGACCGGTGCACAACTCCTGGTGTGCCCGCTGGTTGTAAAGCAGCACCCGGCCATCGAGATTGCAGACGATGACACTCTGGTTGAGTTCGGCCATCAGCGCGGCGAGGCGGCTGCGCTCATTTTCGAGCGAGACTTGCGCCTCGTGCACGCGCGCAGACACGTCGCCCGCCAGCAACTCCCGGTCGGCGGCCAGCCGGTTGATCGCTCGCCCGAGCACCTGCAGTTCGGCCGAACCATACTCGCCAAGGCGAACGCTGCCGCTGCTCACCAGCGCATCGACCTCCTCGGCCATGCGCAAGGTGGCGCGCAGATAGCGCCCGTGCAGTTCGAAGACCACTGACCCGACCAGCACGCAACTGAACATCGTGAGCAACACCATACCGACGATGCGCCCTTCGCTGGTCGATGGATCCTCGACCACCGCTTGCACCCCTTCGACGGCCTCTGCGCCCCCGAGAAGCAGCAAAGCCGCGGCGGCGGCAATGAGGGCGACGACAAAAAAGCAAGCCGCCGCCGTCGCCAGCACAAGCTTGCGCGCAGGACTCACTTACATTCCCAGTAAAGAGCGGACCTGGGCCACCAGTTCCTTGGTCGAAAAAGGCTTGGTCATGTAGGCATTGGCGCCAAGCCCCAAGCCCTTGCTGACCTCGGTTTCGCGCCCTTTGGCGGTGAGCATCAGAACGCGCATGCCGGCCAGTTCAGGATCGGCACGCAAGGCCTGGCAGACATCGAAGCCGTTCATCTTCGGCATCATCACGTCGAGCAACACGAGATCCGGCTTTTCGCTACGCGCCTTGGCCAGCGCCTCTTCGCCATCGACGGCCACGACCACGTCAAAGCCCTCGCGGCGCAGCAGGAACTCAAGGGAGATAACGATGTTTGGCTCATCGTCGGCAATCAGCACTTTTTTAGTCATGGTTATTCCGTTCGAAAATGAATTGCATAAACCTAAAAACCGCAGTTCAAACCACGGCGACACGGCGGACACGGCGAAAAGCCACAGTTTTTCAGGATTTAATGGCTCACCCAAAGGGTGAATCATGAAAATATTGCAAGCCATTGTTTTTACGCTGTGTTCGCCGTGCCGCCGTGGTTAAACAGAGTTTTCTGGGATAAATTACATGCTGGCCTTTGATGCACCGCTTAGCACTTTACCAGCCAAGGCGAAAGGCAAGAAAAAACGGAAAGTGGCACCTTCACCCGGCACGCTTTCGACCCACAGCCGCCCGCCGAAATGTTCGATGATGCGCAGGCTGATCGGCAGGCCGAGGCCGGTACCGGCCGGCTTGTCGGTCATCGTATCGCCAACCTGGCGAAACCTTTCGAAAATGATCGGCTGATCCTCTGCCCGGATGCCCGGCCCGTTGTCGGCAACACTCACTTCCAGGCCGGTTTGCTGTGCCTGCAATGAGACCCGCACCCAGCCATCTTGCGGCGCAAGAAACTTTACCGCATTGGAGAGCAGATTGAGCATCACCTGAATCAGCCGGTCGCGATCGGCATGGATCAGCGGCAGATGCTCCGCCAGATCGAGTTCGATGCACGCACCCCGCTCACGGAAAAGCTGGCTGGTCGCAGCCACCGACTGTTCGACGAGCTCCTTCAGATCAACCTCGGTACCGTGCCAGTCGGCGTTGCCCGACTCGATCTTGGCCAGATCGAGCGTCTGGTTGACCAGCCGGGTCAAGCGCTCGGTTTCGCTGACCACCAAGCCGAGAAAGCGCTCACGGTCGGCCAGGTCCATGTCCGGATCGTCGCGCAGGATCTCGGAGAAGGCACGGATCGAGGTCAGCGGTGTACGCAACTCGTGGGTCACCGAGGACATGATGTCGTCCTTGACACGGTCGAGTTCCTGCAGACGTTCGTTGGCCGCCTTGAGTTCTCGCGTCGCCGCCTCAAGTTCCCGCGACTTGCGCTCCAGATCGCGACTGTAGCGGCGCAACTGCGAGGCCTCGTCGAGGATATTCATCACCTCGGAGAGGCTGAGCGGCTCCTCCTTGGCCACCGAGGCCACCATGACGCGCGCCGAGGCACTGCCAATGGCGCCGGCCAGCAGCGATTCGGAAAAATGCACCAGCTCGGCATCGGCTTCAAGCAATTCAACGCGCTTTCCGCCATGCTTGCGGGCATAGGCGGAAAAGGCCGATTTGGCGCGTTCCGGTCCGAGGAAACGCCCGACCAGGGTCTGCAGGTCGCTGACTTCGGCCTGCCCTCGCCACAGTGAAGCGCCAACCGGCCGCGCATGCTTCAGGGCGTCGACAAAAAGCCGGGCCTGGCTGGCTTCGGCCGCCGTTGGCGGACGCATGATTGAAACGGCCACATAGGCCCCGATGTTGGCGAAAAAGCTCCAGAACAGGCAGTGCGAAATTTCGTCGAGCCCGGTCAGGCCAAACAATTCCTGCGGCCGCAGCAAGCCGATGCCGAACGGCCCCTGCGTCAGGAAATCGGCACCCAGCCAGCCCGATTTGGCAAATGACGGCAGCAGCAAGGTATAGCCCCAGACCATGAAACCGGCTAACAAGCCGGCCAGGGCGCCGTCGCGCGTTCCGCTCCGCCAGTACATGCCGCCAATCATCGCCGGAGCAAACTGGGCCACCGCCGCAAAGCTGATCAGCCCGATGGCGACCAGCGCGTAGGCTTCGCCGGCCAGACGGAAGTAGAGGTAACCAAGCAGCAGGATGACTACGATCGCACCGCGCCGGATACCAAGCAGCAGTCGCGAGAGGTCTTTCGATTCTTCCAGCCCCAGCGCTTTGAGACGCAGCAGCAGTGGCATCACCAGATCGTTGCAGACCATGGTCGACAAGGCGATGGTTTCTACGATGACCATGCCGGTCGCCGCCGACAGGCCGCCGATGAACACCAGCAGCGCCAGCCCCTCCTGCCGCTGCGCCATGGGCAGGGTGAGCACGAAGGTGTCGGCATCGACGCCCTGCCCGGCAAAATGCAACAGGCCGCCAAGCGCAATCGGCAGCACGAAAATATTGATCAGCAGCAGGTAGAGCGGGAACAGCCAAGCCGCACGTTTTAGATGCGCCTCGCCAACATTTTCGACAACGGCAATCTGGAACTGGCGCGGCAGGAAAAGAATGGCCATGCCGGACAGCAAAGTCAGCGAGAACCAGCCGGTATAGCCCTGCCCGGTGGGAATGGCGGCGGTCAGCAGGCGCAACTTTTCATCGTCCGCGACATGATCGAAGATATCGGCAAAGCCATCGTAGAGTCCGTAGGTAACAAACAGCCCGACCGCCAGAAAAGCCACCAGTTTGACCACGGACTCCAGAGCAATCGCCGCCACCATCCCTTCGTGGCGCTCGGTGGCGTCAAGGTGGCGAGTACCGAAGACGATGGTGAACGCCGCCAGGATCAGAGCAATGTAGAAGCTCATGTCGGCGAATACGGGGAGAGTAACGCTGCGGCCGGGCATGACGATTTCCGGGTAATGCAGCAGCAGGCTGACGCTGCTTGATACGGCCTTGAGTTGGAGGGCGATGTAGGGGACGATGCCGACCACGGCGATGATGGTGACCAGCCCGCCGAGCAGGTGGCTCTTGCCGTAGCGCGAGGAGACGAAGTCGGCAATCGAGGTAATCCGGTTGGCCTTGGCGGTGCGGATCATCTTGAGCAGCAGGAACCAACCGAGCGCCATGACCAGCGTCGGCCCGAGGTAGACCGGCAGGAAGCCGATACCCGACACGGCAGCGCGGCCGACGCTGCCGTAGAAAGTCCAGGTCGTGCAATAAACGGCCATCGACAGCGCGTAGATGGTCGGGCTGGCGATGATCGAACGTCCCTCATCGGCGCGTTTGTCACCCCACCATGCGACGGCAAAGAGCAAGCCGAGATAGAACAGCGAGGCGGCAAAAATAGCGGGGCCGTTAAGCATTGTCGTCGCCTACTCGGCTGGGCGTTCGATAAACCAGGCCATGACGGCGATCAGGCCGGCCCAGGTTGAAAACACGTAGGCATAAAGCAACGGAATGCCGAACAGATCGGCGCCGCGATCAAAAAGAGAAAGCACCGGGTAATTGAACAGCACGCAGCCGCAGAGAAATGCGGCCACCAGTCGCTCGCCAGTCAGTGTTCTGCTTTGCATTGTCCGCCCCTGCCTTGATGGTTGTTGACGCTAGTTTGCATCACTCCGCCCCGCTTGTGCCACTCTCATTGATTATCGCATTGGTCTAAGCGGGGTAAGATCATGATGCCTGTTTCCGGGAAGCCACCATGAGCCACTATGAAAAGCAACTGGATTCCACTCTTTGCAATAGCCTGAACGAGGTTATAAGTCATTTCTGTGGATCAACCTGTCGCATCCAGCAAATAGACAACGTTGGCGGCGGTTCGATCTCGCGCGCCATGATTATTCGTACTGAGGGTGCGCGCTGGTTCGTCAAACTCAACAGCGCCGATCTCCATGAAATGTTCGAGGCTGAAGCGGATGGCCTGACAGCCCTGGGCACCTGCCCGGCGCTGCGCGTGCCGCGTGTCGTCGCACATGGGGTGAGCGGCCAGCAAGCCTATCTCGTTCTTGAGTACCTGAATCTAACGCCATTGCATGGAATGAAAGCGGGAACAAGCGCCGGTCACGCGCTCGCCAAACTGCATCGAATCGAGGGCGACCAGTTTGGCTGGCAGCGCGACAACTTCATCGGCAGTACGCCGCAACGCAACACCCGACGGCGCTCCTGGCCCGAGTTCTATGCGCACCAACGGCTTCTGCCACAGCTTGAACTGACCAAGCGCAACGGGCACAGAGGAAAGCTGATCGCCGACGGCGAGCGTCTGGTGGAGAAACTGCCGCTGCTGTTCGTGGACTACCAGCCGAACATCAGCCTGCTCCACGGAGACCTCTGGCATGGCAACGCGGCAGTGGACGAATCAGGCGCCCTGGCGCTGTTCGATCCGGCGGTGTATTACGGCGACCGCGAAGCCGATCTGGCGATGACTGAGTTGTTCGGAGGCTTCCCCGAAAGTTTCTATGCCGCCTATCGCGAGGCCTGGCCACTGGCTGACGGGTTTGAACTGCGCAAAGTGCTTTACAACCTTTATCACGTGCTCAATCACCTCAATCTGTTCGGAAGCGGCTACCAGCAGCAGGCCAATACCATGATCGGCAAGCTGCTGGCGGAAATCGGCCGCTGAAATCGGCAACCTTTATTGACTTGCTTCCGGACACTCAAACGCATCGCCGGTTTCAAAAAACGTTCCGCCGGCCTGATAGTGAATGGTTCTCCTACTGGCCTCAGGAAAATGCCAGCGGCCCTCGGAAAAAACCTCCGGATCAGCCCAGGCAGCTACAACCTCGGCAATGAACAGATCGTAGCGATTCTGATTGCCAGGTTCGGGAATCACCCGGCACTCCAGCCATGCCGCACAACCCAGGATCAGCGGTGCACCGATCTGCGTCGCCGCGAAGGGTTGCAGACCCGCTTGCGCAAACTTGTCACACTCCCGACCGGACAGGCTGCCGACGGCAAGAACCTTCTCGGCGAGGTCTCGACAGGGAATGTTGAGCGCGAACTCGCCCGATGCATCGACCAGTTCGCGAGTCAGTGTCCGGCTGTCGATAACCAGCAAAACCTTGGGCGGATCAAAATCGAGCGGCATCGACCACGATGCCGCCATGACGTTGGCCCGCCCACCGTAGACGCTGCTCACCAGCGTAACGGGGCCGTGATTAAGTAACAGATAGCTGTTCGCCAGAGCGACGGTTTGTAGTTTCTTGTTCATGGCTGGTACCTCCTTTCAGGGTGAAGCATATCGCGTTGTGCACTCCTGTTGGCTGCGTTGAATGCTCCCAAAGCCTTCAAGATAGGCTAGCATCGGGTCTCGGAACATTTTCCAGCGGAGATAATTGTGCAAATATTGGGCATTGATGTGGGTGGAACGGGTATCAAGACTGCCATCGTAGACACCACAACCGGGTTGCTGCTTAGCGAGAGAAACCGGATCGCAACGCCCCGTCCGGCCACACCCGAAGCGATTGGGAAGACACTGAAAGCAGTCGTGGATCAACATCATTGGTCGGGGCCGATCGGCATTGGTTTTCCTGCGGCCATCCAGCACGGTATCGCCCGCACCGCCGCCAACATCGACAATTCCTTTATCGGCATGCCGGTTGCAAAATTCTTTTCAGAGCAGACCGGCTGTCCGGTTTATGTGGCGAATGACGCTGATGTCGCCGGTCTGGCGGAAATGCGTTTCGGTGCCGGCAAGGACCACGCCGGCGTGGTGCTGATCGTGACCATCGGTACCGGCTTGGGCACCGCGCTCTTCATCGATGGTCACCTGTTCCCCAACACCGAACTCGGTCACCTTTACCTTGAAAATGGCATTGAAGCCGAACGTTATGCTTCAGAGTCCGTGCGTGTCGTCAACAACCTCAAATGGAAGGAATGGGGTCCGCGCTTCAACCGCTATCTCACCACCCTGGAGAGCCTGCTATGGCCTGATCTGATCGTGCTCGGAGGTGGCGTCAGCAAAGACCTGGGAAAATTCTCGCCGATGATCACCACCAAAGCGCCGGTCGTTGCCGCCAGTTTCCTGAATCAGGCCGGGATAGTTGGTGCCGCGCTGTTTGCCGAGGAACAATTGAAAAATGGAGGCGACATTCAAAGCATGGATATCAGTATTTAAGTGCTTTCTGAAGATTGCTCTTCGTAAGTTTGGAAAACAGGCAGCGACCCCGCCACAACACCCGTCAACAGGCGATCATGGCACGGCATGCCTGAAGAGCCGCATAAACATTGGCTCTCAGGGCACATGAATTAAAGACGCCCGTCCTGCCTGCCTCACAGGCCTGTTGAATATGGAATCCTGCTCGAGTCAGGCGCGGCGGGCCCCAACAACGCCAGACACGGTGGTCGCCGCAACAGGTAGGGTGGATAAGCGAAGCGCATCCACCGCGATGTGTCGCCCTTCTCGCAGCGAGCCTCGCCGAGCTTGCTAGCTAATCAAGAAAAACAATCGTTATCGTCCCCTATAAACTTCGGTTACGATGGGCGTCCCTTATTATTACGGGTTACACGACACTCAGGTCGTAGCACGCCGGGTTGGCAAAGCGCCCGATTGGCGAACGCGGTTCGCGGGTTGCCAACAACCATCAAGACAGCGCCGCCCTGTGCCCGCGTGCGGTTTTGTAGGGTGTGAAACGCGAAGCGTTGCGCACCTCCAGGCGGATCAAAAGCACATCGATGCACGCGGGGGATTCCGCGTGCGCAAAGAAAAGAATTTGCGCACCCTACCGGGCTGATTATTTATTATTCGTCAAACGCGTAATCCGAAAATGGCTTGTCGCCCCCAGCCCAGTCGGGTGGGTAGATGCCCGAACGTACCAGGCGGTGAAAAGTGGAATGCGGCCAATCGGCCACGGAACGGACAAGGCCATGCTTCACCGGGTTGAAGTGCGCGTAGTCCATGTGCACCGCGAAATCGGCATCGTCGCGAATTTGGTGTTCCCAGAAACGGCGTTGCCAGATTGTCGATTCGCGGCGTGCCACGCGTGAAGCGTTGCGCCAGTCCGAGCGTTCATAGCCAGCCACCACCGCCCGCGTTACCAGGCGTTTGACCCATCCCCAGCGCACGCCAAAACCCGCATCATCAGCGTGCAATGTCCAGATCGCATGCAGATGATCCGGCAGCAGCACCCAGGCATCGATGGTAAACGGATAGCGCTCACGCACACGCAGGATGGCGTCGTGCAAAGCACGGCGCAGCGCTTCATCAGTGAGTATGGGTTGGCGACGGTACGTAACCACCGTGAAGAAAAACGTCGCCCCGGTAACGTTCGATCGTCGATAGCGTGACATAGACCATCCACGGAAAAATGAAAACCCGATTATCCCAATCCATGCCCGAGCAAAGCAACCCGCAAGGTTGGCAAACGCGAATAGCGGGTTCAAACAACCATCAAGACATCGCCACCATGCGCCCGCGTGCGGTTTGGTAGGGTGTGAAACGCGAAGCGTTGCGCACCACCCGGTGGATCGAGCACGTCGGCGCGAGGGGATTCCGCGTGCGCAAAGAAAAGAATTTGCGCACCCTACCGGGCTGGATGATGTGGATCGGCACGTTGGGGAGGGTGAGACGGGCGCGGCGAGGCATGGGCGACTCCGGAG
>NZ_JBMOJE010000107.1:0-16476 GCF_049316945.1 Propionivibrio sp. | reverse complement strand
GGATTTCACCCAGTTCAGCAAGATTCGTTCCACTTCGGTTATGCGCTATTACTTACGCACCCAATTGAAGAAGGCCGGAATCAATGATTCCTGGGCGACGCTGAGAAAGACCTTGTCGGTTCAGCGTCGGGTGACTAGCAGTCTGCGACGCAAGGACGGACGCACAATACATGTGCGAAAGAGTACGGTGGCCGAACCCGCGTTGATGGCCATTTATCAAGCGTTGACCATCAACCCGGCGCCGGGAGGAACCAAAAAACTGATCTGCTGATCATGAAATTACGAGTAAAAGTGTGGGTAAAAACACTAGTCCGCGCTAATTGTATGATTTGTATAGAAGTTTTTTGGCGGTTGTTAAACTTCGGTTAAGACAACTCGGGGAGTGCGCCGTTTTCTCCACGCAAACTTTGTACTCCCGGATTATTGAACGGGATTAAGACGCTGCCTATAGGACAGGTTACAGCCCTATAGACTTTGTACTCCCGAATTTTTGAACGGAATTAACCGGGGTTTAACAAGCGACGAAAAACATCTTTCTTAATCAACCAGTTACAGCGTACTGGTGTTTTTTTTGTTCATTTTGCTCGTAAATATGACGCCAGCTAGTGCACTTTGAACCCCCGGTGAATCGATTTTTACTCAATAGAACATCAAATTATGTGGTTTGCCGATTTTTTTAACGTGGTGTTCCCCCAAACAGAATTTACCAGAGAAATACAGAAAACATTATGGCACTACGTATAATTATGGCATTACAAATCGACTTTTGGGGTATGCCATACGGGAAGTCGAAAATAAACAATGGCTTGCAGATGTAACGACAGGGTAAAAACGCCTAAAATGACAATGGCGTGTTAAAGACCGGTTAAGACCCCTTAGGCTAGGAACTCTGGCCGTTTTCTCCGTTCCACTGCACCTCAGCTCGCATGTATACAAACAGGCCTTGCAAGCTTGCACAAAGGTGCTCGATTGATCGCCCCCTGTATATTTCTTCTCATACCAACCGAGGAGAAATACCATGGCTTTCCAGTCCCAACCGCTGATCCGCGAACTGCTCTGTAATGCCGCCAGTGGTTCTCCCCTGTGGGCCCGCGTGGGGGCGAGAACCATCCCGTCGGCGGCAGCGACGACCGAACAGGCGCTGCGCACGGCATTGACCCGGTCGGGGGGCGCCATCCAGCCGGAACTGGCCTGTTCCACCTATGTCGTTACGTGCGTGTACTGACATGGCCACCCTCGTGCTGTGTTTTGGTCTGGGCCGGGTCTGTCTACGTCCTGCAGCGGGGGGAGAGCTGGGGGTGGATTGCATCGATGCCGAGCGTCCACGGCGTAGCGATGACGGAACCCGTGTCACCCTCTCCGCCGCTCCCCGTACCTTCCTGGGGTTGTCCCTGCCGCACCGGATTGACTGGGATTTGCGGGTGCCCGCGTGTTTCCAGGACATCCTCATCCAGTCCGGCGGGGCGCAGGTGGTGTCCGAGGATCTGGACTGGGTCGGTTTTCGCCTGGAAGGGGCCGATTCCCGTCTCGACTGCTGCGCCACCCGCATGGGCCGTCTTGAACTGGTGGGTGCGGGCCAGCGTGCGCAATTGCGGGTGCAATGTCTGGAGAGTGTTCTGCTCGACGGGGTATACCAAAAGGCCGTCATCACCCACGGCGACGATTATGCACTGGAGGGTCAAGCGGGCGGAGCGGGTTGCCGTATTGAGGCGCCGGAGGCCAGTCCCTCTGCCGGACACCGGCTGCGTTACCAGTTGAACGGTCTCAACAATTCTCTGGAGATCCGTCATGGCGCCCGCCGAATCCGGTAATGCCCTGGTTTTCAAGCCGACCCGGGCCTGCCCGGCCCGCTGCGATTTCTGTTGCGACCCGCTGGAAGCGTCCCGCGAGCGTCTGCGCCGAGAGGAAATGCTCGCCCTGATGAACCGGGTGGCGGATGCCTTGCCGGGTCTTGTCAGCAACGTGGGCTTCACCGGCGGCGAGCCCTTCCTGCTCTTCGACGACATGGTTGCAGTGCTGGCGCAGGCCCGCTCCCGTGGCATGGCGGGCGCGGTAGTGTCTTCTTCCTACTGGGCGAACAGTGCCGAAGACGCTCGCGCGAAACTTGAAACTCTGTCCCAAGCCGGACTGCGCCGCTATTCGACGTCCTGCGACCATGAGCATCTGCGCTTCGTGCCCGTGGAACGTATCCGTTACGCGGTGACGGCGGCTCTGGAGATCGGCCTGGAGGTTACCGTCACAGGAACCTTCCCGCGACGGGGGGAACGGGTGGCCCCGCTGCTCGGTGATGACCTGGCCGCACGCGTGGTGTGCGAGGAAAAGCTCGTCGCGCCGTTTGGCCGGGCCACCGGGCAAACGGCCACGATGCTACACTACGGTCTCAAGCAGGATACCACCCAATGGGGATGCTATCGCCGTTTGGGGCACGATATCCTGGTGCAACCCAATGGCGATGTGCTGCCCTGTTGCGCCACCAATAACACCGTTAATCCGCTGGTTTTCGGCAATGTGCGGCAAGGGGACGACATTGGAGTTATTGTCGATGCCATTAGTCGCTCCTTCCTCCTGCGGGTGCTCAAGTTCGAAAGTTTCGCCGCGTTGCAGGAAATGGTGGCCCGCCACGCACCCGAACTGGCATGGCCCCAGGTGGCCCAGGCGTCCGGCCCCTGCGGCTATTGCGCCGACGTTTTCTCCGATCCCCGGCGCAGCGCCGCCATCCTTCATGCACTCAGCCTTGAGCAGCCGGATTACCTGCGCCAGTTGGGCAATCGCGCCGGCCTGCCAGAGGGCGCTCTGGCTTCGCTGGCGGAGGCCACTTAGATAGGCACATTGGGCCATTTAAGGAGCGCATCGTATACAAGCTTGCCATAACGCACTGTTGCTCGCGTATTCGGCAAAATGGCCTCATGACAAACGAACTCCACCAGCCGCTGAAGCTCCGCTTTCTCCTTACCGGAAAATGTACGGCTCGCTGTGCCTATTGTCACAACGAAGGCCAGACCAAGGAAGCGGCTCAGTTGCGACTGCCGGTGATAGCCATGATTCTGGAGACGCTGGAAACGGCCGGTCACCTGCCCGATGAGATCATCCTGAGTGGTGGTGAGCCGACCCTGAACCGCGAACTGGGTTCCATTGCACGCCTGTGCAAATCCACTGGCACCGTGGTGTCCCTGGATACCCACGCAGGCCACCCCCGGCTGCTCGAACCAGCGCTGCCTTACCTGGATGAGATGAAGGTGCATATCGATTCCTTCGACCCGATAACGCAACGGCAAAGCATGGGCATCGAGATTTGCAATGTACTGACCAGTATCCGCCTCGCCAAGCAGTTCCCGGCGCTGCAGATCGTGGCCAATCATCCGCTACAGCGCATCGACGACACGCGAGATTTCGTCGAACAGGCCAGAATCCTGGGCGTGGATTGCAAGGTGATCGAGATGTTCAGGTTCGGCACATCGCACATCACGCCCGACTGGAAAAACTTCGGCTACACGCAGCAAATCAAGGGCCACTGGTTGCATGAAGACGGCCAACACCGCATCTTTACCAAACGCTGCGACGCAGAACACAACCTGGACAATAGTCTGTTCATCGGAGCGGATGGGATTCGGCGCGCGGTGGACGGCGTGATCATTGGTCAAGCAGAAGACTTTTCAGCCCGGATGCTGCACTGCCATGCGCTCTCACGCCGTACAGCAGAGATCGCCCGTGCTGCCTGAATCGCCGCAGCCCCCACACGCATTCACCGTGGTGCAAATGGCGGCGATTCGATTTTCGATGCTTTTCTTGCCCGTGCCATCGGCTGACACGCGGTTCACGCCGAAGGTGTTACCTGCGGCAAGCTTGCAAATGAACGCTTCAACAAGTGTCACCTGTATATTCTTGCCCATACCAACCCAGAGGAACTGCCATGTTTGACTTTCTTGAACGTGTTCTTATCGACACCCTGGCCGAGGTGGTCACCCTGCCGTTCAAGCCAATCGAGTCCGTGCTGGATGTGGTGGTCAAGGTTGTCGATCCGGGAAACCAGAGCTTGTCCGATATACGACGTGAGAGTTTCCCCGATTCCATTTTTCGGGGTAGAGACTGAGCCGGAGGACGCCTATCCATCGACTTTGAGACCGTGGTTGAAATAAAACCATCTTATTTAAGTGGCTTAGACCCTTTCGGTTCGATGCTTATGTCAAACTATGCTGTCCATATCCCCTCGGATCGCTGGAATGACTTATCCGGGGTTTAACAAGCGACGAAAAACATCTTTCTTAATCAACCAGTTACAGCGTACTGGTGTTTTTTTTGTTCATTTTGCTCGTAAATATGACGCCAGCTAGTGCACTTTGAACCCCCGGTGAATCGATTTTTACTCAATAGAACATCAAATTATGTGGTTTGCCGATTTTTTTAACGTGGTGTTCCCCCAAACAGAATTTACCAGAGAAATACAGAAAACATTATGGCACTACGTATAATTATGGCATTACAAATCGACTTTTGGGGTATGCCATACGGGAAGTCGAAAATAAACAATGGCTTGCAGATGTAACGACAGGGTAAAAACGCCTAAAATGACAATGGCGTGTTAAAGACCGGTTATCAGGATAAGGCCAGCTTCCGGTGATGCGCGTGACCGAATAAGACCAAAAAAAGCTGTGAAATAAATTTCACATTCATCCGTAATATAAGGTTCGCAGGGGCGTAGATTCTCTATTTCATTTTATGAAATCATTCACCAAAGATGCCCCTCTCCGGGAAGCACCCCGTACCGAACTGCGCCTGCTGCCCTTGCGCCTTGTGCTGAAATCGGAAACCCTGACCCTGGATTTCTTTTCCGGGCCACTCTGGCGCAGCGGTTTCGGCCTCGCACTGAAGAAACATTTCCCCGTTGTTTTTGACCTGCTTTTTGCCGATCAGGCGAGCCTTGGCCGGCTCTACTCCCTGCGGCCGCCGACCCGTTCGGTACGCACCGGCGAGTGTTTTGAACTCGGCCTGAACCTGTTCGGCGCCGCCACGGACCACGCCATCGCCTGCGCTCAGGCTTTGGCCCGACTCGGTGAAATGGGACTGGGCGAGCGCAGAGGGACTTACAAACTAATCAATGCCTACGTGGAAGGCGCCGATGTTCCCTTTTTCGACGCCAGTTCCGGCCTGGTGGCCTGGCCAGGTGCGTTGTCATCGGCCCGTTGGCTTGAGAAATCCACGAAAGACGTCAATGTGGCGCGGGTGGACTTGCTGACCCCGTTACGCATCAAGGACAACAATGCCACCTGTTTCGGCCCTCCAGAATTCAGCCAGATCGTACGCCGCATACTGGGCCGTCTCGCGCAACTCTGCGAAGCCGCCGACGAGGCCTCGCCTTTGTCGCAGGAACTTGCCAAGAGCCAGATCCGGCTGGCCGACAACGTCAGCCTGCAGCATTGCAGCGAGTTCCGCCGGGAGCAGGTGACGCGCCGCTCATCCCGCAGCCAGCAGACCATGGATTTTGCGGGCATCACCGGAAGCCTGTTTTTCCGTGGTGATCTGGCCCCCTTCGCCGGCCTGCTGGCCTTGGGCGAAATCACCCAGCTTGGCGGCAAAACAGCGTTCGGATTCGGCCGCATACACACCCGCTTTTCCTTTGAGGATTAAGAAATGGCACTCAGAAAACCACCTGTCGGACTGGAGCCCGCCTCCATACACCCGGCAGGGGATCCCGGTATCCGTTGGCAATCCTATTCATGCGAACTGGTGACGCCGCTCTATGGCGGCGGCGTAACGGCCGGGGTGGTGGACGAAGCCATGCCCATTCGCGCCAGCAGCATCCGTGGCCAGTTGCGCTTCTGGTGGCGGCTGCTAGCGAAACACAAGTACGGCTTCAAGGGTGACGACCTGCGCAACAGGGAGTTTGAATTATGGGGTGGCTTGGGCGATGAAGTACATGCCAGTAAGGTGTGGCTTAAAGTTACAGCGGTTAGCAAGCCCTCCATCGAGGCATGGGCCGAATATACCGGCAAAAGAATTCCTGACCCAAAAGACTGGGCAAATGCCGCTTATGCACTGTTTCCTGGCCAGGGCAAAAAGCCGGGCCTTCCGGATTCTTCAGATCCAGCGAGCCTGGTAAAGCCGGGGCTTAAGTGGACGCTCTGTCTTGGCTGGAATAGCGATTTGGCCCAGAGCGAACAGATGATGGTTCTGGAAACACTGCGCTGGTGGGCAAGCTTCGGTGGCCTTGGTGCTCGTAATCGCCGGGGGCTGGGCGCTGTCTTCGTTACAAACCTCGCCCCCGTTTCCGCCCCGGAGGTGACCTTGGCTGCTTGTCGATTGGTATTCAGTGGTTCGGCCTCAGCCAATCCGCTCAAGGCCTGGCAAGATGCAGTCGCCAAGCTCAAGGCGTTCCGCCAGGATGAGAATATTGGAAGGAACCCGCAAGGCGCGGGCAGTTCTCGACCTGGTCGAAGCCGTTGGCCGGAAGCTGCTTCGATTCGGGTAGCTGCAGGACAGCATCGGGTAAAACAGGACGGAACATCCTTTGCCCCACCTGCGGGCACCCCTGCGCTGTACCCCAGGGCCGCATTTGGTCTTCCGATCGTCTTCCATTTTCAGGGCGAACGGGGCGACCAGAGAGGCGACCCGGTCGATGTGATCCTGGAACCCGGAGAATGTAACGGAAAACGAAGCGAACGTATGGCCAGTCCGCTGATTCTTCATCCCTATCTGCTTGAAAATGGGAAATGGCAAGCCGCTGCGCTGCTGTTGCCATCTTGCCTGACCGAGCATCAACCTCTTGCATTACGACGCGGCGTTAGCTTGCTGGCCAGCGGCCACCTTATGCCCAAGGATGCTACAGAACAGCTTTTCATGCCGGCCAATAGTCCAATGAAAGGACGTGGCGAAGGAGCCTTGAACGCGTTCCTGCACTTTTTTGAGGGAAGTGCCCCGATTCGTGGAGGCGAAAAATGACAACGTATGTGCTAATTCTTTCTCTTGGCCCGGTCCAGGGATTCATCGCTGCGGCGCGACGTAGCCGTGATCTGTGGAGCGGCTCGTGGCTGCTCTCCGAGATTTCGAAAGCGGCCGCCAAAGCCTTGCAGGACGGCGGTGCTGAACTGATTTTCCCGGCCCCCGATAGCGATCTTCGGCCCGATAGCGAGCTTTCCGTCGGCAACAAGGTCCAGGCCGTCTTTTCCGCCACCGATGACCAGCCTGTCCGGGAACTGGCGGACGCCGCCAAACGATCGGCCCGACAACGTTTTCGGCAAATCGCGGAAGGTGCCCGGCAAGACATCAAGGACGATAGCGCCTTGCGGGGCGATATCTGGCAGGCACAGGTGGACGATTACGTCGAAGCCTATGCCGCTTGGGCTCGTATTGGTGACGCCGGCTATGGCGCCGCTGCCGATGCGGCGGCGGGTGCCCTCGCGGCACGCAAGGCCACGCGAAATTTCCACCCGTCGGCCAGAAGCGCCGAAGAGGCGCCGTACTTTGGGCTACCCAAGTCTTCCCTCGACGGTGCGCGGGAAACCGTACTCCGGGAGGGGCGATACGGCCTCAAGCTCAGACGCAGGCTTGGCCTGAGCGAGAGCGAGCAGTTGGACTGCGCCGGAATCGCCAAGCGGCTCGGCGGCGACATTGATCAATTCACGCCCTACACCCGGATCACCGCGCACGCCTGGATAAACGCCTTGCCGCAAGGGGATCGGCAAGCGCTTGCCTTGGCCTATGAGCCACTGGTCAAGCCCGACCTTACTCTGGCCACCAGGGTTGCCGGCAATGGCGCCTGCTACCAGAACTTCCCCTACGATGCCCAGTTGCTCTATCGCTCCCGCCTGGAGGCGGCACTGCGAGATGCTGTCAAGGAAACCGACAGTGCTGCCACGCAAGCCTTGCAGGATTTGCGGGAGCTACTCAAGCCCCTGTGGCGTCGCTATAGTGAGCCTTGCACCTATGGCGTCATCCTGCTGGCCGATGGCGACCGGATGGGGGCACTGCTTAGCGAGGTCAAGGAGCAGAACCATCACATCCGAATCACCGGAGCGCTATCCGCATTCGCCGGCAGCGTCCGTCTTCGCGTGCGCGAATTCTCCGGCCACGCCATTTATGCCGGGGGCGATGACGTATTGGCTTTCCTGCCGCTGGATCGGGCCTTTGAGTGCGCCAAGGTTCTCCAGCAGGACTTCGCAGACTGCCTGCAGCCCCTGGCGCATGAGCTGAACGCGACGAACTTGCCCACCCTGAGCGTCGGCCTGGCCATTGGCCACATCATGGAACCCTTGGGAAACCTGCGCACCCTGGCCAGTCTGGCGGAGAAAAAAGCCAAGGGCGACGACCGCCCGGATGCTTTGAAACGCAACGCCTTGGGCATCGCCCTGCGTGTCCGTTCCGGCGGCCTTACCACCTTGCGCCTGCGTTGGGACGACCACTCGGGCCTCGCCGACTTCGCCCATTGGCAGGCATGCTATCTGCCAGAAAACCGCCAACTGCCTAGCCGCCTTGCCTATGATGCCAGGCAGGTGCACCAGCGCACAGCCTTCGCCCTCGAAGGCGAGAATAAGGAACGCGGCATACAGGACGCCGAATTTGTGCGACTGCTGGATCGAGCACGGACCGAAAGTGGCGAGAAACTGACCGAGAAATTGAAGGCGCGCCTAACGGTGCGAAGCGTGCAGACTGGCCTTGCCACCCTGGCAGATGAACTGATCGTCGCTCGCTGGCTGGCCGCCCGCTCGGCTCGCGACCTGGGAGATGACCGATGAATCAAGACTACCTGATCGAAGCCCTCGCCCCGCTTGTCTTCCGCTCCGGCAAGCCTTTCGGTGCTCAGGCGGGCGTGGACGGGGCTGCGTTTCCGCTACCCTCCAGTCTCGCTGGCCTGCTCCGGACGCTCTATGCGGACCAGCAGAAGGCCGAGTTTTCCGAAGACCTGCGCAAGATTCCCGTGGCCGGACCGTTGCTGGCCCGGCGGGACGCGGATGGCAAGACTAGGCCCCTCGCGCCCAGACCCGCAGATGCCTTGTATCTGAAGGACGGGGGCCTGACCCGGGTCGTGCGTTTGTCGCCCGGTCCCTTGCCGCAGGATACCGGGTGTGATTTGCGCGAAGACCTTCTGCCACTGCGGATGACCGAGCGACTGGACGGCAAGCCCGTGCCTGGCCCCCAGTTCTGGCCTCTGGATCGACTCATGGAATGGGGCGCGGGCGTCACCGTTGAATTCCGCACACTGGAAACCGAAGGCCTCGGCGCACTGGCTGCGGAAGAGCGCACCCACGTTGCACTGGACGACACCACCTTGGCGTCCGACGATGGCCGCCTGTTCCAGACTGGCGGTATCGATCTGGCGCCGTGCCAGGAAGCGGGCACATGGCAACAACACGACTTGGTCTTCCTGGCGCGGACGGAGATCAAACTCAACAGCACGCTAGCTACCTTCGGCGGTGAACGTCGCCTGTCACGCCTGCACGGCAGAGCCACTGGCGGCTGGCCCGGTCACCCCGGCGATCTGGAAGCGAAGATATTGGCTGCAAAAGGCCTGCGCCTGAGTTTGGCCACCCCGGCGATTTTTGCAGAAGGGCATCTCCCTGGCTGGCTGGATCAGAAAACGTTGGTCGGCAGCCCGCCGGCTTGCCCTGCTCTGTCGCTCAAGCTCAGGGCCGTCGCCGTCGAGCGCTGGCTGCCGGTATCCGGCTGGGATCTGGCGAAACACCAGCCCCGGGCCATGCGCAAGGCGGTTGCCGCCGGCGCCGTGTACTGGTTCGAACTGCTGAATGTTCCAGCCCCGGGATTTCTCGACACACTTTGGCTAAAGCCCGTTTCCGATCACGCGCAGGACCGCTTGGACGGCTTCGGCCTCGCACTGCCCGGCGCCTGGAACCCGATTGCACACCAATAAAGGACTCGTCATGCAACAGAAAATTTTTCACCTGCACGCCCTCTCTGCCCTGCATGTAGGGACCGGCCAAAGCGTCGGCGTCGTGGATCTGCCGATTGCCCGCGCCCGTGCCACCAATTTGCCCCTGGTTCCAGGTTCCGCCGTCAAGGGTGTCCTGCGGGACGATCTACCCCTGGCTAACGAAAGCGACCGCAAGACCTTGTTTGGTCCCGAATCCATGGCCGATGGCGAAACCCATGCGGGGGCGCTGGCCGTGGGAGATGCCAATCTGCTGATCCTGCCCATCCGCTCCTTCAACGGCGTGGTGGCGTTTGCCACCTGTCCCTTCATCCTCAACCGCTACGCCCGCGACCTGGGCGTCAAGCCAGCGCTGCCCCTGCTCAAAAATGAACAAGCCGCCGTAGCCAAAGCGAGCGTCCTGACCAGCGGCAACAAGGTGCTGCTGGAAGATCTTGACCTCGATGCCCTGCTCGGCGAGACGGCCACGACCGCCTGGGCGGAGCGCATAGCCCAATCCCTCTATCCGGAACAAGCCGAATGGCAGGATGAATTCACGAAGCACTTCGCCAT
Organism: Propionivibrio sp.; assembly: GCF_049316945.1. GTDB lineage: Bacteria > Pseudomonadota > Gammaproteobacteria > Burkholderiales > Rhodocyclaceae > Propionivibrio. The sequence goes on along the minus strand of NZ_JBMOJE010000107.1, from coordinate 6,044 downwards.
TTTGCCCGACCCGGTGTTTTCCTTCCTGGCCGACACCGCCACGGAAATTCGCGCCCGCATCAGGATTGACAAGGAGACTCGCACGGTGGCAACGGGTGCCCTCTGGTACGAAGAGAACCTGCCGGCAGAAGCCGTGTTGTGGGGCGTGATCGGTGTTTCCCGGTCGCGCATCAAGGGTGACAAATCCTCGGCAGAGGATCTGGCGACCCTCTTGCCGACGAAGGAAGTGGCCTTGCAGATCGGCGGCAAACATACCGTCGGCCGTGGCCTGTGCCGTTTTCTGCTGGCCTGAGGAGCATCCGCCATGCAAACACGATCCCAGCAATACGCCAAGGCGGCCTACCCCCGGGTGGACGCAATCAAGAACAAGCCCGAAGAAAAGAAGTACGGCGCCCTGGCGCTCAACTTCCCGGTCATGGTGCTCCAATCCGGCCTGGCTCAGGCCACGGGTTTTGTGCTCGCAAAGGGCAAGTACGAACACCTGAAATATCTGGATGATCTGGCCGCCGTGCTCGGCGAAGGCCATGGCACGGCTTTCCAGGGCAAGATCATCGACAGCAACCCAGCCGAGCAGTTGGAGGCGCTCAAGTTGCGCTGCAAGGCTTTCCACGGCAAGATCATCGACAGCAACCTGACCGATTACCAGCACCTGACGCGTCGCACCCTGGATGCGGCTGGCTGGTTCAAGCGCTATGCTCAAGGGATACTTGGCGCCAAGACCACCGACGGGGAACCCTCATGAGTCCCCCTGACATGTCCATGCCTCTCATGCGGCAGCGTCTCATGCTTTCTCTGGGCCGGACCTCATCTCCCCATGTTGGCCTCTGGCTGGCCCGAGGCTGGAAAAGCTTTATTAAGGGCGAAGGGGACGAACAACAGAACGGCAAGGCAGGCCATCTCGATGTCGCCTGCAACCAGAAACCCTCCAGGCTCTATGCTCAGGCCTACCAGCGCTGGCAAGAGGCGACGGCAGACCCCGCCCATTTCCGCCTCCTATATGCCCGCCTGGACCACCGCCTGTTCATCGGCCTGACCGCCGCCTCAGCCATTGAGACCGGCGTTTGCACCAGTCACAGTTATGGCATGCCCATGATTCCCGGATCGTCGGCGAAGGGGGCTGCGCGGGCCTACGCCGGGGCCATTGGTGTACCGCCAGACTACCTTGCCACCCTCTTCGGAGAGGATGAGGACAGTGCAAAAGCAGGCAAACGCACGGCGAGCGCCGGCGCCTTGGTGTGGCACGACGCCTGGTGGATTCCGGAGATGGGTGTCCTCCCTTTTGTTCGTGAGGTGGTGACGGTCCATCATCAACAGTATTACGCCGGCACGGGCGAAGCCACCGACTTCGACAGCCCGGTGCCGAATGCCCAGATTGCCGTGCAGGGGAGTTTTTATTTTGTCGTGGAGGGCGATCCCGCCTGGGCGCAACTCGCCCTCGATCTACTGCAGAATGCCTTGGCGGAAACCGGCATCGGCGCCAAACGGGCGGCCGGCTACGGTTTCATGACGATCGATCGGCAGGCCATGAGCAAGGCCGAAGCAGAGCGTCGAAAGTCCATGGAGAAGACCCAAGGGCCGGAAGAGAAGGTTCGCTTCCGACTGGAGGGCATGGATGAAAAGCAGCTTGCCGAAAAATTCGGAACTGGCGTCAACGGCACTAAAGCTGACTACAGCGGCGAAGAGTGGGCGCGGGTGCCTGCGATTGGCCTTGAACTGCATGGGACATGGATCCGATCATGGGCCAGTGAAACCAGGAAAACAAATAAGGCCAAGGCTAGAGCCTACAAGTTTTTCATGGGCTTGAAGGTAGAGGATTGAGTGCATAAAAGACAAAGCGTGCCGGTGATTGATTACCAAAGGAAAACAATGGTTTCAGGGGTGGATATGAATCAGCATGCCATAAGCGTAGCGCGGTTCGCACGCCCGGATAAACGAACGGGATTAAGACTATCCCGGGATTTTTCTCCGGACGGTGGGTGGGCGTTGAAGGCGTGGCCCTGTGCAGGACGCAAGCTTGTCATGGGCCGACATGGATGCAATGGCGGGGACAATCGCGCCATTCCCTCTCCGGAGCTGCCGATATGAAACCGACCGAATCCAACCGCCGCATCCTGCTGGCTGTTACCGGACTTACCCCGCAGGTCGTCACTGAAACCCTCTATGCCCTCGCCTGCCGCGAGGAATCGCCCTGGATTCCTGACGAAATCCATCTGATTACCACCGCCACCGGAGCGGAGAACGCCCGCCTCAACCTGCTGCTCCCAGAGGGCTGGTTTCATCGCCTGTGCGCCGACTACCGGCTACCGACCATCAATTTTCCGGTTTCCAATATCCACATATTGCAGGATGCGCATGGCAAGGTTATGGACGATATTCGCACCCCGGAACAAAACACCTTGGCGGCGGATTTCATCATCGAGACACTGCGCGCCCTGACCGAAGACGAGGGAACTGAATTGCACGTCTCCATCGCCGGTGGCCGGAAGACCATGGGCTACTACCTCGGCTACGCTCTTTCCCTGTATGGCCGCCCGCAGGATCGGCTCTCCCACGTGCTGGTATCCGACCCCTATGAAACCAATCGGGAGTTTTATTACCCCACCCCATACGACCATCCCATTCATAGCAGGCGCGGCGACAAGGAAGTCACCGTGGATGCCCGAAACGCACGGGTGGAACTGGCGAATATACCCTTTGTGCACCTGCGCACAGGACTGCCGGAACGTCTGCGCAAGGGCCAGTCCTCTTTTTCCCAGGTCGTGAGCACGGCAAACAGGGGACTTGAAGCGCCGCTTCTGGTTCTGAAGTTGGCGACCCGTCAAGCGTGGGCTGACGATGAACTCATGAATCTGGGCAGCACCGAATTCGTGGTGCTTTATTGGCTGGCCGAGCGCCTGCGCCAGGGAGATGCTATAACGGACTGGAGCAGGCCCGAAGTGATGGCTGATTATCTCGGCGCCGCAATGCGGGTGTTCAATAATTCCACAAGCGCCGAATACGTGCGCCTGGAAAGTGCCCTCGACTGGCGCAAGACGAGTGCAATCAAGACGGCGAAATACTTCGAACCTCATAAGTCGCGGATCAACAGTACGTTTGAAGACGCCCTGGGTAAGACCGCCGCCGCACGTTACGCCATAACCCGCGTCAGGCAAAATGATGTTGCGCAGTATTCCCTGCCGCTAGATGCAAGCCAGATCAAGATCGTTTGAAGCCACAACAGGCCTATCCCAATCGATTTGTTGTTCCCGCCAGTTCGCCACCCAGGAATTCGGTGGCGGTCGCCGCCTGGCAAAAACATGCCGGCGCCCACGCCAAGCCCTGGAAGGCTCTGCGGCGGCAACAGCGGCAGAAACTGGTCACCGAAACGTCCGCCGAGGACGCGGATCGGTAGCCCTCAACCGTAACCGCAGCACAGGAGAAACACCATGATTACCTGGTTTGTCACCCGCCATCCCGGCGCCGTTGCTTGGGCGCATCAACACGGCGTCGTCGCACCTCCAGAAGAAGGTGGGTCGGAGCGCATTGTCGATACGATTGACCCTGCCGACGTGGGCTTGGGTGACACGGTGATCGGCACCCTGCCAGTGCATCTGGCGGCCGAAATCTGTGCCCGCGGCGGGCGCTACTTTCACATTGTCATGACCGTTCCGACACACCGGCGCGGCGACGAACTGACGCCTGATGACATGGTCTCCTTCGGCGCCACCTGTCGGGAGTTCATCGTCTTTAGCAGCCCCGTAATGCCGGTCGCCCAAACTCCGGCCAGCCTTCCCGCCCTCGGCCAGGGCAGCCATGTGTGCCTCGTTTCCGACCAGCACATGGCCAATCTGCTGCCCATCCTCAAGCGTCGGCCGGCCCGGGTCGAACTGGTGTGCACGCCCGAAATGCTGGCTCCTGACAGAGGTCTGGACCGCCTTGCCCGTTCCCTGCAACGCTACGGCTACGGTGCAGCACAGATTACGCCTCACGGCGCGCCGCCCGAATGCAGCATGGATTTCCACGCCGCCCGTCAGTTCGCCCGGCAGTTGCGGGAGAAACTCCTGCTGGCCCATCCCACGGAGCCACTGACACTGAATGCCACCGGCGGCACCAAGGCCCTCTCCAGTGCTTTTTTCATGGAATTCCAGGGGTTGGAAATCCTGTACACCGACACCCAGGGCGGCGGCTATATCCGTCACATGGAAAGTGCCACCCAACCGCCGGAAGCCCTCGGCAGCCTGATTACCAGCATCGACGACTATCTGCATTGCCAGGGTTACCGCATCACCCGCAGCGCCTCGGACGATGAAGCCTGGCGGCAGACGGTCCGTGGGCGCAGACCTCTGTCCGGAAAGCTTGTCGAGGCCCTGAGCGGTCGTGGCCAAGGGCCTGTCGGGACACTCATCGGCGAACTGAACCGCCGGGCGCAACAGGTGGAAGAACTGATTTACAAGGCGCATATCCAAGGCAACCTCAAGTCCGCGAGTGCGGAACGTAAAAGGACGCTGCTCGAAAAGCACGTAGCGACGACGGCCATACCGGACTTGCGTTGCCCCAAGGCGGCGGCGACACCTCTGTTAGACAGTATCTTCGCCGCCGGACTGCTGGTCAGGAATGGGGAGGGCGATCCGGCGTTCTTCTCCAGCCTCGATGCGCTACGCTATCTGGGCGGTGGCTGGCTGGAAGAATGGGCCTGGCTGGCGGCCAGTGACTGTGGTGTGGATGACTGTCGCTGCGGCGTATTCGTCCAGGCCAATGATGAAGGCGCTGCCGGCAACAAGGACGACAATGAGTTGGACCTGGTGATCCTGCACAAGAACCGTCTGCTCATCGCCGAATGCAAGACTATCAACTGGCAAGGCGCCAACGGCAAACAGGACATCCTGAACAAGATTGATGCTCTGGGCAACCACGCCCGAGGACTCTATGGCCGCTCCTTGCTGGTGTCCGCACGCCTCCTGGATGACGACGCCCGCCGCCGCGCCCGGGCCTATGGCGTGACAGTGCTGGAGGCCGCCAGCCTGACCGGCCTGAAAAAACAAATTCGAAGCTGGATGGGCAGCAAGCCCTGATTCGGGGAGTGGTTGGAGGCCTGGAGCCAAAGAAAGCCCAGGTCACCAAGGGCGATCGGGGACGGAGAAAATGCTCTGTGGGTGAACAAGAGAGTATGGGGTTGTAAGCCCAGTACGGCGAAATTTCCGTCACCCCAAACTCCAATTTCAACTTCAGCCAGCAAGTTTCTGGATGCGCTCGGCAAGGCGTCCGAACGCTTCATTCACGTATTGGCTATTTTTGCCCAAAGCCCCGAAAAGGTAAAAATTAGCAGGTACTAATACGCTGGCGTTAGAAAGTCCGCATGGAGCGAAGCTATAAGAAGCGGCATATAAGTGTAGCGGCTTGCAATCGTAAACAGTCCAGCTCGCAATCAGCGCAGTTTTGAGCTCAGATTAAATGAGAATGAAACGGTGCTCGTGCTCACATTAGGTGCGAATGTGCTCGCAATCAGCGGCTCCAGCTTGCAATCAGCCGCTGCCAGCTCAGATTAATTGCGACTGACCGAAGGCGTCCGAGATGCCAGCCGGCAGCGCCAGATAGGCGCGTTGCCGCGGTCAAGAAAACGAGGGTTTGATTTACCGGCGTCAGCAGTGGCGTTTATCGCCGCTCAATAGGCCAAAACTGGTAAAGAAAACCGGTGTGGAAAACAAATTTAATCTACATGGCCGATACATGAGTTTCTTTACGAGAAGTCCATGCAAGATATTCCCTTCCTCATCACCAGCGCTGCTGTTGATTTTAAGAAAGAGGTGCATTTCTCCTTTCCGACGGCATCTCAAACGCCTTCGGTCAGTCGCAATTAATCTGAGCTGGCAGCGGCTGATTGCAAGCTGAAGCCGCTGATTGCGAGCACATTCGCAGTTAATGTGAGCACGACCCGTTGGTCATTCTCATTTAATCTGAGCTCAAAACTACGCTGATTGCGAGCTGAAGTGTTTACGATTGCAAGCCGCTACAGTTAATGTGAGCACGACCCGTTGGTCATTCTCATTTAATCTGAGCTCAAAACT